>JBBRLB010000245.1:0-2864 GCA_038231575.1 Opitutales bacterium | reverse complement strand
CGCTCTACCCCAGCACGCCGCAGGACGCGTTCAACGCGCTCCTCGCCGCCTACGAAGACGACAACCCCGTGCTCCTCTTCGAGCACAAGGCGCTCTACCGCCGCGGCCGCGCGCCGGTCGCGTGGGACGCCAATTATCGCGGCGTGTGGGCCCCGAAAAAACTACGCGCGGGCGACTTCGCGACCTTCGTCACCTACGGCGAAATGGTCCACCTCGCCGACGAAGCGTGCAGCTACTTCGCCGCCGAATACGAAAAGACCTTCGACCTCTTCGATCTTCGCGCGCTCGCGCCGCTCCAACTCGACGCCATCGAGGCCTCGCTCGTGCGCACCGGCCGGCTCGTCGTGTTGCACGAAGGCCGCCGCACCCACGGCTTCGGCGCCGAGCTCGTTGCGCGTCTGACCGAAAAACATTTCGCCGCGCTGAAAGCCGCGCCGCTGCGCATCGCCGCCCTCGACCTGCCCGTGCCCTTCGCGCCAGAACTCGAGCAGGCCTTCCGTCCCACGAAGGAAAAAATCATCGACCGCATCGCGGCGTGGATGGGGTAAATAAAGAGTGTTTGACGAAACGGAGCGTGAAAAATCTGATTCTAAGAACCCTCGTGAGGGCATTGATCGCTGCAGTCATCGTCTATGCCGCCAGCCTAATCTTAGCGTTTTCGAGCCTTGGCATCTGCGGGCCCAACGGCTGGCCCGCCGATCTTGCTGAACTGATTTTGTTTCCAGCTCCTCAAATCACTGACGCTTTAGGAGTAAATTTTGGGCTGCCCTCCGACTCATTGCTAGTCTTCGCGGTAGCTCTCTATTTATTCTGGCTGACCATGACGATCGCGTGGCAATGCTTATCGAAGAAAATCCGTAAACCCACTGGGACTGACGGCTCCAAGATTTCAGCATAAGACCAATCCTTCTCGACCTCCTATGGCCGCCAAGAAATCCGCAATTAGCCGCAGTCGCTGGGCCGCCGTCCGTCTCTTCGCCATGGATGTCGACGGCGTGCTGACCGACGGCACCGTGCTCATTTCCTCCGACGGCACCGAGGCGAAAAACTTCTCCATCCTCGACGGCCTCGGCCTCAAGCGGCTCGAAAGAGCCGGCATCGCCGTCGCGTGGATCAGCGGGCGGGCTTCGGGCGCGACGACCGCGCGTGCGACCGAGTTGAAAATTCCGCACGTGATCCAGGGCCGCATCGACAAGATCACCGCGCTGCAGGAAATCGCCCTCAAGCTCGCGCTTTCCGCCGAGCAGTGCGCCTACATGGGCGACGACGACATCGACGCGCCCGCCATCGCGTGGGCCGGCATCGGCATTGCACCCTCCGGCTCGATGCCCGCGGCGCTTGCTGTCGCCGACCTCGTGCCCGCGCGCCCCGCCGGCCACGGCGCGGTCCGGGAAATTTGTGAACATCTGCTCGCCGCCCGCGGTCTAGGATCTCCTCCTGCTTGAAACGCCCGCTTTCACTTCTCGCCCTCCTCGCCGCCACGATCGTTTGCGCGCAATCCCCCTCCGCGGTGCCCGCGCCCGCCGGCGTCATGCCCCGCGCCGAAACGATCGGCCCGCCGGCGAAAAACTGGGTGCTGCCGCTGTTCACCGACAAGGAGGGTTTCCGCTCGATGACGCTCCGCGGTTCCGAGGCCCACGCGGTCGGAGCCAACCGCCTCGACATCACCGATCTCCAGATCACGACGTTTTCCGGTGATGCCGCCGCGCGCCCGGACACCATCCTGCTCAGCCAGTCCGCCCATTTTTTTGCCAACGAGAAGCGCGCGACCGGCGAAAAATCCCTCCGCTTCATCCACGATGACATGGAGGTCACCGGCGAGCGCTGGTCCTTCGACCAGGGGGCGAAACGAGTTTTGATCGACCAAAACGTGCGCGTCGTCTTGCATGCGCAATTGCACGCCATCCTCAAATGACACCGTCCCTTCGCGCCCTTGCGGCTTTTCTCCTCGGCGGCGGCCTCGTCGCCCCCGCCCCGCTCCGCGCCGCCGAGCCCGCCCTCGAGGACACGGTGCTGACCAGCGATCACTTGGACTCGCGCAGCACCGAAAAGGAAGTGCTCACGATTCTCTGGGATCACGTCACCGTCAGCGGCACCAATCTGCGCATCACCTGTGATCGGGTTGAACTCATCTCACTCCGCTCCGGTGACGGCACGCAGCTCGTCTCCAAGCAAAACCGTTTCAAATCCCTCGTCGCCACCGGGCACGTGAAGATTTTCCAAAGCGACAGCAACCGCGAAGCGACCTGCGGCCGCGCCGAGGTCGTGCCCGGCGAGGATCGCATCACGCTCACGGAGAGTCCCAAGGTCGTCGATCTCGACAAGACCGGTAAACCCGAGTGGACGTGGACCGGCGACCGGCTGCTCATGCTGCGCGGCGAACGCCGTGTGCAGGGCGACAATGTCCGCATCACCGCCCCCGCGATCAAGGATCTCGGCTTCGACAAGAGCAAGGTCCCCGCGCCGACGGACACCGCGCCCAAGCCCGACCCGCAGAAATGAGCGCCCCCGCGTCGCCGATTTCGCAGATCGAGACCGAGGGTCTCGTGAAGAGGTTCGGCTCCCGCACGGTCGTGGACGGCGTGAAGGTGCACTTCCGCGCCGGCGAGGTCGTCGGCCTGCTCGGGCCCAACGGCGCCGGCATGACCACCACGTTTTACATGATCGTGGGCTTGGTCCCGGCCTCGGCGGGCGTGGTCCGGCTCGACGGCATGGATATCACGCGCCTGCGCATGCATGAGCGCGCGCGCCACGGCATCGGTTATCTGCCGCAGGAACCGTCGGTCTTCCGCAAACTCACCGTCGCGCAGAACATTCTCGCGATCATCGAGGCCGTCGGGGTGCCGCGCGGCGAACGCAAGGCG
>JBBRLB010000244.1:0-3438 GCA_038231575.1 Opitutales bacterium | reverse complement strand
TTCGGCGCCGCGACGCTTTCCCACTTGGTCTGGTTCATCTTCAAATCGGGATGCGACACGAAGAGATGCCAGACCACCGCCTGAAATGCCTCGCTGTGCGGGGTGATGTTGTTCGGGTTGACGGTGGGAACGATGACGCAGGCGTCGGCCTGTGTGGCCGTGTAGCCGCCGTCCTTGCCCACGATGCCGATCACGCGCGCGCCGACTTGTTTGGCGAGCTGGATGGCGGAGATGAAACCGGGCGAAACGTTTTTCTCCAAATTGCCACCGCCGACGGACAGAATGAGGAGAGCGTCCTTGCCGTTGAGGCGTGAGCCGCGGAGCCACTCGACGAACACGCTGGCCCAGCCCTCGTCATTCGTGCGCGCGGTAAGTTCGGAGACGTTGTCGGTCGGCGCGTAGCATTCGAGTCCGGCGATTTTGCGGAAATCGTTCACGGCGTGCGACGCGTTGGCGGCGCTGCCGCCGACGCCCAGAATAAAGAGCCGGCCGCCGCGACTGCGCAGCGCGACCAGTTCCTGGACGCATTTTTCGCAGTGCTCGGCATTCAGCTTCGCGACGATCTCGGCGGTTTCCTTCAGGTGTTGGACAGCGTAAGACATGGGGGATGGAGTTGGGGAGTTGGGTTGGTTTATTGAACGGGTCACAATCGAGTGGGACGCCCCGATGACAATCTCATTAGTGGCGTCGTCGCTCTCGGCTATTTCGCGCTGCCGTGGCGGTGGTGCGGCGCTGCTACGGGGCGTGAGGCGAGGCGCGCAGCAGCGCGTTGAGTTCGTTCAGGCCCTCGTGTGAGCCAATTTCGAAAAAGCGTTCCTTCATCTCGTAGCCGGCGAGTTGGCGCCGCGCGACGAGCGCCTGCTGCACCGCAGCAAGATCGACGACGGCATCGCGCGCGAAACCGTCGAACGCCGCCGCGCGAAACACCCCGAGCCCGTAGTCGATGTGGTGCATCGCGGGAGTTTTGTTTTTCTTGTCGTAGACGTTGATTTCACCGGCGCCGAACTCGACGTTGCTTGCGTCATAACGGCCATGGTTTTCAAAAACCGTCATCAAGCCGAGTTTGCCGGAGCGCCGGAAAAAATCGCCCACCGCCCGGTAGTCGATCGGCAGGTAGCTGTCGCCGTAGAGCACGTAGAAGGCGTCGCCGAGCTGCGGCAGCGCCGCGATCAGCGCGCCGCCGGTGCCGAGGAGTTTCGGGCCGTCGAACGAGTATTCGATCTTCACGCCCCACTTCGCGCCGTCGCCGTATTGCTCGACGATCATCTCGCCGAGATAGCCGACGCAAAGGACGATGTGGGTGAGCCCGTTTTTCTTTAGTAGCCGGAGCTGGTGGGAAAAGAACGGCTCGCCAGCGACCTCGACGAGCAGCTTGGGAATTTTTTCCGTAATCGGCCGGAGCCGGGTGGCCATGCCACCGGCAAGGAGTGCGACGGGAAGGATCTCGTTGGGCATGAGGCTTAGAACGCGGCGTAAATGAACGGCTCCACCGGCAGGGACATGCGGTAGAGCAGATAATGGCAAAGCACGCCGAGAGCGAGGCCGGCCAGGAAACGCAGCGCAAGCCTTGCGAGCGGGACGAGACGGGAGCGGAAACGGGTGGAGCTGTTCATGGTGCAGGGCCGGCCAGTCGTCGCACTTCGCCGGCGACGAAGCGGGCAAGTTTGGCGCCGCCGGTGGGTCCGAGATGGCAACGATCGGCGAAATCTTCGCGCGCAAAATCGCTCCCGGTGATTTCGCAGGCAACTCCCTTTTCGCGCCACTTGTTGCGGTAGTCCGTATAAACCAGCTCGTCGCGCGCCCGCTCGGTGGGGGTGAAATGATCGCGGTAAGCCGGGCAGCTTTGGGTGAGCAGCATCAGCATGCGGGGCCGCAGGGCGGCGGGAAACGTCGTCTCGATCTCGTCGCCCAGCGAGAGCAGCGTGGGGATATAGGTCCTCCAGACACCCTGGGCGTCGGGTTCGGACTTGGTCTCCGACGCACCCCGCACGATGTTCATTTCCTCCTCGAACGAATTGCGAAAGCGCTCAGCGACCGGTGGCGGATCGGTTTCGGGATCGGGAAACTGATCCCGGGCGCGCCACCATTTCGTGCGCAGGATCGAAGTCCACACGGTGAAGACGTGGCGATAGCCGATGTGCTCCCAGAGCGATTGAAAATGCAGGCGCGCGTCCAAGCGGGCGGCGCGAGCCTGCTCTTCTTGTTGCATGCGCTCCGGGGGCCGCAGTGCGCGCCGCCACTTCGCGACGTGGGCATCGCGACCCGGGAAGGGCAGCAGGCGACCCTGGGCGAGCGCCTGCCAATAGAGGTAGCCGTAAATTTTGCCGTAAGCCCGGCCGCAATTGCCGGGTCCGTTGTCGGCCACGTAAATAACCGGCACCCCGCGCCGCAGGAGCGATTCGGCGACGAGCGCGCCGCCTTCGCTCGAGTAGGCGCCGCGGAACGCGAGGTTGACGACGACGTAGTGCGCGCCGAGTTCCTCCTGCAAGCGCCGGGTCCAGAGGTGGGCGTCCGACTGGCCCACGCCGTTGAGGATCGAATTGCCGCCCACGATCACGACGGTCCTGCCGGGCTGCCACCGGGCGAGGGCGAGGTTTTCCAACATCGGAAACGTCGGCAGGAAATCCGTCTCAGGACTGATGCTGACATGAAAGCGAACGAAGTGACTCGGCTTGCTGTAGTCGGCGGCTTGTCGGCCCGCGACGACGGCGCCGGCGAAACCCAGCGCGCAACCGAGGAGGAGAGCGAGCGAACCGGCGCGCGGAGAAATCTTCATGGTTCAGCGAAACGAGATCAGTTTGAGCGCCATCGTCCAGGCGCGGGTGGGCTCGTAGAAAAACAGCAGCCAGCCGAAGCCGACAAACAGAAGGGTGATCAACCAGCCGAGCGCCGGCAGCTTGGCGAAAAGCCTGGCCACCGGCGGCCCCAGCGGCCCCAGCAGCGCGACATACGAGGTGTTGATCGCCAGGCCGGCGCCGTGCCACAGGCCCCACAACACAAAATGCCAGGCCGGCCCGTGCCACGCGCCGCAGAGCGCGAAGGCGAGGGCGCCGTTCGCGATGCGGCGGGCGGTCCCATGCTGGCTGCCACCCAGTGGAATGTAGACGTAGTCGCGAATCCACGTGCTGAGCGAAATATGCCAGCGCGACCAAAAATCCCGCAGGCTCACGGCGAGATAGGGGTAGCGAAAATTTTCCGGCAGGCGGACGCCCATCATCTGCGCGAGCCCGATCGCGATGTCGCTGTAGCCGCTGAAGTCGAAAAGAATGCGGGCGCCCAGACCGGCGAGAAACAGCCAAGCCTCGCCGCGGGACAAATCCGCAAACTGCCCGTCGTAGTGCTTCAGGACGAGGGTCAGGTTGTCTGCCACGACGATTTTTTTGATCAACCCCAGGGCGATCCGTTGCGCCCCGCCGGCGACGTCCGCCAGTGAGACAC
>JBBRLB010000243.1:0-3558 GCA_038231575.1 Opitutales bacterium | reverse complement strand
GGGCGGGCCAGCGGCGCCAGCTCATCGCCTGGCAGGAGGAGCTGGATTGGCAGATTTACGAAGCCTTCGGCCTGGGGGCCGCCGGCGGGCCGGCCCGCGAACGTGCCCGCGCCGCCGGGAGTCTGCCCGAGGGCGAGGGCCTGGTGGCGATTCCGCCCGAGGGCCTGGCGCTCGGCGAGCGGGCCTTCGAGTTCGTGCTCGCGCGGCGCCTGGCCGCGGGCGAGGTGCAGACCACGTGGTTTGAACGGCACGGCTCCACGCCCCTCACCGCGCTCCCGCGCCATTGGCCCGCCGCGTATCGGGAGCTGGTCGAGCGCCGCATCGCCCGGATTGAGAGCGACCCGGCCATCCGCCTCATCGAGCAGCCCGAATACAAGCGCCGCTGGAACACCGAGCCGTGGGACGACGCCTTCGCCCGCGCCGCGAGAGAGTGGCTGCTCCTGCGCCTGGAGACATATTTCTTCGGCAGCGAACGCATGACGGCGAACGCAGAGAGGGAGACAGGGGGACAGGGGCACAAGGAGAGCTCCGCGCCGCCCACCGTCTCCCCTTCTCCTTGTCCCCTTGTCTCCTTGTCCGGCTTTCCCCCCGCCACCCGCCCCGCGCTCACCACCACGAATCAGCTCGCCGGCACCGCGCAGACCGATGCCGCCTTCCTCGCCGTGGCCGAGGCGCTCATGGGCGGCCCCGGCTTCTCCGTCCCCAAGCTCGTCCGCGAACTCGTGGAACTTGCCTCCGTCCCCAACCTCCCCGCCCAACGCTACAAACCCAGCGGCCTGCTCAAGCGCCACGATTGGGAACACGTCTGGGACCTCCAGCGCCGCGAAGACGCCATCGACGCCGCCGAAAAAGTGGACGAGCCCAACCTCCCCGACCCCGAGCGCACCCGCCGAAAACTCGCCGCCGCCGTCCGCAAAAAAGCCGAGCTGGGCGACACCCCCGTCCCGCCGAAATACGCCAGCGCCGACTTCAAAAAGACCGTCTGGTGGAGCCTCCGCGGCAAACTCGACGTGCCCAAAGAGCGCTGGCTCACCTACCCCGGCACCGAACGCACCGAAGACCCCAGCCCCGTCATCGCCTGGGCCGGCTGGGACCCCGCCCAACAAGCCCGCGCCCTCGCCGAATACTACGTGGACGCCAAACAGACCTACGCCTTCCCCCCCGAAAAACTCACCCTCCTCCTCGCCGGCCTGCTCGAACTGCAACCGTGGCTGAACCAGTGGCACCACGAGCTCGACCCCGCCTACGGCACCAGCCCCGCCGAAGCGATCAAGGGCTTCCTCGACGCGGAGTGCCAGCACCTCGGTGTGACGCGGGAGGACTTGGAGCAGGTGCGGATAAGCACCTAGCAGGCACGTTCTGAATGGTCATCAAACACACCTTGCGTTACCTTTCACCCAACGTTTCCGTTTCATGAAAATCGAATTCAAGAATCTTGGTCCGCTCCATGAGTGCAAAGTGGAGCTCGGCGACCTCACCATCGTGACCGGCCACAACAACACAGGAAAAACCTATGTGACTTACGGCGTATTTGGGTTGCTCGCCCTCTGGCGGCACTGGCTACGACTGCCGCAGTTTCAATCCGTAGCGCAGGAGTTGATCACAAAGAGCCAAGTCGCCTTCGACATGCAGACGTTGGCAGGCAGTGCCTTCAAGGGACACCTGACACGATTGGCACATATCTATCAGGAAAATCTGGCGCGTGTGTTGGCGGCGGAGCCAGAACGGTTTACTAAGACCAAGGTGCATCTCGATCTGGACGCCTGTCCACAGATTGAACCCTTGGTCATCGACATAAAGCAAACGCTGCCGAGCGGCGATACGGTAGCCATTGTGAAAGCGGCTGGCGAGATGGTCGCGAAGATTACACGCCAGGGTTCGGTCGGCGAGGGCGGGGGCGCCGGGATGCCGCCAATCATCTTCTTGGAGCGTTGGCTGACCGAGACCTTCACCGACTTGGTCTTTGCCCCCTGTTTTCCGCGCACGTATATTGCGAGCACCGAACGCACCGGGGCGGCGATCTTTCAACGTGAGCTATACCTGGGGCGCAATCGGCTCCTTGAAATGCTGGCGGACTTGAAGGCGGGCGAGAGTCTCGATCCTTTCGCGATGATGCAGAGGATGGTGTCTTCTTACGCCTATCCGGTGCAGTCGAACGTGGAGTTTCTCAGCCTGCCAAATCTCGAAGCGCTGCAGCGGCAGCAAGGACAACTGGCCACACAGCGGCCGGACCTTTTGGTGGCACTCGAAGAAATCGTCGGCGGAACCTACCGGACGACGAAGGAAGGAGCGTATTTCTCGCCGAATAAGCAGCGCGGTTTGAAGCTGCGCCTGGGCGAATCATCCAGCGCCGCGCGTTCGTTGCTCGACGTGAGTTACCTCATCCGCCACGTGCTACGCCCGGGCGACTGTTTCATGATCGACGAGCCGGAACTGAACCTGCACCCGCGTAATCAACGGCTCATCGCACGTCTGATAGGCCGGCTGGTCAATGCTGGCGTGCGTGTGTTCCTGACGACGCATAGCGATTACGTGATTCGTGAATTGAACACGCTCATCCTGCTCGCAGGACGCAAGGCTTCGCAGCCGCAGTTACTCGAGGAACTAAAATATGACCCGCTGGAACTCATTCCGGCGGCAGGCGTGCGCTTTTATCGCACGGGTGAAGATTTGAGGGAAGTGGATGGCGGAAAGCGCAAACGAAGGGTGCCGGTGCTGGAAGAACGAAAAGTCAGTGAGACGACCGGGATCGAGGTGTCATCCTTCGACGAAGAGATCGACGGTTTGAATCGCGTGCAGGACATCCTCCTCTACACGCCGGAGACAACGCCAGCAGGAGCGGCCAATGAATAGAATTCCCGATGCTTTGCGGGAAGTCGTGCGGTCAGACCGGCACCTTGCGCTTGGTCCAAATCAGTGCGTGGTGCTGCGCGAACACGGTGCCGCCGCGACGCTCACGCATTTGAATATGGACTGTCGCGGGTGCGACCACCTCTTCGCGTTCACGCTCGACGTTCGCACTGGAGGGCGAGCCATCGCTCTCTCCGATCACTCGAGCAAGGCGGTGAATTCCCGCTGGAACAAGGTCTGCGACGGGATCTTCGTCTGGCGCGATACCGTCGCGGCGCGCTGGCGGGTTCTGATCTGCGATCTGAAATCCGACACGCCTCACGGTCCTGATTGGAAAGACCAGCTTTGGAGTTCGGCCTGTTTTGTGGATTATCTTTTTTCGATCATCCGGCGGTTTCACCCCGACGCGCCCAAACCTGTGCCGCTCTATTATTACGCTGTAACCTTTCACGGCGGAAAGCGCATTTCCGGCAGTGGAAAGAGAACCACGGCGGTTCGTCCAGGTGTCGGCTACCCGACAGCGGCTTTGGATGATCCGCGGCGAGTGCCGGTGAAGAACAACGCGTTTGTGCCGCTCAACGCCTTATGCCGATGAAGACTCTGCTCCGTGATCTAATCACCATTCCCGAGCACGTAGCGAAGGGCGACTTCGTGCTCAAGCTGACGGAGGGCACCGACCCCGCGAAGGTCAAGGCCACCCTCGACAGC
>JBBRLB010000242.1:0-3836 GCA_038231575.1 Opitutales bacterium | reverse complement strand
GGGCGCAAAAAAAGCCGGTGGAAGCCAACGCGGCGTTGCAGGTGGTGATCGATCGCGGCGCGGAGAAGGTGGCCTTCCAGATCGCGGAAATCTACGGCTTTCGGCGCGACGTCGATCAAGCGTTTGTCTGGCTGGAGCGCGCTTACCGTCAGCATGACGTGGGCATCGCCTACACGCCCATCGACCTTTTCCTCACTCCGCTCCACACCGACCCGCGCTGGCCGGTGTTCTTGAAAAAAATTGGGCTGTCCGACGAGCAGTTGAAATGAGCGCCGCCGACAACAAAGCCGTTTTCCTCAGCTACGCGTCGCAAGACGCGGCGGCGGTGTCGCGCATCGCGGAGGCCTTGCGCGGGGCGGGCGTGGAAGTGTGGTTCGATCAAAACGAACTGACGGGCGGTGACGCATGGGATCAGAAGATTCGTAGTCAGATCAAATCGTGCGCGCTGTTCGTGCCGGTGATTTCGGCGGCGACGAACGCCCGCCGCGAAGGCTACTTCCGCCGCGAATGGAAACTCGCCGTCGATCGCACGCACGACATGGACGAGGCGTTGCCCTTTTTGCTGCCGGTCGTGATCGATGCAACAACAGACGCGGGTGCGTTCGTGCCGGAAAAATTTCGCGAGGTGCAGTGGACGCGGCTCAGCGGTGGCGAGACGCCGGATAAATTTTGTGCGCGGGTGAAGAAATTGCTGGAGGTTTCCATTGTAGGCCCGGTCGTTGACCGGGCGCCCGGCCAGCGGCCGGGCCGACCGTCGACGGCTCGTAGGTCACGCTGGTGGGTCGGGCCAAAGATCCTCGGCGTCGCGGCGTGCGTCGCTCTGGTGATCTGGCAACCGTGGCGTAGCAAAACCCCACCGGTTGCGTCGAGCGCGCCGACGTCGGTGGCTGTGCCCGCGTCGGAGTCGCGCCAGCTCGTCGCGAAAATTTGGGAGCAACTGAACAAGGCCGAACTGGGCCGCGCCGAACTCGAAGCGGCGGACGATCTCGGCAAGCGCGCGACGACGCTCGACCCCAACGCCGCCGACGCGTGGGCCGCGTGGTCGCAGGTCGATTCGTGGACGCTTTACCACAACTTCGTCAACAACACGGGGCGCCGCGCGTTCGCGCACGCCAAAGCGGCGCGCGCGCTCCAGCTCGCGCCCCGTTCGTATGAAGCGCGGCTGGCCCAGGCGTGTTATCTCGTGCGCGGCGGCGGCGGCGATCTGGCGGTGTCGGCCTACGCCGGGCAGGCGCAGGAAATGTTGGCCGCGTTGCTCCAGGAAAAGCCCGGGGAACCGCGCGCGCTGCTCACGCTGGCGATCTTGCAACGCAACACTGGGCAGATCGACGCGATGCGGACTTCGCTCGGGCAGCTGGCGCAAAATCCCCGGTTCGCGGCGCTCGCCTGGAACGAACTCGGCTGGGCCGAATATTCGCTGCGCCGGTTCGCCGTCGCCGTCGACGCGGCCGATCGTTCGATCGCGTTGCAGCCCTATTGGGCCAATCTGCTGATGAAAATGCAGCTCGCGCTGTGGTGGAGCGCGGACCAGGCGAAGGCCAAAGCGACATTCGAGCAAAGCCTCGCGGCGGGAGTGCAGGAGGATTTCAGCATTGCGGACGGTTGCTGGCTTTATCTCGCGCTGCGTGAACCCGAGAGCGTGCTCAAGCTGCTCGCGAGCGCGCCGCACGACTGGCTTTACTCCAACATTTTTGAAGGGCCGGCCGATTATTTCGCGGGCAAGGCCCACGCCGCTGCAGGTCGGGCGAACGCGGCGCACGTCCATTGGCAGACCGCACTGATGCTCGTGGAAAGCCGGCTGAAGGAAACCCCGAACTCCGCGCTGCTGCTGCGCTGGAAGGCCCGGCTGCAAGGGCTGACGGGCAACCGCGCGGAAGGCCGCACGACGATGCAAGTGGCGCAAGAGTTGGAGGCGAACACGCCGGGGGGCTTCATGGGCGAGCGCACCACCGCCGAGGATCAAGTGGGCCTCGGCCAGATCGACGACGCCCTCCGCACGATCGAAACGGGCGTGACCAAGGGATCGCTGACCTGGGCGCAACTCACCCTCGACCCGGAGTTCGATCCGCTGCGGAGCGACGCGCGGTTTCAAGCGCTCGTGGCCCGCGCTGCGGCTGACCCGCGGCTCTCGCCGCACGCGAAGTCCTTTGGCGCTGTGTCGGACCCGAAATCCGTCGCCGTGCTGGCGTTCGACAATCGCAGCGACGACAAGGACGCGGAGTATTTTTCCGACGGTATCAGCGAGGAACTCATCAACGCGCTCGGCCGCGTGCCGGGACTCACCGTGAAGGGGCGCACGTCGGCGTTTTTCTTCAAGGGAAGAACGCGACCGCGCAGGAAATCGCGGAAAAACTCGGCGTCACCTATCTCGTGCGCGGGAGCGTGCGCAAGGCGGGTGGCAAAGTCCGGATCACCGCGCAACTCAGCCGCGCCGCGACGGGCCGGGCGTTCCTCGGAGTCTCTCACGGTGGCGGAGCGGGCCGTCGCGGTGCAGTCCGACAGCACCCGGGCGTTGATGGCAAAAAGCCGGGCACTGCTTGCGCTCGGCCGCGCCGACGAGGCAGTCGCGGTGGTTCGTGGGCTGGCGGCGGATCGCGGGCTGACGGCGGATACCGACACTGGGGTCCAGGCTATGATCGAGGTGCTCGCGGCCGTGGGCCGGCAGGCGGAAGCAGAGGCCCTGCTCTCGCGCGTGAAATTGGACTCACGTTTTTTTGCACTCGCCGCGCTCAGCCGCCGTGCGGACAGCGTCGCGGCGTCCGACGCGCAACGGCTTTCTGCGATCCGATGGACTGACTTTTTGTTCGAGCCGAGTTGCGACCTTATTCGTGACGACCCGCGCGTGGTGCAGGGGATCGCGGCCCTCGGCCTGACCGACGCACACGCCCGCGTGCAGGCGTGGCGGGCGGCGCATCCGGCGGAAAAAGTTACGGCGAAGGAGCGCCGACGTCTCACCGCGCAGTGTCTTGTAAGGCGTCAGTCTTGCTGACGTCGTCGTCCGTCCGCATCAGAGCGGCGCCAGCAAGACTGACGTCCTACGTGAGCCTCGCCGCACGGTGCGCAGCTGCACCGGGTCTACAAGGCGGCCTTGACGCGCGGGCTCGTTTGAGCCCTTTTGAGCCTCATGGCTTCCACCACTCTGGTTCGCGCGCGCGTAAATTCCGGTCGCGTCAAAAAAGTCACCCGCATCCTCGAGCGCATGGGGCTCAAGCCGGCGGACGTGGTCAACATGGTCTTCGCCCAGATCGAGCAGCGGCGCGCGCTGCCGTTTGATGTGGCCGACGCAGGTGACGACTACGCGTTTCAGGAATACGGCGTGACGAAGGCGGAGATGGAGCAGTTTGAGAAGCGCTTCGCCAAGCACATCGCGGCGGAGCGGAAGGCGGGGACGATTCGCGTGATCAAGTCCGCCGATGATCTCCGTTGAGGCGACGGACCGGTTTCGCGACTGCCTGCGAAAGCGTGAACTCAATCGCGACGAAGTGTTCGCGGCGATGAATGCGGCGGCGGCGAGCTGGGGCCGGCCGCACTTGCATGGCGGTGTCAGTATCCGGCGATTACAGCCGGGAGTTCATGAATGCCGTTGCGGCAAGCAGGTCCGGCTGGTGTTTTCCCGGGTGGGCGACGCGCTGTTGTTCGATTTCGCCGGCAGTCACGACGAGGTGCAGGCATACCTGCGGAATCGCGGGTGAAGGCCGAGGGAAGGAAACGCTCAACACTGAACACTTAATGCCTAAGTTTCCGGAACGACTGGCCGTCAATCTAGGGCGTGTTTGCAAAATCTGAAGGAACCGAAAGCGCACGGAGCGATCCCAGCGTGCGCATGAAACTGAACT
>JBBRLB010000241.1:0-4022 GCA_038231575.1 Opitutales bacterium | reverse complement strand
GCCGATGTCGCCGAACACCACGCCGAGCGCGCCGAGGCAAAGCCCCGCTTGCGCAGTGACCTTGAGGGTGGGTGGCTTGTGACCGCTCATGAACGTCACGTAGTGTCGAGAATGGCGGGCAACGCTCCAAGCAGTTTCGGGACCTGCCGGGAAATCAGCTTGCTATCACGTGCCGGCCTCACGCGACAGTCGAAGGCAGGTGGACAACGCCCGCGAAACTCCTCACCTTGGCTGCATGACTCCCGCTTGGCAGGCCGCGAAGACCTACTCCGACATCCTCTATCACAAGGCCGACGGCATCGCCAAAATCACGATCAACCGGCCGGCGAAGCGCAACGCGTTCCGCCCCGAGACGATCACGCAGATGTTCGACGCGTTCAGCGATGCGCGGGAGGACCCGAAGGTCGGCGTCGTGCTGCTCACGGGCGCCGGGCCGCACACCGACGGAAAATATGCGTTCTGCGCCGGCGGCGATCAAAGCGTGCGCGGGCCCGCCGGCTACATCGGCGACGATGGCGTGCCGCGCCTCAACGTCCTCGATCTCCAGAAGCTCATCCGGTCGATGCCGAAGGTCGTCATCGCGCTCGTCGCCGGCTACGCGATCGGCGGCGGGCACGTGCTCCACGTCGTGTGCGATCTTTCGATCGCGGCGGACAACGCGATCTTCGGGCAGGTCGGGCCGAAGATGGGCAGCTTCGACGCGGGCTTCGGTTCGAGTTATCTCGCGCGCGTCGTCGGCCAGAAAAAGGCGCGGGAGATCTGGTTTCTCTGCCGGCAATACGATGCGAAGCAGGCGCTCGCGATGGGACTCGTCAACGCGGTCGTGCCCGTCGCTTCCCTCGAAGCCGAAGGGGTGAAATGGGCGAACGAGGTAATGGAGAAAAGCCCGCTGGCGATTCGCCTGCTGAAGAGCGGTTTCAATGCCGAACTCGACGGCCAGGCCGGCATCCAGGAACTCGCGGGCAACGCGACGCTACTTTACTACATGAGCGATGAGGCGAAGGAGTTTCACTCCGCGCAACGCGAGAAGCGAAAGCCCGACGCGCGGAAATATCCATGGTTGCCATGATTTCTACTTAGCTTCGGCGAGGGCAAAGACCTGTATGTCGTCGAAGCAATCGCCGTCTGGATTCACATTTCCACCGACAATATAGATGCGGTCTTTCTGCACGACGGCTGCAGTGTGCCTCGCCGCGCGGAATCCAGGTTTGATCAATTGCGATTTTCTCGTGCGAAGATCGTAGGCGATCACATGCGACTCAGCGCCGAAATTTCCAAAGAGGAAAAGATAATGGCCGAGAAACGCGACGGAACACGCACTCACAGTTTCACAAAGATCGGGTAAGGTGCGCCAGGAATTTTCCGCCGGGACATAAAATTCAACGCAGGCTTTTGCCGCTCCCATTGCAAAGCCACCGGGCACCAAGATGAAATCGCCCACTACGGTTGCACGCGCTTCACGAGGAGTTGGCATCGCGGCTCCTTTCGACCAAGTGTTGCTCTTCAGATCGTAGATTTCGGTGTAGTTGGTCTGGGAGTAGCCACTGCGGTGGAGGTCCGGATTCCGTGTCGATCCCCCGATCAGATAGATTTTTGTCCCAAGCAAAACACTCGCGGCGTAGTAGCGCGGTGTCGGCATCGTTGTAAGCTTAGTCACTTTTCCGGTGGTTAGATCGAGCAATTCAACATCAGGCTCAAGACCAGCCGCATTGCCGAACGATTCGTAACCTTGGCCGCCAAGGGTAATTATTTTTCCGTCAACCATTACAGCCCCAAAATAGCGGCGCGGGGTAATTTTGGCGGCAAGCTGGATGACCTCATGATTATCGATCGAGAAACGTTCAACGTCACCAAGAATGCCGCTTCGATTGCAGCCGCCGATGACGTAAATGTGGTTTTCGTCTGCCACAGCTGCCGCACCATAGCGTTCACTCTTTAAGTGAAAGACACCGACCTTGACGAGCGGCTCGGATTCAGCAGATGACGCTGACGCAATTGATAGCAGCCAGATTCCCGTTAAACCTAAAAAACGCATGGCGGTCGGGATACTAGGGTGACGAGGGAAGTCAAATTGGCCTCTACCTCCCACAGCGCATCACCCATCCAGCGGACTCCGCACGCCGAGCCCCGGTTTCTGCATCACGTGCGTGTAAATCTGCGTCGTCTCGACTTTCTCGTGCCCGAGCAATTCCTGCAAGGTGCGGATGTCCGTGCCCCCCTCGAGGAGATGCGTCGCGAAGGAATGCCGCAGCACGTGCGGCGTCACGCGCTTGTCGAGTTTCGCGCGCTCCGCCGCCCAGCGGATGTTGTTCTGAAAGGTGCTGTCGATCACGTGGTGCCGGCGGCGCAGGCCCGACACCGGATCGACACTCGTCTCGCGCGATGGGAACACCCACTGCCAGTTCCAGCGCTTGCCGGCGTCCTGATACTTTCGCGCCAGCCCCTCCGGCAACCAGACCCCCGGCAGATCGGCCGCCCGATCCGCGGCGTGCAATTCCCGCAACCGCTCCACGTGCGTGCGCAGCCGCCGCTCCAGCACCGCCGGCAGCACGGTCATGCGATCCTTGTCCCCCTTCGCCGCGCTCAGCTTGATTTGCCCGCGCTCGAAATCCAGGTGCTGCACCCGCAAGCGCAGCAGTTCCATTAGCCGCAGCCCGCTGCCATACATCAGCTCCGCCATCAGCCGCACCGTGCCCTCCAACTCGGCAAACAGTCGCCGGCATTCGTCGCGACTCAGCACCACCGGCATCCGCTGCCGCGGGGCCGCCCGCCGGAATTCGATCCGGCCGAGCTGCCGGTGCAGTGCCTCCTGGAGCAGAAACACCACCGCGTTGAGCGCCTGCTTCTGCGTGGCGGGCATGGCCCGCTGCTCCACCGCCAGCACCGAAAGAAACGCCCCCACGTCCGCCGCCTCCGCCGCATCCGGCGAGCGCGGCGCCAGAAACTGCGCGAAACGCGCGCCCCACCTCCGGTAGGTTTCCTCCGTGCGCCACAGAAATCCCCGCGCCCGCAACGCCGCGATCAGCTCGCGCTCCCACTCCGGCCCGCCCAAATCCCGCCCCGCCGGCGGCGGCACGTCGCGGCGGAGGCCCCGGGCGGGAGCGGACCCCGTCGGGCGCGGCCCGCCCTGGCTGGCGGTCGCGGGCCGCGCCGGTCCACCCGGCCGCGGCGCTGTCCGGTAAAACCAGCGCAAGGCCTCGCGCGCCGACGCCTCGTGGTCGCGCAGGTAAATCCGGATGAGCGCGACCGTGGCGGGCGCATGCGCCGACTTGCAATGCCGCAGAAACGAAAGAATGGCGCGGCGGTAACGCTCGCGCTCGGCCGGCGCCAGTCGCGCCGCCGCCAGCGCCTCCTTCCAGTCCGGGAAATGCAGGGGCCGACGCTCGGCGGCAGAATCGACGGGGGTAGTCATGGACCGTCAGTAAGGCCATCTCTGATGCTCACCGCAATTTCTAAAAGCCTTACCTTTTCCAAACAAAGCTTGCCCCGCAAAACTTGGGCGATTGCCTCCTCTCATGGACCCCCTTCAAGTAAGGCAATCGAGTAAGGGCGAATAACACTGTTAGGCAAAGCAAGTATGCCCGATTCCGAGATCAAGTCCCTCTACGCACTCGTTCACGAAAGAGCGGACGAGATTCTTCAGTATGTGTGGGATCCCATTGGAGTCGGCCACATGGCGGAGGCGCGGGATGAATACGGCTCTTACGTTCCTCAGGTTGTTCGCCTGCTCCTCGAAGAGAAGAGCCAGCAGGAGTTGGTTCGATATCTGCACGAGATTGAATCGGTTCACATGGGCTTGAGTCAGACCGACGCCACGCTTGCCCATACGAAGAAGACTGCTGACACGCTCATCGCCCATTTTCAGTGGCTGAAGAAAAAAGAGCCTTCTAAGAAACTTCCCCCTGGACCGGTAGAGGGACGAGAGTGAAACCGAGTGCGCGGGCCTGTTGGCGGAGGTGAGCGGTGTGGCGTTGTTGATAGCGGACTTCGTTGCGAGCGAAGACGGTGTCGTCGTAGGGCGT
>JBBRLB010000240.1:0-4075 GCA_038231575.1 Opitutales bacterium | reverse complement strand
GTGGATCGTGGCGGCGTGGAGCGAGGCAGTCAGAGCGAAGATGCCGAGGCACAGCGGGGGTAGGCGCATAAAAAGAGGAGGGCGGGTCTTCGAAGCGGGCTCGAACATTTTTTCGCATTCGCGGGGGCGGGTTATAGGCCTAACCTACTTCCATTCCTCGTCGAAAAAGCCGGCGTCGATGATTTTGCCGGGCCAACGCGGGCCGGGGGGCGTGCGCAGATCGACGATGGCCCAGTCGGGGAGCTTCGGCGTTTGGTGGGCGTTGTTGCCGTAGCCCTCGGTGCGGAAATCGATGCCGCTGTTCAGCACGACGTAATGCTCGGGATTGAGCGGGTTCGGAAAGATCAGAATCGGGGCGTGATTCGCGGCGGCATAGGTCTTGCCGCGAAACGTGATTTCTTTCGCGCTCCACGTGAGCGGAATTTTCTGCTCCGCCAGGATTTTTGCCAAGAGTCGATTTGACGAAGGGTCGCCCCAGAGAATCAGGTTTTTGTTTTTGATATCGTCGTCGGTGACGGTGGCGTCGGTTTTCACCGGCGCCTCGCCGCGAAACACCTCGCGCCAGAGATGACACGCGGCGGTGAGTTCGTCTTCGACCCAAGTGCCGACCTCGGCGTTGAGCGGCTTGCCGGTCGGACGGACAAAAAGGAAGGGCTCCATGAACGCGTCGTCGATGGGGCCGGTGAGGCCGGGAATCTTGTGCGGCTCGGCCCCATGGCCGAGGGCATGCCCGAAGCCCCAGTGTCGTTCGGTCTTGATGAGTGTCCGCGCGTAGTCGCTGGCCGGCGGCGCGTCCAATACCTCGCCATCGATGTAAACTTTACCGACATACGGCGGATCGGATTTGAGCGGGGCGAGCCAGAGGGCGGCCACGTTCTGCGTGTCCACGTGGAGTGAGCCATCATCGGCGATGCGCGCGTGCACGTCGGCGCGCTCCCACTGCCGATCCATTCGGAGAATTCGCACCCAGGCCGACTCGAAGTAACGCAGCGTGTAAGTGCTGAAACGAATTTCGCGCGGCAGCGGCTCGCGCCCCTTGGCGATCAATTCCTCGAAGCGCTTCGTCAACTCGGCCTTGGTCGCGTCGTGATATTTGTGGGCGGTTTGCGGGCCGATGAAACGTTCCAGCTTCAGGCCTTCCTGCGCCATCGCGGCCTCCATGAGGTCTGAGGCTTCCTTCTGCCCATCGATTTCCCCGGCGTAGGCGAGGGTCGGAACGTTGAAGAGATTGCCGGAGATGCCGGTGGCTTCGTAGTGGCGCCAGAGGAGTTGCTCCCACGCGGGGCGCGGCTCGGCGCGGGGTGAATTTGCCTTCGTAAAAATCGGCGTCTCGGCGAAACCGGCGCCGGGCGACGCGGCGCACCACAGGCCGGGGAAATGCGTGGCGAGGTGCCAGGTGCTGCCGCCGCCCATGGAAAAACCCGCGACTGCGATGCGCAACGGATCGACGTGATACTGCTCGCGCACGGCGGCGAGCGCTTCGAACACATCGACCTCGCCGGCGAATTTCGTCGCGTTGCAGAACCGGCCGTAGGGCACGAGCGTGAGGGTGTTCTTCGGCGTGAGTTGCGGCGGGCCGGCCTCGCGCTCGGCGAGGAACGCGAGTTCGGTGCGCTTCTCGCCGCGACCGAGGAGCCACACCATGAGCGGTGGCGGACCGGACGGCAGCCCGTCGGGGACGACGAGCCCGTAAGGCTGCACGGAGCCGTCGAGCTTCGAGCGATAACCGCGCAGGATGAGGCCCTTCGCGTCGAGCCACGGCGCTTTTTTCGCGCGCAAGTGCGCGGCCCGCTCGCGGCCTTCGACGAGCAGGTGTTTGGCAAACGCGATTTCCTTCGACGAATAAAATGTGTCGTCCGCCAGTGACCACGCGACCGCCTTGTGGAAAATCTCCACGTCGGGCAGCAGCGCGAGCAGACGCGCCTCCCCGGCGAGATCACGCGCGAGGGAATCGAGTTCGGCGCGAAGCCCGGCGGCACCGGTAATAAGTTCGGCGCGATCGGCGCTGGTCAGCGTGACGCCGGGTGGCGGGATACGTTTCGGCGCTGCGGGCGGCGTCTGCGCGGCGGCGAGAGTGGCGAGCGCGAGCGCGGCGGCGCAGAGGTGGGGTAGGCGCATAAAAGAAGTAGGGCGGGGTGGGGCCCCGCCCTCGAATATTTTTCGCTGGGACGAAACGGGCAGGTGAGAGACCTGCCCGACGGGGTTTCGCTCAAAGTTTGCCGAGAATTTCCTTCACGCGAACCCATCCGGCTTCACGGGCTTTTTTGTTGGCGGCATAGGCATCCACCGCTTTTGCTCGGCGCCTGCCTCCGGGGGCGGCGCTTCGCCGGCGCGCATGAAACCGTGGCCGGCGCCCTCGTAGATCACGGGCGCATATTTCCTGGCGGCGGCTTTGGTCAGCTCCTCGGTTTTCGGAATCGTGGCGTCGATACGGGCGTCGTTGCCGCCGTAGAAACCATAAACCGGAGCGGCAAGGCGGGCGATGTCTTCGTCTTTCGGCGGCACACCGTAGAATACGAGAGCGGCCTTGAGGTCCTTGTTATTGGTCGCGAAACGAAAGCTCTGGCCGCCGCCCCAGCAAAATCCCATCACGACGACCGTGCCGTTGCAGGCGGGAAGTTTGGCGGCGTAGTCGTAGACGGCCTGCAGGTCGGCCGTCACTTGATCGGCCTTCTGGTTGAGTTCACCGAAGGCCTTGCTGACGCCATCCCGGTTGCTGCCGAATTCGGCGGCGCCGCCGCCACCCGGCGCCATGCCGGAAAGCAGATCGGGCGCGATCGCGATGTAGCCCGCTTCCGCGAGTTGGTCCGTCACGCCGCGCGCCCCGTCGGTCAGGCCGGTGTTTTCGTGAATGACGATGACAGCGGTCGCCTTGTTCTTCACCTCGGGGTAGGTGATGAAGGCTGTTACGTCGCGTTTGTCGTGAGTGACGGTGACGTATTCGAAATGACGCGGGGTTTTGTCGAAGCGCGCCTTGGCCCAATCTTGGGCGGAGGCAGAGGCGGCCGCGAAGATCGCGGCGAGGAGGAGGCACAACAGACGTTTCACGGGTGACGGGAGCTTGGGTTGGGACACGGAGCGGGAGGCCGCAGACAACCGGCGCACGACGCAGGACGTTAGCGGGTGGTTGCCCTTGGGCGATGAAAAATCACGGCGCTGCGAGCCGTCGCGCGGCGGAAATATCGCGAGCTTCACCAGCATGGAAGACCGCGATGCCTTCGACCGCCGCGTGCGGAGCGTGCCTGCACGATGGCAAACGCACTCTACCCCGCAACTTTTCCGCCGGGGCCGCGTCTGTCCCACCCGACGACGTGCACGAATCCCGTTGCGCTTCGCGCGGCAATTTTGTGGATTTCCGCCCGGCAAAACGCCAGCAACACACACCACCTCAAAGCCAATGAAACTACGCCTTCTGACCCTCAGC
The DNA here is from genome assembly GCA_038231575.1 of Opitutales bacterium. GTDB lineage: Bacteria > Verrucomicrobiota > Verrucomicrobiia > Opitutales > Opitutaceae > CAITWF01. Next base: position 651 of record JBBRLB010000240.1, on the reverse strand, counting down.
CTTATTACCGCCCTGGTCGCACTCCCGATTTTGAGCGCCCAAGAAAAGAAAATGGCGCCCAAGGATGACCAGACCGAGCTCGGCGCCAAGATGGAGAAGCTCAATGGCGCCTACCGCAAATTGGGCCGCCAGATCTCCGACGCCACCAAGAACGAGGACTCCCTCGCCCAAGTCGCGATCATCAAGGAATCCGCCGAGGCCGCGCTCAAATTGGAGCCCGCCAAGAAAAAGGAGCTGCCGGCCGCCGAGCAGGCCAAGTTCGTCGCCGACTACCAGGGCAAGATGAAGGAATTCATCGCCATGACCGGCAAACTCGAGACCGCGCTCAAGGCCGGTGACAACGTCGCTGCCGCCAAGCTCGTCGACGACATGAAGAACGAGCGTAATTCCGACCACAAGGCGTTTAAGAAAGAGGATAAGAAAGAAAAGAAGGCCTGAGCCTGCTTCGCATTGTTTTTCACTGGCGCCGCGGATTTTTCCTGCGGCGCTTTTTTTTCACCGATCAGGGGCGCCGATTTTGGCTCGCGATTGGCCGTCGCCTCCGCAGACTTACCGCTCCGTTTCTGCGTCTTTTACCCGCGCGTTGTGCGCTCACCCACCCAGTCAAAACCAGAGGAATCGATCATGACCAAGCTCACGTCCCTTGCCCTG
>JBBRLB010000239.1:0-4237 GCA_038231575.1 Opitutales bacterium | reverse complement strand
TTGAACGCCCGCGTGGCCGGAGGGATTTTCGACACCCCCCGCGCGCGCGCCGCACTCGCGTCCCCGATCACGGCGGCGAGCGAGGGCTTGCGCGCGAGCTGGCCCGTCCCGCGGGCGTCCAGCAGCGCGCGCACGACGCGCCGCCAGTTTTCCTCCTCGCCAAAATCACGCACCGCGCGGACGAGCATCTCCTCCGTCGCGGTCTCGAGCCAGCGATTGGCCGCGACACCCGTGCGCGGATCCATGCGCATGTCGGCCGGGGCGTCGGTGCGAAACGAAAAGCCGCGTTCCGCGTCGTCGAGTTGAAACGACGAGACGCCGAAATCGAACAGGATGCCGTCGAAGCCCTCCATCGGCAGATCAGCGAGTTTGCCAAAATCACGATCGATGAGCGCGAACCGGCCGACGTATTCCTCGCGCAGCACCGCCGCCCGCACCTCGGCCGCGGGATCGCGATCGAGCGCGACGACGTCCACCTTCGGCGCGGCGTCGAGCAGCGCGCGGGTGTGGCCGCCACCACCGAAGGTGCAGTCGAGGTAGCGGCCGCCGTCGCGGGGCGCGAGCAGGTCGAGCACCTCACGCAACAACACAGGTTGGTGGCCGGGCGTCATGGTCGCGGAAAAAATCTCAACGGGCGCCGGGGCCATGGGCGTTTTTCTTCGCAGCGGGTTGCTTCGGGCGGCCGACCATGCGGAGCACGAGGCCGTCGCGCACGCGGGGCATGACGGCCTTGGCGTTGAACGCCACGCCGCGTTCGTTCGCATCGATCCAGGCGGGAAACGTGCGGCGGGCCGACGGCGCGATCGGGCGCGCCACCTTCGGCGCGAGCATCCGGGCTGCGACGACCTTGGTTTTCGGGGCGCGGCTCATGAGTAGTCGACGCTCCCTGGGGCTTCGCCACTTGAACCGCGTTGTGAAAAAATGCTCATGGGTGGAACGCGCGATCAAATGTCGAACCGCCGCATGAGGTCGCCGAAGCTCTCGCCTTCGCCGCCGGCCTCTTCCTTTTCCCAACGGGCCGGGGCGTAAATGTTGAACTTCGTCAGCGAACCGACGAGCACCGCGTCCTTCGCGATCTTCGCGTGCTTCAGCAGATCGCCGGTGAGCCCGACGCGGCCGGCCTTGTCGAAGGTGAAAGTCTGCGTCTGCGAAAAAAACTTGGCGGAAAATTTCTGCGCCGCCGCGTCGCTCAATTTCATCGCGGCAATCTTCGTCTCAAGCTTCGCGATCTCCGCAGGCGGCAGCACGGCGATGTAACCGTCGGGGTGCGGCGTCGCGAGAAACGTGTCGCTCTCCTCGTGCGCATAACGCCACGCCGACGGGATCGTGAGTCGACCCTTGTCGTCAAGGTTGTGCCGGAAAAGTCCGGTATAAAATGCCTTGCCGGGTTGCGCCATGTGGGCCGCGGGGCGCCAGATGCCCCACAGTGCCCCATTTCAAACCACTTTATCCCACCCACCGTCAAGCCAAGACCAGAGGGGAAACTCATTTTCTTATTCACATTTTGTTGGTCGACGCGGATCGCGTGCGGCGGTCACGGTGGCGCGCCGTTTTTTTCGCCCACCGATCGCCGGATCGCCGCATTCGGTTAACTATGTAAGCACGTGCGAACTTTTCGGGACGCCGGCGCGGGTTCATCGAAGGGCGGAGTCACCTGACACCCCGTTCCCCTCTTGGTTTTGCCCGCGTTCCCCCGGCGCAGTGAACGCACAATGAGATCGTGCCCGCCGTCGTTCCCGCGCTGCGCGGGCCGCCGCGATCCCGAAAAATTTAGCAGACGATTTTCTTCATCACTCTTCATTGAATATCCATTTCACGCGTCCAGCTCGTTATCTAGGATGCGCCGCTCGACTTACGCGCCTCCGGGTCCGTGGCCGATTTTATACAGCCCGCGATCCAACTCTGCCGATTATGAAAACTACCCCTGTGTCCGCCTGCTTCCTTTTCGTCGCCAGTTTTTTTCTGGCGATTTCCGCCTGCGCCCAAGCTCCGGCCACCGGCGCCATTGAAGGCCGCGTGAAGAACGCCGTCAGCGGCGAAAACCTCCACAACGCGCGCGTCGCGATCAGCGGCACGAACCGCTCCGTCCTCACCGACGAGGCCGGCACCTACCGGCTCAACGAGCTGCCCGCCGGCCCGATCACCCTGCGCGTGTTTTTCACCGGCCTCGATGAGCAGGAGGTCGCGGTGACCGTCGCCGCCGGGCAAACGGCGTCGCCGGATCTCGCCCTCACGAGCAAATCCCGCTACGGAAACGATACGGAGACGGTGAAGCTCGACGCGTTTACCGTCCAATCCACCAGGGAAACCAACGCCGCGACGATCGCGGTCAACGAGCAGCGTGTCGCGCGCAACATCAAGAGCGTCGTCGCCGCGGAGGAATTCGGCACCATCCCCGACACCAATCCCGGCGAGTTGCTCAAGTGGCTTCCGGGCGCGGGCGTCGAATATTTCGCCAGCAATATCACGGGCGTAAACGACCGCGGCCTCGGCGCGGTCAACACCGAGATCAATTTGACGGCATGCCGATGGCCTCCGCCAACGCCGACGGCACAGGCCGCACGTTTGAACTCAACGGCGTGTCGTCCTCCGACATCGCCCGCGTCGAGGTGCGCAAACTCCCGCTCCCCGAGGACAGCGCCAATTCCATCGGCGGCTCCATCAATCTCGTCCGCCGCTCCGCCTTCGAATACAGCCAGCGCCGGATCGAATACCTCACCGGTCTTCACTTCCGACGGTGAGAAATACACCTTCTGCAACCGCAAGGGCCCGCGCGATCGCACGCAGGATCAGTGGCAGCCCAACTGGCAGATCAAGTGGACGGAGCCGATCAACAAGAACCTCGGGTTCGCGTTCACCATCGGCCAGAACAGCGCGATCGTTAACGTCCACTGGAATAAACCCACGTGGAGTTACGGCTCCGCCGCGCAGAAAACCGCCGCCGACACCCTCCGCGCCGCGGGCGGCACGCAGCCCAACACTGTCAGCCTCTACAATCCCGCGATGACGCAGATGCTGCTCTGCGACGCGCCCACAAAGGATCAAAAGGACTACACGTCGATGCGCGTCGACCGGCGCCCGATGCCCAACCTCACCCTCGGTTATTCGTTCTCCTACGTGAAGGCCCTCAGCTCACAGGGCGACGACGTCCGCTATACGTGGAATACCGCCGCCACCGGCAGTGGTGATCCGCAGTTCGTCGACCGCCGCACGGTGGTCGGCCGCAATCTCGGTGGGGCGATCTTCTACAACACACCGCTCTGGCGCAATGGGGCTCGCCCCACCAATTCCCATAATCTCGAGTCTACCTGGAAGCAGGACAACTGGACCGCTTCGCTGAAGGGCGGCTTCTCGAAGGGGAAGAATTACATCACCAGCACCGAGAACGGATTCTTCAACAGCACCAGCGGCGGCGGCGTGCTGCACACCGGCGTCGGCTCCGGCACCGCCAACCCGAACTCGAACGGCGTGAACAGCGCCGCCGGCGTGAGTTCGATCCAGACGCAGGTGCCCGAGGACATGTTCGACTTCAACGCCGAGTATCGCATCACGAAACGCGTGTAGTTGTTCGCGTCCGACAAAAACATCCTCGGCGAATGGCGTCTGCGTGAAGTCCGCTACCCTGGCGTGCCGAACTACGCCGCGCTGAACAGCTCCACGAACCGCGGCGTGACCTTCACGCTCGGCCCCAAGGGCGAATTCTAACCCGGCGCGATTCGATCGCAGAATTCAGGCGCGGCTTCCCAGCCGCGCCTTTTTTGTCACACTCTGCCACCTCTCGCGGTTCATGACTTCGCCCCCCGCCGTCCCGCCCCCCCGCGACCGCACGCGAACCTTCTTCGTGGTGGATCGCGTTCGCGATGTTCGGAGCGGTCTTGCTCGCAAATATTTTTCTGCACGCGTCGGCTGCGAGTTTGTTCGGACTCGTGCTGCGCCGGCTCGCCGTGCCCGGCGCGCGGCTGGCGGCGTTTATCTTCGCGCTGCATCCCGTGGGCGTCGAATCGGTGGCGTGGATTACCGAGGAGAAAAACACGCTCTCACTCGTCTTCTATCTGCTCGCCGCCCTCGCCTATCTCCGGTTCGACACCCAACGCCAAGCCTCGCATTACGCGATCGGCCTCGCGCTGTGGACGTGGCAGGGACGCTCGCGCGCACCACTCGCAGTGCTGCTGCTCTTCGTCGGTTCGCTGTTTCCGGTGCTCGGGTTTTTCAATGTGTTTGGCTTCACCTATTCATT
>JBBRLB010000238.1:0-4278 GCA_038231575.1 Opitutales bacterium | reverse complement strand
TAATCCTTCACGGCCTTCGGCGCGCGGCGATCGGAGTTGCCCTCGCGGAGGACGGGATTGACGGCGGAGCCGAGGACTTTGCCGTAGCGGGCCTTCGCGTCTTTCTCGGCGTCGGTCGTGGGATTCTCGGGGAAATTCGGCAGCGCGTAGCCTTTGGATTGGAGCTCGGCGATGGCGGCCTTCAACTGGGGGACGGAGGCGGAGATGTTGGGGAGCTTGATGATGTTGGCGTCGGGCTGGAGCGTGAGGGCGCCGAGTTCGGCGAGGGCATCCGCGGTCTTCTGGTCGGCCGGGAGGAGGTCGGAGAAGTTGGCGAGGATGCGGCCGGCGACGGAGATGTCGCGCGTCTCGACATTGATGTCCGCGTGCTTCGTGAACGCCTGGATGATCGGCAGGAGCGAGTAGGTGGCGAGCGCGGGCGCTTCGTCAGTTTTCGTGTAGATGATGGTCGGCTTGGCGGACATGGTGGAAAGAGGAGAAGGGAGAAGGATGAAGTAAGAAAGGTAAGACGCTAAGGAAGTGGGGTTCGTTATCAAAGAGGCGGGCGGCGGACGGTCAAAGGCAATTGCGGGGCAGGTGGGTGTCGGAGAGTGCCGCAAAAGGGTGATGGTCACGGCGGGGGATCGAACCGCCGAACCGTTTGGCCGCAAAAAAGCGCAGAAGGCGCAAAGAAGGGCCCCAAAGGAGAAGGAGGGATTTCCGATTAGTTCCGCCTGTTTCTCGCACGCTTCTGGTTCGAACTTTTTGCGCCTTCTGCGCTATTTTTCGGCCAATCACTGTTTTCGTTCCTTTCGCGGCATACCCAAAAAACGGGGAATTCTTTGGCCGCAAAGAGGCGCAGAAGGCGCAAAAGGAAGGCAGCGATGAAAGATCCGATCTTCCAACTTTGTGATCAAGTCCGCGAAAGCGCTTTTGCGTTGCACCGGCATCTGCGGCACGGGCATGGCGAGAAAATCTATGAGAACGGGCTTTCGAACCGCCTGCGTAAACAAGGACTCAGCGCGATTCAGCAATATCCGCTCAAGGTCTTTGATGAAGACGGAACGATTCTCGGTGAGTATTTCGCCGATCTCTTTGTCGACCAGCGGCTCGTCGTGGAAATGAAAGCGGTCCGCGCGCTCTCGGATGAACATGTGGCGCAATTGCTCGGATATTTGCGGGCATCTCGCATCGAGCATGGGGTCCTCATCAATTTCGGTGCCGCAAAGCTGGAGGTCAGGAAATACGTGCTCTCGGACCAAGGCTCGGCGTGATTCCTTTGGCCGCAAGAATCCGGTCCGGAAGAGACGCGGATTCCATTCTGCCGATCTTGGGATCCGATCCTTTGGCCGCAAAGAGGCGCAAGAGGCGCAAAAAAATGCCACGGAGCAGACGAGAGGATTCGAATCCATTCGGGCTGGCTCTCCAACGGGTCGGGTTCGGTTTTTGCGCCTTCTGCGCTTTTTTGCGGCCAAATGGTTCGTCGTCCGGTGAGGTGTCGTTCCGTCGCGGAATCGCTCGCGTGCGCATGCGCCGGTCGTTAGCTTCACCGTGCTTTCCTCATGAAATCCCTCTTCTCCTGTTTTGCGGTCCTGGCGTTTTACGCGGCGGCCGTTGCCCAGATCAACACCACGCAGACCGTCGCGCCCGGCGTTTATTTTTACGAAGGCGATCCGCGACGCGGGCACAGCAACAACGGCTGGATTGTCTTCGACGATTTCGTGCTCGTCATCGATGCGAACTATCCGTCCGGCGCGGCGATGGTGATGCCGCCTATCGCTGTAACGACGGAGAACCCGGTCAAGTTCGTCTTCAACACCCACCACCACGGCGACCACGCCTACGGCAATCAGCTCTGGGCTGAGAGCGGGGCGACGCTCATCTCCAGCGCCGCCGCGCTCGAAGAAATGAAGAAGGTCGAAACGGGATTCTTCGGCGGCGAGCCTGGTCGCTGGGAAGCGTCCGCGAAAACGCGGCCCGACGTCGCCGCCACCAAACTCAGGCCGCCCGTGATGCTGTTCCCGCGCGATCTGTTTCTCGACGACGGTCATCATCTCGTGGAGCTGCACTGGTTCGGCACCGGCCACACGAAGGGCGACGCGTATGCGTGGCTGCCGAAGGAGAAAATTCTTTTTACCGGCGACGCGTGTGTGAACGGCCCGCACAACAACGTCGCCGACGGCACCGTGAGCGAATGGATCAAGACGCTCGAGCTCGTGAAGCATCTCGGCGCGGAGAAAGTGTGTCCCGGCCATGGCCCAATGGGTGGCCCCGAAATCATCGCGGATCAGCAGGCGTATTTCGTGGCGTTGCAGCGCGAGGTGAGAGCGTTGGCCGATGCGCATAAGACGCCCGCCGAAGTGAAGGTCGCGCTGCCCGCGATCGCCGCGGCGATCAAGAAGGACGAACATGTCGCGCGCTACGTGCCGGCGAACCTCACGGCCCACGTGCAGAAGGTTTGGATGGAGATGGGCGGCGAGGTTTTGCCGAAGTAGGTTGGGATTAGTTGTCGGGCAGGGTTTGGGTCGGCCAAGGGGTGGCAGGCGTAAAGCCTGCCCTACAATGACGCGGGCCGCCACCACGCGGCTTGCGGGCACCTCGGTTGCGCCTCACTGTCTGAAACGGTTTGCTCACTTCCTCGCATGAAAAAATTCCTCGCGCTCCTTTTGCTCACAACCACCGGGTTATTGGCCCAGTCGCAAAAAATCGATCTCGGCACACACGGCTCGCTCATGCTCTACACGGATGACACGTGGAAGTTCGACGTCGCCGACTTTGGCGACCGGCAAATCGTGACGGTCGCGCCGAAGAACGAAGCGACCAACGCGTCGTGCTCGCTCACCATCACGTTTCCCGAGCAGGATCGCCTCGATTCGAAGAAACGTCTGGCGCTCCGGGTCGAAATCAATGGCGAGCCCATCGCAGGGCAATCGGTTGAGGGAAAGGCCGTCGCGAAGGAATTTTCGCTGCAGGCCGGCTATGGTTTCTACTGCAACTTCACCGATCCGCAGCTCGTCGGAAAGAAACCGGAAACGGGAAATTTCAAAACGATGAGCGCCGGGATGATTCACCTCGCACCGGACGTCCTAATCGAAGTCACGATTTCGGCCGACGGATTCCGGAGCGAACCTTACAATCAGCTCCTGGGAATGATCGAGGGCATGGAGTTCACGCCGGCGGGCAAGGGCAAGCGCAACCGCTGAGCCATTGTAGGGCAGGCTTTATGCCTGCCATGTCTTGGCGGGAGTCAAACCCGCCCCACAACGAGAACTTCGCCACGGCGATCGCGCGGTTTGCGGCAGATCATGTCTCTGACCCGACCTGCTTCGATTTTTCCGTGACGAAACGAAACACGTAATAAGTCGCGGGCATCGCCCCGACATTTTTCCAGCCATGACGATCGTTCGACGCGATGAACAACACCGAGCCGGGACCGGCGCGCTTCGACTCGCCGTTGATCGTCGCTTCGAGCGTCCCTTCCTGGATGATGACGAGTTCCTCGTCGGGGTGCTGATGCGCGGGGTGGGGCGTCTCGCCGGGTTTGATCGTGGTGACGTGGCCCTCAAAATTCTCGAACGTGGCGGTCGGCCCGTCGAAGAGATCGCGACGCGCGCCGACGGGCGTCGGGTGCACCGCGAGCTTTGCCCAATCGAGCACGGTTGAAACGATCAGCGGAGTCGAGGGCATGGGGAACGGACGCGGGAGATCGGAGGAGAGGCCCGACGAGAAATTACTTTGCCACCGCCAGCCAGCCGCCGCGCTCCATCCATTCCTCGAGGCGGTTCGTCCACGTTGAGGGTCCCGGCAGGTCCGCGCGCATACCGAAACCATGCGGGCCCTTCGGCCAGATATGCAGCTCGGCTTCGACGCCGGCTTTGCGGAGCGCCTGGTAGAACATCAGCGAATTTTCGACCGGGACGGTTTTGTCCTCTTCGGTGGAAACGATAAAGGTCGGTGGCGTTTCCTTCGTGACCCGTAACTCCAGCGACAGGTGCTCGATCATTTCGGGCGTGGCGTCTTTGCCAAGGAGCGCGCTGCGCGAGCCGGCGTGCGCGAGCGGCGCCTTCAATGTGATGACGGGGTAGAGGAGCACGGCGAAATCGGGCCGGGCGCTGACGGCGTCGAGCTCGGCGCCGGTTTTTCCGTCGGAATCGTTGAAGAGCGTGGCGGCGCTCGCGGCGAGATGGCCGCCGGCCGAGGCGCCGAGGACGCCGATGCGATTGGGCTTCACGCCGAACTCGGTGGCGCGCGAACGCACGAGCCGGATCGCGCGGAGGACATCGCGCAGCGGGGCGGGGT
>JBBRLB010000237.1:0-4303 GCA_038231575.1 Opitutales bacterium | reverse complement strand
TTCGAAGGGCGCCGCGGGGGTGTTCCTGTTCATGTTCCAGGAAGGTTTTCACGCGCAATATCCCAAGTGGGCCCTGCTCGATGAGAAGCGGGAACCGAAAGCGAAACTCGCCGCCTATGCCGACGCCGCCGCGGAGGTCCACCGGCTCGAGCCGTTGCTCATGGCCGCCCATCCCATGCACGCCGTCAAGCCGGTCGCGCTCTACTGGTCGCGCATCGACCTCTCCCTGGCCGAACCGCACGAGAGCCTCTACGGATGCGCCCTGGACTCCCCCTTCCACATCTACGCCACGCTCCGCGGGCTGGGATATCCGGTGCGCTGGATCACGCCCCGGCAGATCGAGGCCGGCGGGCTCAGCGACGTGAGCGCGCTGGTGCTGGCGGACTGCAATCACATCCCCGCCACCGCCGCGAAGGGCATCGAAGCGTGGGTCAAGGACGGCGGCACGATCATCGGCGACCGGTTTCCCGGAGCCTGGGACGAATACGCGCGTCCGCAAGCCACGCTCGCCGGAGTCTTCGGCGTGCGGTTGGCGGCTGGGAAAAAGAAGTCCGAATCCAATCTCGCCTTGCAGGAATCCAAGCAGGGCTACGGCGAGGTGACGGACGCCGCGATCGTCCAAAAAAACTACTTCGAAAAAATCGATGAAATCTCACAACAGCCCTACGCCACGAATCCGGTGGCGCGGGAGCTTGGCGACCTCATGCTCTCGGGAGTGAGCCTCGACGCGGTGGATTGTTTTTCCGGGACTGTCATCGGCATGAGCCATCGCGGCATTCCCGGGCTGGTGATCAATGATTACGGCAAGGGCAAAGCCCTCTACTCCTCGATCCTCCTCGGAACCCTCTACGAAAGCGGGGGCACGCGCTACGAGTGGGACACGACGCATTCCGGTCTATCCTTTGGGCGGGTGCTGGATGCGTTTCTGCAACACGCCGGCGTGCGGCCATCGTGCAGAATCTCTGGACTGGCGCCGCGCGTGCGGGCGAAGGTGAGAGTGGAATCGCCGCTGGTCACGCCCGAGGGCAATGCCGTGATCGGATTGACGAGCTTGAACGACGATGTGGTCGCGCCGTTCGACCTGACCATCGAACTGCCCACGAAAGCGGCGCGCGCTCGACGGGTCTTCGTCGTCACGCAAGGCAGCCGCATGCTCCAGCCGGTGGACGCAGTCATCGACGGCTCCCGTCTCAAGTTGCGCATGCCGTCCTTCGACACGCATGCCGCGATCGTGATCCTCCATGAATTCCAGCCGGTGGTGGGCTTGAAACTGAGAGGCGTCGAGCGGGGAATCGCGCACCTCGCCACGATCGGACTCGACCAGGCCTTCGAGGTCGAGGCGACGATCCATAATCCGTCCGCAGGAAAACTGGCAGCGGGTGAATTGTCCCTGGCGATCCCCGCGGGCTGGCTCCAGTCGGACGAAAAGATCAATGTCGCGCCGATCGAGCCCGGCGGCCAATCGACCTGCACCTTCAAGATTCAATCCCTGCCCATGGCCGCAACGAAACGAATCCTCCCGCTCGTCGCCCGGTATCAAAGCGAGTCGATCAAATCCACGCCCGCCACCGAGATGGTTTGGTGGGGAGAATCTTCGAAAGAGCGCGCGGGAAAGAATTAACCTAAAAACGGATAGGGTCTAAAACAGGCGCGCTAGTGTCACCGGCAGCCGTCAGCACCTCGGAGGGTTGCGGACTTCCCAACCCGGAGGGTTGCGAGGAAATTAGCCGGGGGTCGAGCGAGCTTGGCGAGCGAATACCCCCGGAACCGCCCCCCTCCCCGGATTCGCCCCGGAGGGGCGGGGGAACCACGCCTCATGCCACCGGCCCGGAAAATGGTTTGTAAAATGGCTCCTGAGGTGGGCTTTTGCGTTGCTACTATCTGTGTTTTAGGTGCTTCCGCAGAGTTAACCGAGGCTACTCAAGCCAATTCCGCCACTACTTGCGGCTGCTTGCGCCTGCCGTTTGCACACACCTCATCGTCACCTCCATAGAAGACCCGAGTGAAAAAACACAGGGAGCGTCGGGGCGATCGATAACGAATTGACAGGGGAGCATTTGAGAGTGAGAAACCATTCATGACTGACATCGACGACGATGCTCTGATTCGGCATATTCGAGGTGCCACGGTTGTTCACAAAAGTCCGTTTTATTCATTGGAGGTGCCGAGCGTCCCTGATCTCCTATCGGAGGAAGAATGCGATAAATGGGTCGCTCCATTTTATCGGGTTAGCTTTCGCTCAGCAGATAATGGTTTTCTAGATTCTCTGCGGGCGATTTACGATGAGATCACCCCGGCTGTCGTCGAGCGACTTTTGACGGATTACGATTGGCGCCCACGGCTGACGGGAGCATTTTTTGCCGGCCTGAAGCGGTTCACTTCCGCGGAGGAACACATCGGTCGGCTCCTGCTCCGCAGCGATCTCTGCTATGCAGGAAAACTCTTCTGCGTCGCGCTTGCGGAGTTCAACACTCCTTCCGGACGAGATTACCTGCGGACGTATCTGGAGTATTATCTGACGAGGCCAGATTTGGACTACGATCAGGGAGACGCCATGGGGGCGACGGCTTGGCTCGACACGGTGAACGGAACAAAACACTTCGAGGCACTCTTGCCGCTTTGGTCCACCTACATTGAAGCAAAAGCGTGGAAACCAAACCTCGAGACCAATGTCTCCCGGTTTGCCTATGAGATAAGAGCCTTACAAGAATGCAGGGCCAAGGCTGAGGCAGGCCGCTGACTAAACGCGGCCGAAGGCCCCATGTTCCCCCCAGAGGGGTTTGGGGAAACGTGGTTCTCCATCCGTCTGCGGTCCCGCGAAACCTGAGAGCGTGGGATCGGCTGGATTTACTCGCGGTCGGACGTGATGGTGTCCGGCGCGCATGAAACTCTTATTTGTCGCGGACCTGCATTATTCGCTGAAGCAGTTTGACTGGCTGCTGGCCGAGGCGCCGAAGTTCGATGTGGTGAGCATTGGCGGGGATTTGCTCGACCTGTCATCGCGGCTCGATTTCGGGGTGCAGATCACGGTCGTCGAAAGATATCTGCACCAACTGCAAGAGAAGACCCTGCTGCTCGTGAGTTCGGGGAATCACGATGGCGACAGCCGGAACGAGGCGGACGAATCGGTGGCGCAATGGCTGAGCGAGGTGAAGGGGGAACGGCTGGTGGTGGACAATGAAAGCGTGCTCGTGGGCGATGTCCTGATCACCGTGTGCCCGTGGTGGGATGGGCCACTTTCGCGCGGGCAGTTGGAGGAGTTCCTGGCGCGGGAATCCACGAAACCGCGGCGCCGGTGGATCTGGGTGCATCACGCGCCCTCGGCTCGCTCGCCGACGAGCTGGACGCTGAAGGGAGACGCGGGCGACGAATATCTGCGCGCGTGGGTCGAACGTTTCCAGCCGGATATCGTTCTGGGCGGACACATCCACGACTCGCCGTTTTACGAACAAGGCTCGTGGGTGGATCGGATCGGCGCGACGTGGGTGTTCAACCCGGGCCGGCAGCGTGGTCCCTACCCGGCCCATATTCGCCTGGACCTGGACGCGGAGACGGCGGAGTGGATCTCGCTGGAGGAGCGGTCAATCAAGCCCCTGACCTTTGCGGATCGTTGATTCGCTGGGCCGGATGCGCGTCCGCGGCGGGCGCCGCATGAGGCTTTCGAGCACGCCGTCGAGCATCCCGAGGTGATCGTGCCCTTCATATTGCTGCTTCACGTCGATGAGATATTCGACGAGGGACTCGAGGCGGCCCGCCATGATTCCGCAGACGTGGAAACAAAGTGCCGGGTTGCTCTCCATCGCGTGGCGGGCGTCTTCCTCGATGTGAAAGACGCAGGGTTCGAGGGCGCGGACGGAGGCGGCGTGCGAGCCCTGGAGGAACACGGACATTTCGCCAAAGACGGCGCCCGGTTCGCGCGCGACGCAGAAGCGCACACCGTTCTTGAGGATTTCCACGGCGCCCTCGGCGAGGAAGAAGAGCTTCCCGCTGGTGGTGCCCTGTTCGACGATGATTTCCCCCGGTTCATAGCGCCGCGTCGGGTATTCCTTGATCTGATCGAGAATGGAAGCCATGGGCGCTTGAATAGGCGAACGGCCGGCCTTTGGCCACTCTGCAGCGATGGCGGTCTTTGGTGGGTCTTGCGTCTCGTTCCCAAAAGCCTCGTGAGGTGCAACCGATTTCTGGACCATTTTGTTGTTTAGTTTGTTGAGTGGATCTGGGCTTCGAATTGGTTCGGGGTTTTGTATCCGATCGAAGAGTGTTTGCGGTGGGTGTTGTAATAGCCTTCGATGTATTCGAAGAT
>JBBRLB010000236.1:0-4358 GCA_038231575.1 Opitutales bacterium | reverse complement strand
GGTATGAACCGGCAGGATAGGTGACACTTAATCCGGAGTGATGGGTTACACATACGGCAACGATGCCGTGGAACAATGTAACCCAAATGGAAGAGATCACTCGATTTGTTATACTCGCACAGACCGACCGATTTACGGTGACGGAGCTGTGCGAGCAGTTTGGCATCAGTCGCAAGACCGGCTACAAACACTTGGAGCGCTACTCCGCGATGGGCCTGAAAGGTCTACAGGCGCGCAGCCACCGGCCGCACGCGTTTCCGCAACGCACCGACGAAGCGGTGGAAGCGCTGGTCCTCGCCGAACGCCGGCTGCATCGCACGTGGGGACCGAAGAAGCTGCACAAGGTTTTGCAGGTGAAGCACGGGATCGAATCGCCGCCGGCGCGCAGCACGATCGGCGAGATTCTCCGGCGCCACGGCTTGAGTGTGGCACGGCGGCGCAAACCCGGAGCGTATCAGGCGCTCAACGACGGGCTGACCGTGCCCACGCAGCCCAATCACGTCTGGACGGTCGACTTCAAGGGCTGGTTCAACCTGGGCAACGGCCAGCGCTGCGATCCGCTCACGGTCTGCGATCGCTACAGCCATTTTGTGCTGGGCCTGCGCGCCCGGCCCGATCAGCAGTTCAAGGGCACGCTGCACGCCTTCCAATGCCTGATGCGTCAGGCCGGGCTGCCCGAGATCATTCGCGTCGATCACGGCTCGCCGTTTGCCTCGATCGGCTTGGGCCGGCTTTCCAGCCTGAGCATCTGGTGGATCGAGCAAGGCATCGAAGTGGAGTTCACGCGACCCGCCTCGCCGCAAGACAACGGCTCGCACGAGCGCATGCATCGCGATCTGAAAGCGGAGGCGACCAGCCCGCCGTCGGCCAACCTCGCGGCCCAACAGCGTCGTTTCGAGCGCTGGCAATACACCTACAATCATGAACGCCCGCACGAGTCCCTTGAGCAGCAATGCCCTGCGGAGTTTTACCAGCAGAGCGCGCGCCGGCTCAACGAGCACGACAAACCGCTGGTCTATCCCGCCGACTACGAGGTGAAAGTGGTCTCGTCGAGCGGACACCTCCCCCATGAGGGCAAAAACTATCACGTGGGCGAGGCGTTCGCCGGCAAACGCGTCGGCCTCCAACTCAACGCCGAGGACCAGACCGAATTGCACTTCGCCAACGTCCATCTCGGCAATCTCGCCTATGACGCCGAGGGCGGGCGCTTCCGCCCTGCCGCCTACGTCGCCCGGCCCAAGCCAAAGCCCACTGGAGCACGCTCGCGCTCTGCCAAGGCGCAATCACCTCGAAAGTAGTTCGTAAGTTCCGAGGTGGGGGGAGGAGGGGCTACGCCCCTCGCTCCCCCCACACCCCCTCCTCCCCGATTCTTTTAGAATCTTTTTCAGACTCGGACCGGTGGGGAGCTTCGCTCCCCTACACCCCCTCAAAGACAACAAATACTCTATATGGCCCTTGCTATATCCCACCAGCAACCCCAACCCAATGTGTAACCCATCACCCTGGACTGTTTGTCACCCATCACCGGCTCGCACCCGGGTGCGGCATTTCAGGCCGTGACCTGGCGCGTCCTCGACGCGTTTTACGGCGTGACGCCGACCGATTGGGTGAAGGCCTACGCGGACGTGATTAAGAAACGCGGCAAGGACGCCGACGACGGCTGGCAGAAGCATGTCGCCGCGCGGATTGCGGGTTCGAAGCCGTCATTGCCGCTGGCAAAATACGCCGGCGGCTATCGCGACGCGTGGTATGGCGACGTCGCGATCACGGCGGAGGGCGGGAAACTCATCCTGCGTTTCTCCCACTCGCCACAGCTCACCGGCGAACTGGAGCACTGGCAGCAGGACACGTTTATCGCCCGCTGGCAGGACCGCACGCTCAACGCCGACGCGTGGGTGACGTTTGCGCTCACGCCCGACGGCGGAATCGATCAGATCAAGCTGTCGCCGCTCTCGCCGTTGACGGATTTCAGTTTCGATTTTCAGGACCTGTTGCTCAAGCCGGTCGCGCAGTGAGCCGGCGCCACGAATCTCAGGTGCGATCGAGGCCGACGCCGCGAGGGGATTCGACCACGACAACGCACAGGTCGTCTTCGAAATTGGTGTGGCCGGTGAAGGCCTGGATGTCGCCGACCACACGCTCGAGCAAGTCAGGGCCGGCGAGGGCGAGCTGATCGGCGACGAGCGTGCGCAGCCGTTCCTCACCGAACATCTGCTCGTTGGTGTCGGCCGCTTCGAACAATCCGTCGGTGAACCCGAGCAAGCCGTCGCCGGTGCGGAACGGAGTCGTATATTTCGTGTAGGCGAAATTCTCCACCAGGCCCGCAGCCGGCTCCGGATCGTCGGCGGTGAGGCGGGACACTTCCCACTCGTTCCGGCGGAGCACGAAGGGCGGCGGGTGGCCAGCGTTGGCGTAGGTCAGCGTCTGCGCGACGATGTCAATCACGCCGAAGAACGCGGTGGCAAACATCGGCTGGCCGGTTTTTTCGAGGATGGGCGTGAGGGCGTGATTGATCTCGGCGAGGACCTTCGCGGGATCCTTCGCGCGCTCGTCGAGTTCCTCGATGACCCCACGGATGAGCGCGGTGATGAGGCCGGCGCGGACGCCGTGGCCCATCACGTCGCACACCAGCACGCCGCACTTGGCGTCGGTGAGCTGGGTGATGTGGAAGAAATCGCCGCCGAGCGTCGACGCCGGGATGTAGCGGTGCGCAAACCGCAACGCGCTCTCCGCGGGCGGTGCGCTGCGCGGAAAAACGGGGTAGTTGCGCGGCAGAAACGATTCTTGGATTTGCCGCGCCATCTGCACGTCGGCTTCCATTTCGGCGGTGCGATGCTCGAGTTCGATTTCGGCGAGCTTGCGGCGCGTGATGTCGTGGCTGATGCCGACGAGGCCGATGAGCTGTCCGCGTAAATCATTCAGCGGCACCTTGGTCGTGAGCGACCAGCGCACCTTGCCCTCGGCGCCGAAGTCGGATTTCTCCTGGTTCTGAATCGGCGTGCCTTCGAACACCCGCTGGTCGTCGGCCATGGCCTGCTCGCCGCGTTCGCCGGGAAAGAAATCCACCGTCGTGTGGCCGAGCGCCTGTTCCTGGTGTTTCAACCCCAGCATGTCGAGGTGCGCTTGGTTGTTGAGGACGTAACGCGAGGCGGTGTCCTTCACGTAAATGCGGCTCGGCAAATGATCGATGATCGTGCGGAGCAGGTTGCGCTCGATGGTGAGTTTTTCCTCGGCC
Organism: Opitutales bacterium; assembly: GCA_038231575.1. Taxonomy (GTDB): domain Bacteria; phylum Verrucomicrobiota; class Verrucomicrobiia; order Opitutales; family Opitutaceae; genus CAITWF01. Next base: position 1,123 of record JBBRLB010000236.1, on the reverse strand, counting down.
TCCTTCGTGGCGGTGACGTCGCGCGTCAGGCCAAACGTGCCGATGATGCGGCCGGTCTCGTCGCACCAAGGCATCTTCGTGACCGAGCCCCAGACCTGGACGCCATCGCGCCGGGTGATCTGGTCGATGCGCGCAACGATCGGGCGGCCGGTCCGAATGATGACCTGCTCCTCAAGGTAGGCGCGCTCGGCGTGTTCGCGGGAGAAGAAATCGAAATCGGTTTTGCCCACCAAGTCCTCGGGGGAACTCGCCCCCATCCAGCGCGTGTGGGAAAGATTATTGCGGACGAAGTGGCTGTTGAGATCCTTGAAATAGATGCGGTCCGGAATCGTATCCATGAGCACGCGCAGGATCGTCGAATCGAGAGCTTCGACGGCGGCGATGATGGCGGGGGAGGGCACTTCGCTCATGGGAAGGGGGACGTTGAAGCGGCGTGGGAGGTCGCGCAATCCCGGAAGCTGGCTGGTCGTAGAAACCCCGGCGGGACGAGTGATCGAATCGGTCAAGTCTTTGACCTGACCTACTGCGGCGGACCGGAACCGAGCGCAGGATTCAGCCGCAACGCTTCGGCATGGTGATGCTCGGCCTCGGTGAGGCGGCCGGCCCGGGCGAGGGCGATGCCGAGGTTGAGATGGGCTTGGGTGAAATGGGGGTCGAGCCGGAGCGCGGTCTCAAATTCCGCCATGCCCTCCACCCCGCGTCCGGTGGCCATCAGGGCAATGCCGAGATTGTTGTGCGCGGCCGCGTAGTTCGGCTGCCGCTGCACCGCGCGTTCGAGATGCGTCAGCGCCTCGGTGGAGCGGTTGAGTTGGTTCAGTTGATCGCCGAGATTGCTTTCGGCCTCAGGATAATTGGGGCGCAGCGTGAGGGCGGCCTCGAAGTGCGCGACGGCTTCGTCGGCGCGACCGGCCGCGGCGAGGGTGTTGCCGAGATTGTTGTGCGCCATCCAGCACGCGGGATTTCGCTCAAGCGTCGTCTCGTAGAGCGTGACCACGTCGCGATACATCCCGGCTTGCCGGAACGTCAGCGCACCGAGGACAACCACGAGCGCGAGCGGCGTCACGAGCGCCACTCCCCGTGGCAATTTGGCCAACGCCCGCGGTAACGCCGCCGTGATCAACGC
>JBBRLB010000235.1:0-4581 GCA_038231575.1 Opitutales bacterium | reverse complement strand
GAGCGTGCCGTAATCGACGACGGTATTGCCGTTGTAGGTGTTGGTGCCGCCGAGCGTGACCGGGCCGGAGCCGGAAGCGGATTGGAGCGTGAGGTTGCGATTGCTGCCCGTCGTGCCGATGTTGCCGCTGAAGTTGAGCGCGCCGGCCCCGCTGAAATTGATCGTGAAGTTTTCCGCAAGGGCGATGGCGCCGAGGAAGGAGAGGCTGCCCTCCGAGGTGTCGAAGCTCAGGTAGTTGCCGTTGCCGATCAGCGTGAGCGCGTTGGCGAGGGTGCGGTTGCCGTTGGCCGAGGCGAGCGTCGCGTAGCCCGTCGTGTCGACGGTCAGGGCCGACGTGCCGAGGGCGGAGTCATGGCCTAAGTAAAGCGCGCCATTGAGGAGTTGCACGCCACCGGAGAGCGCGTTGGCGCCATTGAGCCGGAGATTGCCGCTGCCCTCCCGGTTGATGATGAGGGGACTGCTGCTGGTAATCACGCTGTCGACTTGCAGGGTGCTGCCGGAGCCGATGCTCCAGGTCTGGGCGTCGCTGAGCTGAAGGGGCAGGGAGGATTTTACGCGAGCGTGACCCGAGTAGTAGTCGTAGAAAATACCGCCGGCGCCGATCGTGAGCGTGACGCCCGGGGCGCCGGCAAAGAGATAATCAAGCGCGAAGTAGGTGCCGCCGAAGGTGAGCATGCGCACGGACTGGGACGCGCCGAGGAAGACGTTCTCGTTGGAGGCGCCACCGAAATGGGCGATGGTCGTGGCGGCGTTGCTCGGGGGCACGGTGTTGCCGGCGACGCCGAGAATCTGCCAGTTCTTGGCCGCGGTCCACGAGCCGTCGGCGGTGAGGCCGGTCCAGACGTAGCCGGGCGAAAAATTAACGAAGAGGTTGTTGCCAGTGACGGTCGTGAAGAATCCGCCGTAGTGCGTCGGGTTGCTGAAATTGTCCGGGTTGACGAGCACGGCCGCGGAGGAGAAGCCGCTGATGCCGCCGGCGGCCGACGCGATCTGCCAGGCGTAACTGTTGCCGGAGGAGAAACCGGTCAGCGCGTTGGGGTAGAAGGGCGGCGTCGCGAGCGATTGCAGGCTGACGATAAAAGGCTGCGCGGGCGTCGCGGTGAAATTAAGGCCGCCGCCGATCGCGATCGTGTCCCAGCCGAAGCCCGGCCCGCCCGTGGGATTCTGCACGTCGAACGCATAGTGGCCGCTGGACGCGAACGTGAGGCCGCTCGAACCGAAGTTGAGCTGGCCGATGCGACTATTATCGTCGAAAGCGCCGGGCCCGACCTCGAGCTGCTGGCCGATGATGGGACGGACCGCGGGGTTGAACGTGCCGAATCCGCCGAGGGTGCCGGCGACGAGATTCAACGGGTTCGAGATCGTGATGCCGCCTTGGGTCAGGAGCGTGCCGTAGAGAAATCCCTCGGCGTTCTCGCCCACCGCCACGGCGCCGGTCCCGAACGCGCCGTTGTTGGCCGCGACGACCTCGCCCTGCAGGATGACGGTGCCGCCGGTGTAGGTGTTGGCACCGGCGAGCGTGAACACGGCGTGGCCGCCGTCGCCGTTCGACGCGATGCGGACGTCCGCTCCGGGGCCGGAAATGGTGCCGCGAAAAACGCTCTCGGTATACGACGGGATGCCGATGCTGAAATGCGAATTGGCCGCGAGGCTGACGACGCTGGCGGAATCATCGCTCGTCAGGCCGGCGACGCTGGGATACAAAGTCTGAAACGTCGCGACCGAGCCGCCGCCGCCGCTGATGCCAAAACTCAGGACGCCATAGCCCGCGGAATCATCCTGGGTAAACGTGACGTTGCCCTGCCCGAGGTAGACGCCGCCGTAGAAATTGTTGTGACCCGAGAGCGTCACCGTGCCCGTGCCGAATTTATAGAGCCCGGGATTTCCGCTCGCGGTGATGTTCCCGGACAGCGTGAACGAGTTGCTCCCGTTGAGTTCCAGATCCGAGTTCTGCAGGAAAATTGGGTTGGCGATCAACGTGCCGTTGGCGGCGGTCTCGAGCCGGACCGGGGGCCGGTCGTTCTCGAGCGTGCCGGTGTTGCTGACGCGCAGCGTGCCAGTGCCGAGCGCGGTGGTCGCATCCGTGCCCACGACGCCGTTGCTTTGGCCGACCACGAGGCGGCCGGCGACGAAATCGGTCCCGCCGGTGTAGGTGTTGTTGCCGGTCAGCGTGACGGAGGAGAAGAGGCCGGTCAGAGGATCGCGGACCGTGAGCGGCGACTGGTTGTCGCCGATCCCGACTTTGCGGGTGCCGGTGAGCACGCTCGAAATCGCGAGCTGGCCGCCGCGATAGCCGACGAAGTGATAGTCGAAGGGAAACGTGATGGCGCCGGAAATGGCGACGTTGGTGCTCGTGCCGAGGGAAAATCCGTTGCCGGCGAAAACCACGCCATCCTTGATGCCCTGAAAATTGATCGGCGCGCTGATCGTGCGAAGCGTGCTCAGATCGGCGGAGTCGAAGCCGACGGTGGCGGAGCTGTTTTGCGGCGCGCCGAAATGGTTGAGGAAATCCGTGACGGTGGTGTTGCCGGTGGCGGGGACGTCGCCGGACAGCCGGAGGCCGATGTAGCCGGAGTATTGCAGGGTGAGGCTCCCGGTGGCGGGGATGCTGGCGGCCGATTCGAAAATGAGCCCGGAGCGAAACACCGTGGTGCCGCCGGTGTAGGTGTTGGCGCCGGAGAGCCGGAGGAGGAGGGACTCGCTTTGGGGGTATTCGGAATTGACCACGAGCGAGCGGGCGCCGGCGCCGTCGATGAGATTGCTGGCCACCTCGAGATTGCCGCCGCCGTTACCGAAGCGGTAAGCCGAGCCTTGCGGCGTGATCGGGCCGGTGAGTTTGGCGCGGCTGGTGGAACTGAGGCGGGCGTTGCTGTTAAAGCCCGTCAGATCGATCGCACCGGCGAAAATATTGGCTGACGGCAGGGCGGACGCGGTGTCGAAACTGATCGCGCCGGCGGTGAGGGGCTTGTCGAAACGATTGAGGAAATCCGCCTGCAAGGTTTGGCCGCCGGTGAGCGTGTTGGAGAGGAGCCCGATCGTGGCGTAAGCGTTGGCGCGCAAGGTGCCGGTCGCCGGGATCGCTGCGAGCGAGGCGAACAGGAGCTTGCCCGAGTTGCCGATGGTGCCGCCGGTGTAGGTGTTGCTGGAACCCTGCAGAATCACGGTGCCTCCGGTGCCATTAAAGAAGAGGGTCCGACTGCCGCCCGACTCGCCGATGTTGCCCGAAAAGATCAGCGGCTGGACCCCGAAAAGATTGAGCTCAAGATTTTGAAAAAGCGTGGCGGGGCCGTTGAGCGTCACCGAACCGTAGTCCCCGAAGTGAAAGAAGCCGGGGTTGCCACCGGTCGCCTTGAAATTAATCGCGTTGTTGAGAGTGAGATTGCCGCCGAGCGAGCGCAGCGTGACGTTGCCACTGTTGATCGTGATCGCGCCCGTGCCGAAGGCGGTGGCGGTGCCGAGGTCGAAATGGAAGGGGCCGTTGATGTCGGTGCCGCCGGAATAGGTGTTGGCACCGAGGAGACCCAAATAGCCGCCGCCCGCCAACGTGAGCTTGGAGCCGCCCGCGCCGGAAATTACGCCGGCGATCGAAAGCCCGCTGTTATGGTTGACGGTCCAAGTCTGGCTGGCGAGCAACTGGAGGGGCAGGCCGCTGGCGACATGAACGTAAGTGGGAATATAGCCCGTGCCGCCGTCACCGTCATCGAAGTAGACGCCGTTCAAGGTCAGCCCACCGCTGAGAATGCCGAGCGTGAAGGCGTTGGCCGACGTGCTCGCGGCGGAGTAGGGCTGCGTGTTCGAAAAGGTGATCGAGTTGACGTTGAGCGAGGCCGTGAGCGAAAGGTCGGAGCGGGCCGTAGGTCCGAAAACGAGATTCGCGGTGTTGTTGTTGGGTGGCGCGATGCCGCCGACCCAGTTCGAGGGCGTCGCGAGCGAACCGTTGGTTACGCCCGTCCAGACAAAGGTGAAGGGCGGCACCAAGACCGCCAGCGCCACCGGTGCAACGGACAGGAGCAATCCGGAAAGCACAAGGGAGGCGGACACCCGTTTCATAGCGCAGGGTTCTGCGCCAAACGCGCCGCACTCGCAAGGTGCAAATTAACCGCGTCAAGGAGGCCCGGACTCTACTCGATCTTCGAGCCGTCGGCGCGGACATCGCTCGCGACGGCCAGCATGAGCCCGTTCGGGTCGGTGAATTCAAACCGCCGGCCGCCCGGAAACTCGAACGAGGGCTTCACGATTTTGCCGCCGGCCTTTTTCACCCGGGCCTCGGCGTCTTCGAGATTCGACGCAAAGAGGACGACGATGGGATTGGTTTTAGCGGGGGCATCCGGCGACACGAAAAATCCGCCGGCGATGCGGCCGTCGACGAAACTCGTGTAGTCGGGGCCGTAGTCGGTGAACGTCCAGCCGAACGCGGCGGAATAAAACGTGCGGGCGGCGGCGACGTCACGCGTGGCGAATTCGATATAGTCGATGCGAAGGTCTCGGGCGGGATCAGTTTTCATGGGAGTGGGGGCAACGTAGCAGGCGGGACTGACAGCATTATGTCAGGAGAGCGTGCGAGGGAGGTCTGCGGTAGGG
>JBBRLB010000234.1:0-4712 GCA_038231575.1 Opitutales bacterium | reverse complement strand
CACGCCCTTCATCTCGTCGCGATCGAGGATGCCGAGTTCGACGAGTTGCACCTTGGCGCGACGGCTCGCGTCAAATTCCACGGGCAATGTGACGAGCTGAAAGACGGTGATGACCGCATAGCAGATAATCGCGACATCGAGCAGCATGCCAGTCAGACCCCGCGCCAAAAAGAAACCGGCGATCATTACCACCGGCAAAGCCCGCGAAACGAAGTTCGTCGCCGGCACGAGCGCCATGCGGAAATGCAGCATCGAATAGCCGACCTTGTGCTGAATCGCGTGACCCGCCTCGTGCGCCGCGACCCCCAGCGCCGCCAGACTCGTCCCGCGATAATTTTCCTCCGAAAGCACGAGCTGCTTGTTGATCGGATCGTAATGGTCGGTGAGGTGCCCTTCGGTCATCTCGATTGAGACGTCGGTGATGCCGGCGCGGTTCATCACGGCCTCAGCGGCTTCCTTGCCCGTGATACCGCCGCGCGACGGAATCTTGGCGTTCCGGTTGTAGGTGCTCGACACGCGATACTGCGCGTAAAGCGACACGGGGATCATGACGATCACGAGGATCAGCAAGACGCCCGGTGAAAGAAATCCCCCGCTTAGCAGCGAGGCGGCGAAGAAGGTGGAGGTGATCATGGCGAAGGAGGGTGAAGATGAATTGGTTTGGGTGCAGCGCACCGGTCAACCCGGGACGCGAGACACACCTTAAACAAAACGCGCGATTTGCCAGTGCAAATCGCGCATTTGGAAACGAGGCGAGAATTTTCTAGGGCAGGCGTTACGTCCGCCAATCCGTGGCACGCTGTAGGGCAGGCTTCACGCCTGCCACCCGTGCCCGACCGTAGGGCAGCCTTCACGCCTCCCAATCCGTGGCAGGCGTAAAGCCTGCCCTACAATAATCGATCACCCCAGCTTCGGGACATCCACCCAACGACGCTGCGCCCACGACTCAAGGCCGAGTTCTGCGAGTTGCACGCCCTTGGCGCCTTCGAGCAGCGACCACGGGAACGGGTCGCCCTTCACGACGTGCCGCAGAAAAAGCTCCCACTGCACCTTGAACGCATTGTCGTAAACGCCCTGGTCCGGCACGCGCGTCCAGCCGTCGAAATATTTGATCGGGCTGTCGACATCGGGATTCCAGAGGCAGCGCGGCGTCGCCGACAGATGCTGCGCCGTGCAATCGCGCAGGCCCGCGACCGCCGAGCCGTGCGTGCCGTCGACCTGCAGCGTCAACAAATCGTCGCGGCGCACGCGCACATCCCACGAGGAGTTGAAATGGCAGATCACACCATTCACCAACTCGAAGGTCGCATACGCGGAATCATCGGCCGTGCATTTGTAGGTTTTGCCGGCCTCATCCCACCGCTGCGGAATGTGCGTCGCACCGAGACACGTGAGCGACTTCACTTCGCCGAACAGATTCTGAATCACATACTGCCAGTGGCAGAGCATATCGACGATGATGCCGCCGTCATCCTCCTTGCGGTAATTCCACGAGGGCCGCTGCAGTTTTTCGTGCTCGCCGGTAAAGACCCAGTAGCCGAACTCGCCGCGCACTGACAAAATCTTTCCGAAGAATCCGGTGTCGATGAGATACTTCAACTTCAACAACCCCGGCAGCCACAGCTTGTCCTGCACGACGCCATTCTTGAGCCCCGCCGCCTTCACTTCTTGCGCGAGCGCCAGCGCCTCGGACGAAGATGTCGCGGTCGGCTTCTCGCAATAGATGTGTTTCTTCGCTGCGATCGCCTTGCGCACGCCGACAGGGCGCTGGCCCGTGAGCGTCGCGTCGAAATAAATCTGGTTCGCCGGATCGGCGAGCGCCGCGTCGAGGTTGGTCGAATAGCGCTTGACGTTCGCCCGCGCCGCGAGCGCCGCGAGCTTTGACTCGCTCCGCCCGATCAAGATCGGATCGGGCATGATGACCTCGGTGTCGCCGAGCTTGATGCCGCCTTGATCGATGATGGCTTTGATCGAGCGCAGCAGATGCTGGTTGGTGCCCATGCGTCCCGTGACGCCGTTCATGATGATACCGACTTTGTGCGTGGTCATTTGGTAGGGGGTGAAGCGAAGAGTTTTGAGTAAGAGGCCGAAAGTCTACGCTGAAACCGCAGCTTGCGTTAGCACGCTTCCGACTTTTCCTAGCACAGTTCCGACCTTGTCATTACGAGGAGCCAAGCGACGAAGCAATCCCTCCGTCCGCCGCACTCGGTCTTCCGCCGTCCGTCCTCTGTCCTACATGCCTGCTTGGAGTCCGCTGCTCATTCAGAAAATCGAAATCCACGCGCTGGATTTCGTCCTCCGCAAACTCCAGCTCAACCGGCACCGCGACGCCGAAGTCGCACCGCACGGCCACGACTATGCCCAGTTGATCCTCTACCTCACGGGCGAAGGCGTGCAGACCGTCAACGGCCGGCGCCGCCGGGCCCGTGCGGGCGATCTGTTCGTCATCCCGGCAAAGATGTCGCATGGATTTTCCGTCTCCGGCCGCAGCCGTCCGCTTTGCCTCGTGCTCGATTACGAACTCGAGGGCGCGGGCCGCGTCCGCGCCGCGCACCGCACCCTGTCACCAGCGACGCTCAACGAACTCCACGCCCTGCTCTCGCGCGTGCCGCGCAAAGGCCGGCTCACGCTCGGCGACTGTCCCGCAATCCTCGCTGTCGTGGCGCGACTCCTCGAACATTCCCCCACCGAACCCGCACCCGCCCCCACCCTGTTCGAGAAACTCCGCGACCGGGTTCGCGTGCCCGTCCCACTCGGGAAAATTGCCCGCGACCTCGGTTATCATCCGGATCACTTGAATCGGAAACTAAAACGCGAGTCCGGCCTCGGCCTGCGGGCATTGCGTGACCGGGTCCGCCTCGAGGCCTCGCAAGCCGCGCTTCGCTCCACGCCCAACATCGCTGTTGCCGCGAACCGCGCCGGCTTCGACGACCCGAATTATTTCGCGCGCTGGTTCCGCCAGCAAACCGGCCAGACCCCCAGCGCATGGAAGGTTTAGCGCTAGCGGCCGGCATCCTTGTAGAGCTGGCTTTACGCCTGTCCTACACCGGTTCGGTTTTTTGCATCTTTCCTGGCCTCAGCCTGCCGAACGGCGGCGCTTCCCCGCCCTGAGCTTGCCGGAAGGGTTTGCGGCCAACCCCCTCGCCTACTCGCCAGGCTTCTTCGTGCACTGCGGCTGGGCGCCCGCCGGCAGCGGCGGGATCGCGCCCTCGCCCGCTTTCGGCAGCGTGCCGGCCAACTCCTGCCGCCAGTGCGCGACGTCTCCGCCCGGGCAATAGACATAGATCATGTGCATCGGCTCGTCACCGGTGTTGGTGAGCTGGTGGAAAAGCGTCGGCGGCATGAAGACCGCCTGTCCCGCCTTGATCGGGCTGCGCTCGGTGCCGACGCAGATTTCCCCTTCGCCCTGCACGATGAAGTAAACCTCCTCCTGCTCCTGGTTGTGCCATGGCACCTGGCCGCCGCGCGGTTCGAGAATGGAGTAGCCCATCGAAAATCCTTTCGCGGGAATCGGCTGGCCGAGTTGGCCGACGAGACCGCGGCCCCAACGGCGCGCGGGAAAGGTGCCTCCGGGCATCTTGGCGAGGTCTGCAATAATCATGGGGAAGATAGGTCGATTGGTGAGGCGTTATCGGTGATTCGTTATTGGGCTATTTCAGGACGGTCCCAATTACAAATCAGCAATCAGCGATCACCCATAAACGATCCGCCCGGCCGTTTCAGAACGGCACTCCAACCGCCACCAACAGCGTGCCGCCCGGGTCGCCGGCGCGGGGATTCACGTTTCGTCCATATTCGATCCGCACCGGACCAATCAGCGTCTGATAACGCACCCCGACTCCGACAGCATAAAGTTTTTCGGCGAACGGATAATCCGACAGGCGTGCCGCCATCCCAAGCCCGTCAGTAAAAATGACCGCCGACCACGTGCGCGTGAGCGCCTGCTCCAGTTCAAGATTCGCGAGCAGATAGGTTTTCGCGCCGAGGAAGCGTCCATCGGCGCCGCGCGGTGAAGCCGCGCCCGCCCGATAACCGCGGATGCTGCCGTCGCCACCGGGAAAAAACCGCTTGTTCACCGGCAGCAGCAAATCGTCGCGGGCGCCGCTCGTCAGAATCACGCCGTGCGTAACGCCGACGTGGATCCAGCGCGTGCTGCCCCACGCCGTGTGATAGGCCGCGCCCATTTCGAGGCGCTGGTAATCCGTCTGGCCGCCAAAATTATGACTCGCCACTTCGAGCCGCGTGAAGAAACGCGAGCCGTGCCGCGGCCGCAGCGGACTGTCCCGCCGATCGCTCGTGAGGCCGAGGTCGACGCTCGCGACGTTGACCTGCTTCAGGTCCGTGCTGCTCGTGCTCAGATCGTTGTTGGTGTTGCGCAGCGACTGGAACGTGTAGCCGAGCGTGCCGTCGATGTTCAGCCAGGGCAGCGGCCGTTTGAGCTCGAACGTCGCGCCGTATTCCTTCCGGCGGAAATCCGGCTCCTCGCGCTGCAGGCCGAAGAGTTTCGCGGTGCCGTCCACCGATTCGCCGAATAACTCCGGCACCGTGTAGGTGTATTCGCCGCGGCTGCTCTTCATCGACTCGACCAGTTCCAACCGGGCCCGATGCGCGCGGCCAAAAAGATTCGTCTGCAAAAGCTCCAACCCGGCGCGCGCCTGTTCGTAGCTGCCATAACCGAGCAGCAGGTTCGCATCCCAGCGCCGCGACTCCGT
>JBBRLB010000233.1:0-4713 GCA_038231575.1 Opitutales bacterium | reverse complement strand
GTTATTCGTAAAAAACTTGGACTATGGGGTCCATTAAAACTTCGTTGGATCAGCCAAGAGCATCGGCCTTTCTTGGCATGGCACCGAGCGGCGTTCGTTGCGTCGTCCGTCTCTGCGACGCAATAGTGGGAACCCGTAAGGCCCCTATGAGCGACCTCGTTAAAGCCTCCGAACTACTAACCGCATTCCGATCTGGATCGCTGAAAAAAGCGGTCTCCACGATTGAAGCCAAACTCGTAGGCTTGTCGAAGGCGGACGCGAGGTCGCAACTCGGCGTGTTAGGCGTGAGCATGGAGCTGATGCTCGCCGCGCTTCTCATTAAAAAGCACTCGAATCAAATCTCTGAAATCATTCACACCATCGGTATCCTGCTCGTATTGCCGTCGATCCTGGAAACCGACGAAAAAATCGAGAGCCTATCCTTGGCGGCCGGAAATACCAGGAAGGGGTTCGATTTGGAGACAAACATCCGCATCGCTGAATTCACCTTCATCCAATGGCAGGGCGGCAGTGAATCGATCCGCCAGAATAAAGTTTTTAAGGATTTTTATTTCTTGGCGGAACATGAAACGACCAAGCGCAGAGAACTCTACGTAGCGGGACTTGACCATCCGACTCGCTTTTTCAATTCATGCCGCGGAATCGCACAAATTGCCAAAAATAATCGAAAGCTCGGGGACGCAGCTCGGAAGCTTCCGCCCGAGATTAAGACTGTGCGGGACTACTATATTCCCCGACAGCGCTTGGTAGTCATCAGAGATCTCGGAGACTACATTCCTGCTCTTCGAAATTAGCGTTGGCCGGTAGTTGAGGCCAGAATTTCGAGTGCATCGATTCGTAAGAGTCCTGATTTGCAACGAGCCTAAAAAATCAGGACCTCGACCTCTTCCAGTTTCATGAACATGGCGGCCATCAAACGATGTTGTCCCTCCCTAATATCGCCGTTTGCCATTACCTTGATCGGCGACTTATCCCAGCCTCTTACGACGAGATATGCGACGCGACCTCGGGCCTCTGGCGTGACCCCGGTCACGGCGCGTGAGGGAATCGAGGAAATCTGACGATTACCGGATTTCGTCTGACGATTATCTGACGATTAAGGGGAGCCTTTCTGCCCGTAGCTCACCGACCGGCCGCGGCCGGCCTTCTCGGCAAGCCCAAGCGACGTCAGCCGCGCAAAGTCTCTGGAAGCAGTGTCGCGGGTGACGCCAAACTCCTGTTCGCACCGACGGCTGGTCAGCTGCTCGCCGGCCACGAGTAGCGCCACCATGCGCTTCTGGCGCTCATTGAGTTGAGCCTCGATGGCAGGGGTGACCGGACCGGCGGCGGTGGCCGGAGTTCGGATGCGGTCGTAGTTCCCGGCCGGACCAGGCAGCGTCACGACGAAGAAACCGTCTTCTTGGGTGACTTTGGCCTCGTCCAATCCGTGATTGAGCATCGCGTCGCGCATACGGGCGAAACCGCTGCCACGTTGCTCCATGACGCCGAGCGTCGCCAGCGTCTGGGCGATGAGCGGGTTTCGTGAACAGGGGCGGTAGCCGCCCCGGCGGAGTTTGGCCAACGTCAGGGGTTGCGGGGGGTAGCCGGGACTGGAGACCTCGACCCGGTCACTAAAAACCCGGACGAACACCTTGCGAGAGGAGTCGTCGTAGCTGCGATGCGCGACAGCGTTGACCACGGCTTCGCGGAGAGCAGCGACAGGGTATTCGTCCAGCCGGAGATTGTTCAAGCCAACGACGCGACGGGGATGAAACGTGTGATCGTCGACAAATTTGAGGGCCTGTTCCAGCGCGTGCGGAAGCGGGGCGTTGATGCTCGTCTGCCCCTTCGGGCGACCGCGGATGCGAACGTCGTCATAGGCATCGGCCAGAATCTCAGACTGGGGAAAACGATTGGCCGGGCGCTGCCCGAACAGAAGATAGGCCGCGGCCGTGGCGTAAAACACGTCATGCGCTTTGCCGCGCACCGCCAGACCGCGGGCTTGCAGGGCTTCGCCGGCCGAGCGCCAAACCTGCTCCACCGTGTTCGATGCGGTGTGATGATTGAAATCGTTGAGCAGATCCTGATCGAGGCCCTCGACGGTGACATCGGCCAGCACCGCCGACTCAAACGGAGACGCGGCGTCGATGAGGTGCTTGCCTTCGTCGATTTCTGCCGTGGTTGCCTTGATGCCGAAGGTGTCATTGAGCGTGCGCATCAACGCGCGGAGCATCTCGGGCTTGAGGTCTTCCCGGTCGTGAAAGCGCTTGTAGGTGTAGCCGTCTTTCTTGATCTCGGCGATAAAGTCACGCACCTCGGGCGAGCGCACCTTGTCGGCATCGGACATGCCCTTGATGAAAACCACCGTCGGCAATTTTAGCTTTTGGGCGAGTCGGTATTCCTAGTGAGTAGCGGAAAGATCGTCGTCGGGCCGACCGTATCTATTGGCCAAAATAAGGACGTAGACCGAACAGCCGCGCAGGCAGTCGAGATACGGTTGCTGGGCCGGCTGAGGCGGCGGCGGCTCCTTCTCGAACAGCACGGCTTCGCAGTGCTGGATGAAAAACGGATCGGTGGAGATGAGACCGGCGACCGCCGCGCGCTCCAATTCCAATTCTTTCTGGACCGAACTGATAAATATCCGCCGCCGCTCGCTCATGAGGAGCCTCCCGGCTGGTCGTTGCGCCGGCGACGATCCAACCTGCTGCGGGTGGTGATCAGAGCAGTATCCTCCCGCAATCGCACGTCAGCGAGTTTCAGGTGGGCCATCGATATTCGGAAAGTTTCACCAAGCGTGGGCATGGAACCAAATGTTTCGCCCAAAGGAAGCAGTTTGATTCGGCTAAATCAACTGCGCCACGACCATGTCTCAATAGGAATGGCCTGATGTTGCCGCGCTACAGCATCCCGGCGTTACGGAACGAGTAGTGTCCAACGTGGAGTGGATCCCCTTTTTTCGCCGGGTGGCCTCCGGCGTTTTGGTGAGGGCGCGCCGCTGCCATGCACGGTGCGCCGCCTTCACTTGGTCGCGCCGGCCAGCATGGGCTGTAAGCCGTAACTCGAACACCGGCTCGCGGCTATCGCGTTCGCGCGTTTAGCCGATAGAAAAGCGGGCGCAGCCGATACGCGCGAAGACATTGCCGCTACCTTTGTAGGACTGTCTGCGCCGTGACATCCAGACGTCGCGCAACCCCATGATCGACGTCCTGTTGTTCGGGCGCGGATTCCACCGTGCCCAATCCGCTCACCTTGTTTCCGGCAACCAACGGCTATCGCCGCCGTCTCTACGACGGCCGGGCGGTGAGCGTATATTACGACTGCCACCCGCGCAACGAATGGGGCGAACACACCCGCGAACAGGAGCAAGTGTCGGCTTTTTTAGGCGAGGCCGTGGGGCTCTTAAAATGGAAACCGCCCGACGGAGAATGGCGCGAGCTGACAATAAAGGGGCCGACCGCATGGTTGATTCCGGCGGGCACGCCGCACGCTTTGAGCTGTTCCGAGGAGTCAGAAATGGTGACGCTGTTCATGGAGCGCGAATTTGCGGCTGAAATCACTGCGGGAAGGGAGTCCGAGGTGACGGTCGAGGCGCTCGCGCATTTGATCGGTCGAGATGCCCTGATCGGACAACTGGCCAAGACGTTTCGGCGACTGTGCCACGGCCAGGGCACCGCCAACGCACTCTATGTCGAGTCGATCGGCACCGTGTTCGGATCACATTTGCTTCGGGCACTCCTCGGAGGCGATCTGCAGCCGGACCGGCGCTGCGGACTGCCCGACGATGCGTTGCAACGGGTGACTCGCTACATCGACGAGCACGCGGGCGACTGCCTTGACCTTGCCGCGCTCGCCCGCGTCGCGGGATTCAGTTCCAGTCATTTCGGACGGCTCTTCAAAACGAGTTTTAACATGACCCCGCATGAATACGTGATGCGTCGGCGGGTGGCCATGGCCGAGGAATTCCTCCAAGGCACCGATAAGAAGGAAGTCGAGATCGCCTGCCTGTGCGGATTTTCCGACGACACGTTGATGGCGCGGTGGTTTCGTCGGGTGCTGGGATGTTGCCCGAGCGAAATCCGGGCGCAGCGCCCACGGTGATTTTTGCCGAATGATTGGGCGGGGTAGCCGATACGGCCAGCCCACCGGCATGGTAGACTGACTCAGTTTCAGTCAGACCGCGGAGCGCCTTGGCGGGCCGCGTTTCCAAACCATAGTCGTGGCGATCCCCGCCGCGCCAACGCCCCCGACCCATGCCCCATGCACCACCGCGCCAACCTCATTCGCCTAACTATCCCGTTCGCCCCCGCCGATTATCGCGTGTTCGTAAGCGCCGTTCGTCACCTGCGACGCATCATGGGATGCAACGCCCCTGACGTGCTGACCCTGATCCAGTTCAACCTGCACGACCGCGACGCCACCGGGATCGCCGACGACTTCCTCGACGCCATGCGATGGCCCAATTCCGCAGGTCGGGTTGTTTTGCTGAAACAGCTCGGGAAGCCGCGTGGGTCCGTCCGTCCCGCAGCGCGCGGCCGCACACTGGCCGCCGCAGCGTAAAGGCGGTCGGGCCATTCCTGCTCGCCCGGCGATCCGTCTCGCATTTAGGCGGAACACCCGGAGGCCCTTGTCGGGCCGGCTGATCGCGGCATTGCAGAGCCGACCGCGACCTCCCCGGCACCAAACTCGTTTGCGAGGGTGAACGCTGTGAACGGCAGTTTCCGCAAGAGCGGGCAC
>JBBRLB010000232.1:0-5052 GCA_038231575.1 Opitutales bacterium | reverse complement strand
ATCGATCTCACCAAGGGTGGCACGATCGCTTATCCGGTGACGTTCGGCACAAGCTCCGCCGTCGTGATCGGCAGTAACGTCACCTTCACGTTGCCTTCCGACAACACCGCCAACAACGCGGGCCGCCTCTATCTCGCCGGCATCAGCGGCGGACGCCTGGAATTCGACGCCGCGTTCGCCACCGGCACCAAGATCGATTTCGGGTTTCCGTCCGGCAACAACGTCGGGTCGGGCGTCCTCGATCTGCGCGCCGCCAACACCGCGGCCACGCTCGTCGAATTCTCTCTGCACTCGGGCACGCTCGCGCTCGGGCACAAGGACGCGTTGGGCATCACCAGCAGTCTCCAGATCGACGATAACGGCCAGCACGATTACCAGCACGCGCCGCGTCTCGTCGCGAGCGTCGCAGGCCTCACCGGCGCCAACAGCATCCCCAACCCGATCTCGCTGAACTTCCCCCTCATCCTCGGCCAGGCGGGAAATTCCAACGCCTTCGGCCTCAGCGGCAACATCATCGGCTCCGGCACGCTCCTCAAGGAAGGCCCCGCGGCGGTCACGCTGAGCGGGGCGACCTCGACGTTCGCCGGAAATTTTTTCATCTCCGGCCCGCTCACGCTCGCGAGTAATACGGCCGCCGGCTTCAGCCAGCTCACGCTCAACAGCGACGCGGTCGTCGGCTTCACCAGCGCCGCCCCGCACATCTACGCGCTCAATGGCTCGGGCACCATCAACCTCTCGGCCGGCACCGCGCTCACGGTCGAGACCGCGAACTACGTCAATCCGGACGCGGATGCCCCCAGCTCTCCGGACGTCCAGCATTTCTCCGGCACCATCACTGGCGCCACCGGCTCGCTGATCAAGACCGGCCCCGCCACGCTCGAACTCGCGGGCGCCAACACCTACGGGGGCGGCACCACGATCAACCACGGCACGCTCCTCGTCGGCGCGAACTCCGCGCTCGGCACCGGTAACATTATTCTCAACGGCAGCGACGCCTTCCTCGGCGTTCGCCCCGGCGTGACCTTCACCAACTCCATCGCCTTCGGCTCGGCCGGTGGCGTGCTCACCGGCAATGGCACCTTCGCCTCCGCCGTCACCGTCGGCACCAACGCCACGCTTTCGCCCGGCAACTCGCCCGGCACCCTCACCTTCACCAACGGCCTCACCCTCGCGCCCGGCGGCACGTTCTTCGTCGACGTGCTCGATCCCACCGGGACCCCTGGCACCGGCTACGATCTGCTGAGCGTCTCCGGCGCGCTGCTCAACGTCACCGCGACGAACACCAGCGCCGCCACTCGCTTCAATCTCGCCCTCAATTCCCTCGATGCCAACGGCAGCGCCGGCCCCCTCACCGGCTTCGACTTCACCACCAATTACAGTTGGACCGTCATCACGAGCGCCGCCGGCCTCAGCGGATTCGCGGCCAACAAGTTCACGCTCAACGTTTCCTCGTTCACCAACTACAATTCACTCGGCGGCGGCACCTTCTCACTCGCTCAGAGCGGCAATAACCTCGTGGTGAATTTCACCGCTGTCCCCGAGCCCTCGACTTACGCGCTGCTCGTGGTGGGCCTCGGCGCCCTGGTGCTCGCCGCGCGCCGCCATCGTCGTCGCCGCTAAGCCCGAGTTGGTGGCAGCGTTTGACTCTGCCTGCAGGCGGGTGCGGCGGGCTCTAAGCCCGCCACCGCGGGCATGAATCCCGCTCCGCATTCCGCAAAACTCGCCACGGCTATTCCCGATACTCGTCTGGCCACCGCTTAAAGACTGAGGGCCACCCCGCACCTCTCCCGCCCCGAAACACCCTTGCACCGGGGCCGATTCCGGCCTCAGTCAGCGCCTCCCCCTTTTCCCCATGAAAAAGCTCTTCGCCCTCCTCCTGTTGTCCGCCGCCGCTTCGTTCACGTTGGCCGCCGAGCCCGCCAAGGCCGCGGCGACGGACAAGCCGAAAGCCGACGCCAAGGCCGGCGTGAAATTTGAGGAGTGCTGCGATGACGACGCCAAGCCGGCCGACGCCAAGACCGCGAAAGCCGATCCGAAGACCGACGCCGCGAAGAAGGAAGCCGCCAAGCCCGTCGCGAAGGTGGATAAGAAGTAAGTGAGGTCAGAAGTGAGCGCGCGTTATCCTTAACGCGTCGTTTCGAGTTCATCGGAAGGATCGAAGGTAGGGCGGCATCGCTGGGCCCGCCGCGATTCACCCTGCGCCCTCGCGGAAAAGGCGGTGCGCCTGTCCTCCGCTCACCGCTCCAATTTCTCCGCTTCGTGCGCGAGCTCGATAAACTCCGTGCGATAGCCGCCCGCGTCATCCGTGTTGCCCGCCTCGGCCCACGTGACCACATCCGCGATCGTCGCGGTGCCCTTGTGCGGTGACCCGCGCAGGATCATCCCGAAGCTCGCAACCGCCGCCGCGAATTTGAAGTCGGTGCTCGCGTTCACAAATTTCGCGCCGCCGTCCGTGAGCGGAAACTCCACTTTCTCGCTCACCTCGCCCGTCGGCGCCTTGTAGCGCATCTTCACCGTGAGCAGCTCATTCGACGGCAGATTGGCGCCACCGGACACCGCGGAGACCCCGGTCTTTTCTTTCCGGTTTTCGGTCTCCGGTTTCCGGTATTTCAATTCGTCGACCGCCGCCCCGTTCAAGGCCGCCGGATCCTCCGCCCCGACGGGCACGATCTCGTAGAACGCCGTCACCGTGTGGCCCGCGCCGATTTCGCCGGCGTCGACGGCGTCGTTGTTGAAGTCTTCTTTATTCAGCAGCCGATTTTCGTAACCGATCAGCCGGTAGCTCGCGACGCGCGCCGGATTGAACTCGACCTGGATCTTCACGTCCTTCGCGATCGTCACGAGCGTGCCGTTGACCTGCTCCACCAGCAGCTTCTCGGCTTCGCGGCGGGTATCGATGTAGCCGTAGTTGCCGTTACCGCGATCGGCGAGCTTCTCAAGCGTGGCGTCCTTGAGGTTGCCCATGCCGAAACCGAGCGCGGTGAGCGCCACACCGCTCTTCGCTTTGTCCTCGATCAACCGCGTGAGTTCGCCCTCGCCCGTCACCCCGACGTTGAAATCGCCATCCGTGCAGAGGATGACGCGGTTGATGCCACCCGGCGCGAAATTCGCCTTCGCGATATCGTAAGCGAGCTTGATGCCCATGCCGCCATTGGTGGAGCCGCCCGGGGTGAGTGTGTCGAGCGCGTCGAGAATTTCACTCGCCTGCGACACCGGCGTCGAGGCGAGCGCGAGCCCCGAATTCCCCGCGTAGGTCACGATCGCGACGCGATCATCGGCGCGCAGTTTGCCCACGAGCAGCCGCATCGACTCTTTCACGAGCGGCAGCCGGTTGGGCGCGTTCATCGAGCCCGACACGTCCAAGAGAAACACGAGGTTCGCCACCGGCCGGGTCGCGGTGGAGACCTCGCGGCCCTTCAACCCGATGCGCACGAGCCGGTGCGCCGGCGCCCACGGCGCTTCCGCGACCTCGAGCGACGCCGCAAACGGCGGGGCTTCCGCTGCTGCTGGAAGCGCGGCGCTCTCCCCGCGCTTCGCGGCCGCCGCCGGCGGCGCGTAGCGATACGGAAAATAATTCACGAGTTCCTCGATCCGCACGGCGTCACGCGGCGGCCGCTGATGCCCGCGCAGGAAGCGGCGGATGTTCGAGTAACTCGCGGTGTCGACATCGACCCCAAACGTGGAGAGCGGATTCTGCGTCGCGCCCAGAAACTCGTTGTCCTTCACCTCGGCATAACGATCCGTGCTCGCCAGCGTCCGGCTGCCGGGCGCGGGCGTCAGGTAGCGGGCCAGCCCGCGGCTCTCGTTGAAGATTACTCCGTTACCGGTGCTCGCGACCGTGCCGCCGGTGCCGCCGGAGAAGTTCAGGGTCGACGGATCATTCGCCGACAAGGTGAACCCGCTTTTCGCGGTCGACATCGCCGAGGCGCCGTAGGAGGCGGTCGGCCTTTCTCCCGTAACGGTGAACGCGTCCAGCATCACGATCTCGCCGGATGGCGGGCGGGTCGCCGGCGCGGGAGTGGCGGGCGCCACTCGGGCCGCAGCTTTAGGCTGTGCGTCCACGAGCATTTTTTGATCCGCGGGGTAGGTCTGAGTGGCGCCTGTCAGTTGGCCGCGCAACCGCGTTGGGTCTCCCCCGACGGCTTTTGCCGATGGCAGGCTTCCCGTCTGGCTGATGTCTCGCGATCCGGACGTCGCCGAAAACCCACCGCGATCGATCACGAGCGGCTCATTGCGCGCCGGGAGATTGCCCAAGGCTTCCTGCTTCAGGCTCGGTGCAGCCGGCGTGGAAACAGGGGAGCCAGCCAGTGCGACGCCGCTGATCCGACGCGCGGCATCCAACTCCTTCGCCTGCGCGAGCAGCGACGAATTTTCCGGGACCATCGGGCTCGGCATCGCCACCTCGACCGGCTTCGCGCCGGGTGGGGGCGCGAGATTAACGACCACCGTGGCGGGCGCTGCGGCGCCGGCGGCTTTGTCGCTTTCCGACGCCGCGAGCGGCGACTCGACCGCTTTGGCCGCCGCCGCCGTCGGCAGCGACGCCAGATCGATTGAGGTGTAGGCGACCGGCGCCACCGCGGGCGGTTTCGGTGCGCGCAGCGCGACCATCAGTGCGAAGCACGCGGCGGCGAGTCCCCCGATCACATAATAGAACTGCGGAAACCGGATCACCTGCGCGAGCGGCGACGGGTGATGGCCGTTCACCCTCGGCGCGCCGTTGAGCGGCGGCGAATCGTTGCCCGGCCGGCTCGCCGCACCGACGGGTGCGGACGCAGCCGTAGGTTTCTCGCCGGTCAATTCCGCGCTGGCTTCGAGCGCCAGCGCGCCCTCGAGATGTGCGCCCAAGGCGCGGATTTCCTCCACGACCGCGCGCGCCGCCGGGTCGTCGCGCAGCGCAGCCTCGACGGCGGCGCGGTCCGCGGCGTCGAGCTCGCCCAAGGCGTAGGCGGTGAATTTCGGGTCGTCGGGCAAAAGTTTGGTGTCGTTCATCGGTCGGGTGCGGTTACGGCCGTTGGGCGGCAAACTCCGTGCGGAGGCGCGCGAGCTCCTGCT
>JBBRLB010000231.1:0-5220 GCA_038231575.1 Opitutales bacterium | reverse complement strand
GTCGCGGGCGGAAACGCCCGGCGGCGCAGCGGCCGATCGCCGGCCGCCTCGTTCGCGAGCCCGACGAGTTCATCGATCACAATCGTGGGATCCTCCTCGTAGCGGAGCTTCAGGAAGTTCGCGCGGATCGCATCGTAGGCGGCGGGATTGGTCATCCAGTTGTCGATGAGGTGCGCGAAGTCGGCGGCGTCCTCGATTTTTTCCGAGGCCGCGCCGTTGCGGAAGAATTTCCACGTGAGCTGCTCCTGCGGCATGATGCCGCCGAACGCGTTGAATATGATCGGGCACTTGAAGTGCAGCGCCTTGGCGCAGGTGGTGGTGCCGCCGCGCGTGACGATGGCGTCGCTCGCCTGCATGTAGAGATGGACGATGTCGGAGTAGCCCTCGATGTGGCAGTCGAACTCGGGATGCGTCGCGCGCCAGTGGACGAGCTCGTTGTAGGCCTCCTTGTTGCGACCGCAAATGACGATCGCCTGGACGCGGCTCGCATGCGCCAGCAGCGCGGGCAGCAAATCGAAATGGTTGTTTGCACCGTTGCCGCCGGTCGCGAGGAAGACCGTGAACTTGTCCGGATCGAGCCCGAGGCGTTTGTGCTGGAACACGCGGCGGTCGACCGCGCTGAGGACCTCGAGATACTGACGCGGCAGCATGAGGTAGCCGCGCACGCGGGATTTTTCCGGCGGGATGCCGGACTTCACCGCGTAATCGGCCGCCGTCGGCGTGCGCGAAAAATAAAGATCAACCGTCGGCTCGATCCAGTTGCGCGAGTAGCCCCAGCCACCAGAAAACTCGCCACAGTAGGTGGCGCAGCGCACCTTGTCGGCGCCGAGGGTTTTGCGCGCGAGTTGGAAATAACCGCGGTTGAGGCAGTCGTGCACGCTGAAGACCAGGTGAGGTTTGTAGTCCTGCAGGACCTTGAGATAATAGCCGGAGCCGAAGGTGACGCCGCTGCGGTTCAGATAGCTCAACACCTCGATCACCGCGTAGAAAAGTTTGTGCACCCACGGCGCACTGCGCTGGATTCGGTTGTAGAGGTTCACGCCGGTGCGGTTCACGGCGGAGGATTTTTCGAGCATCTGCTCGATGCGCACGTCGACGTCGTGGCGGTAAAGCTGGAAGCACCACTCGGCAAACGCCTCGGCACGGGCATCGTGACCGCCGCCGGTGCTGGACGTGAGAACGAGGATGCGAAGCTTGGACATGCGGGGTCAGTTGACGTCGAAATACCCGGCTTGGATGCATCGTTTCAGCGAAAGTGATCCGAATCGTGCGAGGAAGGGCGCGACCACGGCCTGGAAGAAGCGCCCGGTGCGCACGGTGCCGCTGCGGTTGCGGAGCAGCGCCCGGCGCAGCGCGGCGGCCGCGTGCGCCGGCGGGGGACCACTCTTCATCATCTTCGTGAACGCGGTCCAGGCACGCGCGAGCCGCGGGGAGTCGCTGGTGACCGGGCGCAACACCGCGCCCTCAAAATCCGTGCGGTAGTCGCCAGGGCGGACGTCGAGGATGACCACGCCCGTGCCGGCGGTCTCAAGCAGCAAACTCTCGTTGAGCGCGGTGAGACCGGCCTTGGCGATGTTGTAAGCGCTCTGAAACGGCAGCGGAAATTCAGCGGCCAGCGATGAAACGTTGACCAGCGCGCCGTGGTTGCGGGCGAGCAAGCTGCGCAGCGCGACGTGCGAAAGGCGCGCGGTGTTGATGAGCATCACCTCGAGTTGCGTCTGCCAGACCGAAAAATCCGCCGCGGCAAATTCAGCGAAGACGCCGTAACCGGCATTGTTGATCACGAGATCGAAACCACCGGCCTCGGCCTCGGCTTCGCGAAACACCGCCTCGGCGTGCGCCCCGTTGCGCAGATCGAGCGCGACGGGCGTGAAGAGATTCGCGGGCGCGGACGGCGGGGAAAAATGTTCGAGTCGGGCCACGTCGCGGGACGTGCCCCACACCCGCACCCCATCGGCGAGCAACATTTCGGCAAACGCCCGGCCGAGTCCCGTGCTCGCGCCGGTGATGAACGCGGTGCGGTGAAGATCGGAGACGCGGGCGGCGGGCACAGGGTTAGGCAACGCGTTTGAGGACGAGGGCGACGTTGGCGCCGCCGAAGCCGCTGCTGTTCTTGACGACGATGTTCGCGGGTGTGTCCTGGGTCGTGAGCGGAATGTTGAGGCCGGCACACTCGGGTTCGAGTTTCGTCAGATGGGCGTTGCCGGGAATGAAGCCGTCGCGCAACGCGAGTGCGCAGAACGCGGTCTCCATCGCGCCGGCGAGCGAGAGCCCATGGCCGGTGAGGGCCTTGGTGCTGCTGACGAGCGGACGCGTGGCGGAGTTTTTGAAGACCGAGCGAAGGGCGCGCGCCTCGGAAATATCGCCGATGAGCGTGGAGGTGGCGTGCGCGTTGACGTAGTCGACCTGCTCGGGCGCGACCTGCGCCGCGCGGAGCGCGAGCGTCATCGCCGCGGCGGACCCGCCACCCTCGGGGTGCGAGATCGCGACGTTGTAGCCATCCGACGCCTGCCCCCAGCCGAGGAATTCGGCGTAGGGTTTCACGCCGCGGCGCGCGACCTCGTCCTCGGTTTCGAGCACAATCGTCACGCCGCCGCCGGTGCCGACGAAGCCATCGCGGGCGGCGTCGAACGGGCGCGACGCGAGATCCGGATCGGTCTGGAGCGAGAGGGTGCGCATGCCGGCAAACGGGAGGATCGCGTCGACGTTGCCGTCCTCGGCGCCGACGATGAACATCCGCTTTTGCCGGCCGAGCATGAGGTCATCGAGCGCGAAGCCGAGCGCGTGCGCGGACGACGCACACGCGGAAGAAAAGCCGCACGAGCTGCCCTGAATCTTGAAGGCGGCGATCAGGTTAAAATTCAATGTGCCCGCGATCGAAGCGACGATCCCCAACGGCGAGCACCGCATCACGCCAACTTTGTTGAGCCGGTCGTTGTGATAGTGCAGCAGATAGGGCGAGCCCGCCGAAGCGGCGTAAAGCCCAGTGTGCGGGTTGGAGATATCCGGCTCCGTGAGCTTCGCATCGGCAACCGCCTGCACCATCGAGCAGTGGGCAAAAAGCCCGTTCGGCGCCATTGTGCGCAACAGCTCGCGCTTGATTTTGTAGGCCGGGGGAAACGTCCAATCCTCGGGATCGGTCGAATCCGTCGAAAAGCCCTTGATCGTGCCGATTACTTTGACGGGGATGTCGGGCTTCTGAAACGGCGGGTAAACTTCGAAGCCGTGGCGGAGTTCACGCAGATTGCGCGTCACGGTCGCTGCGTCGTTGCCAATGCTGGTGACGAAGCCGAGGCCGGTGATAAAAACTCGTGGCATGCGATAAGGGTGCGACTGAAGACACGCCCGCCAGGCGGGTGGGCCCATTAAAAGGGCCAGAGTGAAGGCGGTTACCGGACGCCGGTCAACAGCGGGAGGGACGGGACCCGGCCCGTAAAAAAGGCGGCCCGTCAGGGCCGCCCTCAAAACGAAGCGCGCTGATGCGCCGGGCGCCTCAGCCGTTGATCGCCACGCGCAACGGCGGGTTGGCGGGGGCCTCGGTGCCGTGGACGGAGCCACCATGCTCGGTGCCGTTGATCGGCACGGGCTGGTTGGCGGCGTCAACGAACCCGAACGTGAGCGTGATCTCCTCGACGATGACGGCCTTCTCCTGACCGACGCGAATCGAGCCCTCGAACGTCGCGAGCGGCATCTTCATACGCTTCGGCTTGATCGAGAGGGTGAGAATGTCGCCGGGTTTACAGATGCGATGGGCGCGGACGCCTTCGCAGCCGGTGAAGAAAATCATTTGGGAGCTGACCATCTTTCCGGGCTCGGTCGGCGCACCTTCGAGGAGATAAAGCACCGCGAGCTGGCCGAGGGCCTCAAGCATGATCGAGGCGGGCATAACCGGGTTGTCCTTGAAGTGGCCTTGGAGGAAAAATTCCTGACCGGTAATCTTGTATTTGCCGTTCGCCGCGGTGGAGCTCACGGACGCTTCGTTGAGGAAAAGAAACGGCGGCTGCACGGGCATCACCGCGCCGATGTGCTCGATCGGGATGAACTTGGTCGGCTTCGGCAGAGGCAGACCGCGGATCTTGCAGTCAATGAAAGTCTTCACATCGCCGACGGTGCGCAGGTTGCGCAATTCGTCGTTGTTGATGGTCATTTGGAGGACGTCTTCCACGAGGATGACGATTTCCATCATCGTCAGCGAATCGATGCCCAGATCCTCAATCAGGCGAAGATCGTCGTCCGCGTCCTTGAGTTTGACCCGCAAATCAGGCTCCACGAAGCGCTCAATTACGCCGATCACCACGGCCGGCACATGCTCGGCATTGCCGGTCTTCCGAAATTGGACCGCCGCCTCAAATGTGGAAGGCGAGCAGCGTTTCAGAGCCTCCCGCAAGGCAGCCTCGTCCTCGGGTGCAAACGGCTTCGGCGCAGGCGGAAACGGTTTGGCGGTGCCCGAACTGGATTGAACTGCGTCTGGCATGGTTCGTCGGTTGTATGTTACGGCGGGAGGTAAAGTAAACCCATTTCTTGGTTCGAAAGGACCGCCGTCTGAACGAATACGCAGAGCTAGGTTCCGGAGTTTCAATTATTTTCGCCAGCGGCCTCCCGGAGCGTGCTTGCCAGAAGGAGGTTACCGAGCTACCTCCTGCGGCGTCATTCCCCGGTGCGCCCACTTTGGCACCCTTGCCGCTACTATCATTGAATATGAGCGTTTCTTCCATCGCCCCGGCCTCCCGGTCGGTCTTCCTCATCACCCACGAGTTTTATCCCGTGCGGGGAGGCATCGCGACCTTTACGGAATAAATCGCCCGGGCGACCGCCAGCCTCGGCTACAACGTCGAGGTCTGGGCTCAATCCGCCCCACCCACCTCCGAAAAAACCGACTGGCCGTTCCGGCTCCGCCGCCTGCCGCTCAAGGGTTCGCACGACCTGCTTTGCCAGATCCGGCTCGCCCGGGAACTCATCCGGCACCGGCGCCACCTCCGCCACGCCACCGTCTATTTGCCGGAACCGGGGCCGATGATGACGATGATGCTGCTGCAGTTCTTTCATGCCTTCCGACCGCGCCGGCTGGTCCTGACTTTCCACGGCTCCGAAATCCTGAAGTTCGCCCACAGCCCACTGCGCCGCCTGCTGGCCGGCCGGTTGATCCGCCATGCCACCCGCATCAGCACGCTGAGCAACTACACCCAGGAACTCCTGCTCGCCCACTTTCCCGAAGCCGCG
>JBBRLB010000230.1:0-5221 GCA_038231575.1 Opitutales bacterium | reverse complement strand
GCCGCGTATCTCAGCGCCGATGCAGGCGCGTTGTTGCCAGCGTGGTTCGGCCGCCATTGTCCCGCCGCCGCCGTTGCGCCGAATCTCGATGCGCTGCACACCCGCGCCTCGCTCTGGCTGCGCCTGCAACCGCGCGACGCGGATCGCGTGCTCGGCGAATTTTCCAGTCTCGAGTGGAAGTGGCGGCGCGCGGAGATTTTGCCGACGGCGGTCGAATTGCTCGCCGAAGCCGATGTCACGAAAACTACCGCGTGGAGCGCCGGCCTGTTCGAAGTGCAGGATCTCGGCTCGCAACTCATCCTCAGCGCCGCGGGCATCGCACCCGGCGGGCATTGGCTCGACGCCTGCGCCGGAGCGGGCGGCAAGACCCTGCAACTCGCCGCACTCCTCGGCCCGACCGGCCGCGTCGACGCGCACGACATCCGGCCCTCTACGCTCAAGGAACTTTCGATCCGCGCCACGCGCGCGAAGCAGACGAACATCACGATCCTTTCGTCCCCGCCGACCGCTAGCTACGACGGCGTGCTTGTCGATGCGCCTTGCACCGGTTCCGGCACGTGGCGCCGCGCGCCGCATCTGAAATGGACGACGAGCGCCGGCGATGTCGCGAAAGCCGCCGAGCGCCAGATCGCGTTGCTCGGCGACTTCAGCCGCCGTGTGAAGCCCGGCGGCCGGCTGATCTACGCCACGTGCTCGCTGAGCCGGCTCGAGAATGACGATGTCGTCGCGGCCTTTCTCGCCGCGCACCCGGAATTCACGGCCGATGGCCCGGCCCGCACCCTGCTGCCGGCCACCCACAACACCGACGGCTTTTTCGCCGCGGCTTTTCGGCGGGCTTGAAGTGGCAGCGGCGTTCCGCCGTTGAACCAAAATCTGCGGCGAGACGCCGCCGCCACTTTTCCCCTTGCCGCATCGCACCCGCCCTCAACCATCGCGCCAACGTGGTTCCCGACACCGACTATCGCATCAAACTCCAGGTCTTCGAAGGCCCGCTCGATCTCCTGCTGTTCCTCATCCGCAAGAACGAACTCGATATCTACGACATCCCGATCGAGTCGGTCACGCGGCAATACCTCGACGCGCTCCGCGCGATGCAGCAGCTCGACCTCGATCTGGCGGGCGAATTTTTTGTGATGGCGGCCACACTGATGGAAATCAAAAGCCGCATGCTCCTCCCCCGCGGCCTCGCCGCGATCGACCCGAATTCCACCGAGGATGAAATGGATCCGCGCTGGGAGCTGATTCACCAACTCCTCCAGTATAAAAAGTTCAAGGAGGCCGCCGCCGCCCTCAACGACCTCGCGGTCACGCGCCAGAATCTCATGGAGCGCCACGTCTCCCATCTCGGCGACCGCCTGGATCGCCCGTTGAAAAACGTCGATCGCATCGAGCTCTGGAACGCCTTCAACTTCGTCCTCCGCCGCCTCGCGGAAAAACTCGTCGTCGGCGAAATCCACGACGAACTCGTCACCGTCGCGGATCAGATGGAATGGCTGCTCGCCAAGGTGCAGACCGAAAAGTCGTTCGTGTTTTCCCAACTGTTCCCGGAAGGCGTCACGCTGCGCCGGCTCGTCGCGACGTTTCTGGCGGTCCTCGAGCTGACACGCCTGCGGAAGTTCCGCCTCCGGCAGAACGAGGCGTTTTCCGACATCATCTGCGAGGCCGTAGTCGAAAACCCACTTGAAACTCCGGCCGCCGTGGACACGGTGACCGCGTGACTCCGAAGAAGAAAAAGAAACCGGTCGCGCGCAAAGAGCCGAAAGCCGCCTTGCTCGGCCTCGGCTTGGACAACGACGACGGCCACAAGCGCCTCACGACCGGCGATCAGTTCGCGATTGTCGGCGGCTCGGAGGAAACCCATGGCCGGATGACCGAGACGCTCGTGAAAACCTTCGAGGAGCTGAAGACGCGGCGGAAGCACCTGCACCAGGTTGAGCCGCAGGAACTCGCCGAGATTCTGCAGAAATCCACGCCACGCTGAGCGGATGCGGACCGACGAAAAAACGTCATCGACCCCGGCGGGCGGCGAGTTGCCCTCGTGGGCGGTCGGCGTTTGTGGCATGGCCGCAGTTGCATCTCTGCTGTTTACCGTTCTCTTGTTTCTCAATCGCTAACCCACATGTCCGCTAACATCGCCAATCTCACCACTGACAATTTCAAGTCCACGGTCACCGCCTCGGCGACGCCCGTGCTCGTCGACTTCTGGGCGCCGTGGTGCGGCCCCTGCAAGGCCATCGCGCCGATCCTCGAGGAACTCGCCACGGAATTCAGCGGCAAGCTCACGATCGCGAAGGTCAACATCGACGAGAACGACGCCGTCGCCGTCGAGTATGGCGTCCGCGCCATTCCGACCATGATTCTCTTCAAGGGCGGCCAGGCCGCCGAGACGCTCGTCGGCATGATGCCGAAGGCTGCGCTCAAGGCGAAGCTCGCCGCGCACGTCGGCGCTTAATCCGAGATTGGTCGGGCTGTCGCTTGACGGCACCGGTGGACCATCGCTCCACGCGGGCGCTCACCGCGTCACCCCGAGTGCGAACAGCACCGCGTAGAGCGCCAGGAATTTTCCGGTATCGCCCAGCAGCTCGATGAGCGCGCTGGGGGTTTGGCTGTCGCGTAACCGCCGCACGTGGCGGCGAGCGAGCGGTGCCAGGGCCAACGGCAGCAAACACCACCACGCCCAGGCCCCGCGGAAAAAAAACACCACCGGCACCGCCAGCGCGACCTGGAGCGAGAGCGTGAATTGCCAGCGTGCGAACCGGCGGCCAAAGCGCACGACGAGCGTGCGTTTGCCCGCGACCGCGTCGGTCTCGACGTCGCGATAATTGTTCACGACGAGAATATTTACCGCGAGCAATCCGATCGGCACCGCGGCCAGCAGCGCGTCCGTCGTCACGTGGCCGGCTTGCACGAAGTAAGTCGTCATGACCGCCACCAGCCCGAAAAACACAAAGACGAACACGTCGCCCAGCCCGTGATAACCAAGCGGCCATGGCCCGCCCGTATAGGCGAGGCCGCACAAAATACTCGCGACACCGATCGCGAGCAGCCACGGCCCGCCCCACGCGATCAAACCGAGCCCGCTGGCGAAAGCCGCCGCGAACACCAGCCACATCGCCGCGCGCATTGTCGCCGGCGTGATCAAGCCCGCCGCGACGGCGCGCTGCGGACCGACGCGTGCCGGCGTGTCCGCACCCTGGACGAAATCATAATAATCGTTCGCAAAATTCGTTCCGATTTGAATGAGCAGCGCAAACGCGAGGCACAGCGCCGCGGCGCGCCCGTCGAACGTCCCGTCGCGCCACGCCAGCGCGGTCCCGACCAGCACCGGCGCCACTGCCGCCGGCAGCGTGCGCGGCCGTGCCGCGGCGGCCCAAATCTTCCAGCGCTCCGCACTCACGGCCCGGTGCTCGCGACGCGCGTGCCGCGCCGCGTGAACAGCACGAGCGGCCGTTGTGCGAGGAGGCTCAACAGCACCGGCACAAAGCAAAACACGGAGGCCACCAGCGCCAGCGGATCATGAATGCCGAGGAAAAACATCGCGAACGCCTCGATCACCAGCGCATACGCCGCGAGAAATCCCTGCGGGTTTTTCAGCATCGGGTTCACCGCCCAAATCATGGCGAAGGCGAAGAACGCTGGCTTCACTCCGCACAGCCCGATCGTGAGGCCGAACAGAAAAAAGATGGGGGCGAAAAACAGCAGGCGCTTGCGTTCATAGCGCACAGTCTGAATCAGCAGGCCCACGAACAAAATCGCGAGTTTCAACGCCAGCACTTCATTGCCGACCATGGCGGAAGCATTGGGACCCGCGCTCAGACACGCGTCCACGTCGAACCCGCCCATCACCGCGACGCAGCCCGCGGTCGCGCGCAGCACGTCGACATAGTTACGCAGCTTCGCAAATTCCGCGCCCACGCGCACCGCGGGATTGCCCGGCTCATTGCTCTTCCACGGCTCCTCTTCCTTGCGCGTGACGCCCTCGCTGCGGCGTTTGCGCCGGGTAAAGAGTAACAGTCCGAGCCGCATCCACTGACGGGGAAACCACAGCAGCGCGATGGCGAGGAGCAGAAACGGCAGGTTGACGAGCATCAGTTCAAAACGGGTGGCCGCCCAGCAAGCGCCTCGCGTGTTCGGGTGTCAAAGATTCATCCATGACGTTTTTGCCCTCGCCCACCTCACGGCACCGGCCGGTAAAACTGCTCGGCCGGCACGCCGAGTTCCCGCTCCAGATCGCGGATGCGGCCGAGCACGACGTCCGCCTGCGCGGCTTCTTCGTTCGGCGGCAAACGCGGATGCAACTGCACGAGCCAGGCCAGCGCGTCGGCCTTGCGTCCCGCGCGGCGCAGCATCTCCGCATGCAACCGCGCGGCATAATACGGTGCGCCCGGCACCGCCCAAGCGCGTCGATAGCTTTCCGCAGCCGCCAGCGGATCGTGCAGTCGGTTCAGCTCGATGCTGCCTCGTTCGATCCAGAGATCGGCGTTGGCGGGATGAAACGCCATCGCCTCGTCGAGCCGGCGCAGCGCCAGCCGCGCCTGCTGCACGCTCAATCGCTCCTGCTCCGCCTTCGGCACCGCATCATAGCCGCCCGCCGCCGCGATGCGCCACGCCGTCATGTCGTAGGCCATGACGCGCGCGCCATTCAGCCAGAAATACACCGGTCGCGGATCGATCGCGGTCACGAGGCGCAGGAGCGTTTCCGTCGCCGGCAAGTCGCGCTGCTCCCAGATCACGAACACTCGCACCCACGTAAAATCCGCCGCGATCGCGCGAAATCCCCCGAGCACGCCGAGGGTGAGGCCCTGCCCGGCCACCGCGCCCAGCGTTGCGAGCCGCAGGGCCGGCTGCTCTGCGCGCAACGCCGCCCACAGCGGCGCCGCCACCGGCCGCAGCGCGCCGTGCGCGAGGGCGAGCCCGCCCGCGATCACCGCGGCGGTGATCAGGTTAGATTTCACGTTGACGAAAACTGTAAACCGCCAGCGCGCACGCCACAGCGACATAGCCGAGCGCATAAAGCTCGACGCGAACCACGCGATCCCACGCCAGCACGCCCCCCGTGCCGACATCGTCGGCCAGGTTGAACAATTGAAAGTTGGGAAACAGCAACCCGATCGCCCCGCTGATCGCCTGCCCGACCGCCGACGCGGAACGCGCGTAAGTTTCCTGCGCGAGATATTGCAGGTGACAAATCACGAGCACGAAAAACCCCGCGATCATGGTG
>JBBRLB010000229.1:0-5403 GCA_038231575.1 Opitutales bacterium | reverse complement strand
TCATTCGTGACGTGAAGATCGACGGCTACCACGGCCATGTCGGCGACGTGCTCGCGGTCTTGGCGCGCACGGACCTGAACCTCGCGACGGTGCACGTGACGCTGCGGCAAGCGGACGACACCGTGGTCGAGGAAGGTGACGCGGTCCTCGCCTCCGGCGAGTATCGTTACACCGCGACGCAGGACGTGCCGGCCGGCACGGCGCTGGTCGCGGACGTGACGGTGCGCGACACCGATGGCCTCGAGGTGAAGCGCAGCGTGTCGCTCGCGGTCGCGTGACCGCGGATGGAAAGGTCAATGGGTCACCCTCAACCCAGGACGCGCATGGTTAATACGCCGAGGTGCATCGTTCGGTGCTAGTTCGAGCCGACGGACAGGATCCGCCGTCAGCTCTTTGGCCCGGACAGTTGCACCGGAGGTAGCAGAGGCGCTGTTCAATTTCTCGGTGGCAGGGCCTGCCACGGACTCAGTCGGTCCGTAGGGCTTCCACGACCGGCAACCGCGAGGCGCGGATGGCGGGATAGAGTCCAGCGAGCACGCCGACGATGCCGCTAAACAACACGCCAATCGCCATCGCCGCGGGGGAAAGTTCAGGCCGGTTGGCCTCCACGACGACTTTTTGCAGAATCTTAATGAGGCCGATACTGGCGACCATGCCCAGCAGGCCGCCCGCGACGGCGAGCGTCAGCGACTCGGCGAGAATCTGCAGCAGGATGTCGTTGCGCTTCGCGCCCAGTGCCCGGCGCACGCCAATTTCCCGGATGCGCTCGCTGATGGACGCCAGCATCACGTTCATGATGCCGATGCCGCCGACGATGAGGCCGATGACGGCCACGCCACCGAGCGAGACGACATAACTCCGCCGGGTTTCTTCGAAGCGCTGCAGCAGATCCTCCCGGGTTTCAAAGCGCACGTCTTGAATTCCCCGATGCGTATGAGTGAGCACGTTGGAAATCTGTTCGAGCGCGATGGGGATGTCCGTCACGTCGGCGACCTTCACGTTCAGGACATCCACATGTTCATCGACGCGAAAGAGGGTTTGCAGCGTCGTGAGTGGAATGAAGACGGCTTGGTTTTTGGCGCTGAACGCGTTGCCGCCGCCCAGACCGCCTCGATATTCCCGCAGCACACCCACGACCGTGAACGGCTGGCCGTTGATCGTGAGGACGCGATCCAGCGCATCGATGCCGCGGGGGAAAAGCTGATCCACGATGGACGAACCGAGCACGACCACTTGGGTTTGAAATTCATTGTCGAGGTCCCCGATCATCCGGCCCATCTGCACGTCGAAGCGGTCCATGATGAACGTCGCCGGCAGCACGCCGCGGACATTCTGCCAGGAAGCGCGGCCTTGGAACGAGAGCCGCCCGCCGTTCGGGATCGTGACCTCCGCTGTGACGCGCTGCGCGAGCGGCACCGCCGCGAGAATGGCATCGACGTCATTGAGCGTGCGGCCGGGCGAGAGCTGGGCGATTTCTCGCTGCGCCTCGGGTGCCGGACGCGACATCACGCTGATGCGCTCGATGCCGCCGGTTTCGTAGATCATCGATTCCCAACCGCGCAGGAGACCTTTGACCACGCCGAGCATGCCGACGAGGGCGGCGGCGCCCAGAACGATCCCGAACAAGGTCAGGAAGGAGCGCAGCTTGTGCGCCATCACCTCGCTCAACCCGCTGCCGATTCCCATGAGGAGCTGTCGCATGGGGCTTAGAGTCCGTTGCGTTTACCGCGCGCTTTGGGCGGAGAGGACGGTTTGGCGACGGGGATTTCGCCCATGTATTCCAGCGGGCGCATCAGGGTCACTTCGTCGCCGGCCACCAAGCCCGAGAGGATTTGCACGCGGCGCGTATCGGCGATGCCGATGTCGATCCCGCGGACCTCGAAGCCTTCGCCCTTGCGGATGAAAACATAGCGCACCGAGTCGGCGTTGGAAAAGACCGCGGACAGCGGGACCGAGGGCACGTCCTCGACGCGGGCGAGGGTGAACATGACGGTCGCCGACATGCCGGGCCGCAGGCGGGGGTCGGTCTCGTCCACGACGACATCGACGGGGAAAACGCGCGTGCGGTCGCCCACCGTTTCGTTGGCGATGGTCGCGATGCGTTTGATTTCGCCGTTGAGCATCATGTTGCGCAGGGAATCGACGCGCACGCGCGCGGCGTCGGCGAGCTTGAGCCGCGCGACATCGATTTCGTTGATGTTGGTGCGCACCATCAGGGCGGTGAGATCGGCCACTTCGCCGAGCAGCGTGCCGCCGTTTTGCGAGGCGGCGCTGGTCACGAGCTGGCCTTCGGTCAGATCGCGCAGCAGCAGGGTGCCGTCATGCGGCGCGCGGATAATGGTCTTCGTCAGTTTATCGCGGAGGTTGGCGGCGCGGGCCTCGTAGACGGCGGCGTCGTTTTCGGAGAGCGCGAGGGTGATGCGGGTCTCCTCGAAATCCTTGGGCGTGATCAATCCGCGTCGCTGGAGGTCCTGCTGGCGTTCGAACTCCCGTCGGGTTTTCTGCAGCCGCAATTTTGACGCCTCGATGTTGCGGTCGGATTCCTGGAGCTGGGTGAGGATATCGGTCTGATCGAGTTGGATGATCTGGTCGTTGCGCTTGATGGCATGGCCGTCGGCGACGAAAATCTTCATGATCCGGCCACTGATCTCAGCGCGCAGTTCGGTGGAGAAGACGGCGCGGAGGCGTCCAACAGCGACGATCTCCTCGGAGATGGTCGCGGACTTCACGCGCGCGGTCGGGATTTTTTCTTCGCGCTTGTTGCCGAAGAGGCCCGGGCTGATCTGCTTCCAGGTCCAGCGTCCGCCCCAGCCGAGGCCGACCAGGAGCGCGAGCACGATGAACGTGCGCAGCAAGAGGTTGAAGGAACGAGACGAAGGGGAGGGTGCGGACATGAGAAGGGAAAGACGCCACAAACAGAATTAGGAAACACTTCGCCAGCGGAAGCAGAAAATTTCTTCAAAACTGCCAACTGGCTCCCACGCTCGGCAGGAAGGGGAGCTGGGTGCGCGGTTTTCGCGTGTCGATGACCTGCGTGCCCGCGACGGTGACATTGTGATCGTAACCGACGAGGTTTTCGTGGTCGTAGGCGTTGAACACGTCGAGGAATACGCGGAGGTCGCCGTGCGTAAGTTTGAACTGGCGGGTCAGCCGGGCATCCAGCCGATGGTAAGCGGGGAGCCGCAGGCCATAAACCGGGCCATTCGTGGAAACGGTGACACGCCGGCCGTTGGCGAGCGTCGCGAGTGAGTAGACGACATCGGTGGTCGGCGACCCCGAGTGGAACTGCCACGCCGTGCTGAATTGCCAGCGATCATTCGGGGCGTAGGTCAGGTCGGTGTAGAACGTGTGGCGCTGATCATGTGCCCGCGGAACCCACTGGCCGGAAATTTCCTCCTCGGTGCGGGCCAGCGCGTAGCTGGCGTTCCAAGTGAGACGCGAACGAGCGCGGCCCGCCAGCAGCACTTCGACCCCGCGGGCGCGGCCACGAGCGGGCGCCAGTCGCACACGATCGTCCTGCGCCTCGGGAAAAAGATCGTAGGTGTTGTCGAGATTTTCCCAGCGGGGCCGGACATGCGTCAGGCGCCGCTCGTAGGCTTCCACGCGCAGGCCGAGCCCTTCGACGAGCGGGGTCTCGACGCTCAGGACCCGGTGCTCCGCCTGCTCGGAGCGATAGAAATGCGTGTCGCCCGCGTTGGCCGCCAGTTCGTGGAGGCCCTGCGATTGAAAATAGAGGCCCCACGCGGCGCGGAGCGTCGCGCGACCGAGCGTGAGCGCGGCGTTGAAGCGCGGGCTGACATCGGTATCGCGCGACGCGGTGTGGCGATCAAAACGCACGCCGGGCTCGAGGATGAGCGCGGCGACGGGCTGGACGCGGACCGCGAGAAAGGCGCCCAGCGATTTGCCCTCGGGTTTCGGCGCGGCGCGGCGCGCATCGCTGACGGTGATCTGGCGTCCCGCGCTGACGGCCGTGAATTGGTGCGAGAAGACGTAGTCGTAGCGTCCGCTGCCGCTGGTGGTCTCGAAGCCGCTGCGAACCAGCGCGCGTTCGCTTAGTGCCAGCGACCAGTCGCTGCGCAACCCCGCCAACGCGAGCGAGCGATGATCCCGCAGGAGAAAGGGGAACCCATCCATCGTGCCGCTGCCATCGCGGCTCCACGTGAGGCGGGTGAACGAGAGCACCGTTTCGCCCGTGAGGCGCGAATTGATCGCGGCCTGCCAGCGGCCCCACGCATAATCGCTGGCGTAGTCGCTCGTGAGATCGGGATTATTTTTGCGATGATAGCCGAGGGTGTCGCCGGCATGCAGCCCGTGAAACGAAACCGTGTGGCCGGGGGCGGGAACGAATTCGAATTTCGCCGTGGCATCATAGTAACGAGGCGAGACTTCGTCGTCCCTATTGACGGCGCGCAACGCGATGTCGGGATAGCCGCGGCGGGCGGAGACCAGCCAGCGGCCGCGATTACCGGCGAGCAAACCCTCGCTGTGAGCGCCGATGCCGGTGAGACTCAGCTCCAGTCCCGTGCGCAAATGTTCCGGCTCGCGCGTCGCGAGCGTGAGCACCGCCGCCTCGCGATCGCCAAAGTCGGCGGCGAATCCACCCGTGACCAAGTCGAGCCGACTGACCGTGCGCGGATCGATGATGGAGAGTGCGCCGTCGACGTCTTTGAGATGAAAAGGCTCGATGAGCTGGACGCCATCCAGACGCGCCAGAATTTGGGAGTTGGGCGCACCGCGCACCCAGAACGATGCGGTGAAATCATCGCCCGCCAGGCCAGGCAGCCGGGCGATCGAGCGAAAGAGATCGTCGCCGATTTGCGGGAGAGTCTCGAGCTCGGTGCTCGTCAGCGACGCGGTCGAGGCCCGGCGTTGATCGGCGACGCCAAACTGACTGGGTGAGACGACAACCTCGCCGAGTTTGACCACCGGTTCGATCGCAGGCTGCGCGCGCAGCAGGCGGGCAACACAGGCGACGGTGAGGACGGCGGCGGCGCGAAGGCGGGACATGCACCCGAAATCAACGTCAACAGGTCTTACACGGCGAGAACGTTTGCCGCCCCGCTGAAGGAAAACATCCAACGCGACCCGACCCAGGCAGGGACGACCCCGCGACTCAGGGAGTGATCTCGCGCGAGTTGGCCACCGCGTAGGGCGTGTCGACGCCGGAGAAGGTCACATTGCGCAGGCTCGTGTCGTAATGGAAAGTGGGGGAGCTCGTGGCGCCAAACGCGACCGACTGGGCGACGATGGCGCCGAAGTAGGTGTTGTTGTTCGCGAAGGTCAGGCTCGCCTGGGGCGTGTAGATGACACCGTAGAACGGCACCGTGGTCCAAAACTCCAGCGCGTTGGTGTTGTTCGTCTGGCCGAGAATCGCGACGTTCTTTGGGAGCTTCGTGTCGTTGA
>JBBRLB010000228.1:0-5422 GCA_038231575.1 Opitutales bacterium | reverse complement strand
GCCAAGCTCTATTTCTATTACTCGGCGATGAACGCCGGCAAAAGCACGGTGCTGCTCCAGTCGAGCCACAACTACCGCGAGCGCGGCATGCGGACCCTGCTCTTCACGCCCGCGATCGACACGCGTGTCGGCACCGGCCGGATCGAATCGCGCATCGGCTTGAGTTCGGGCGCCATTTCGATCGCGGTCGGCGACAATCTTCTCACGCGCGTGCGCACGGAGCACGCCACCGAGCCGGTCGCATGCGTGTTGATCGACGAGGCACAGTTTCTCACGGCCGAGCAGGTCTGGCAGGCCAGTGAGGTCGCCGATGCGCTCGACATCCCGGTGCTGTGCTACGGGCTGCGCACCGATTTCCAGGCGAAGCTTTTTCCCGGCAGTGCGGCCTTGCTCGGATTCGCCGACACGCTCACGGAACTCAAAACGATCTGCCACTGCGGCCGCAAGGGGATCATGAACCTCCGTGTCGACGCCCAAGGCCGCGGGGTCCGCCAGGGCGCGCAGGTCGAAATCGGCGGCAACGATCGCTACGTCGCCGTGTGCCGCCGCCACTTCAAGGCGGCGCTCAAAATTACCGTCGAGTCGCGCGCGCCATTCCCCACCAGCTAGCCGTCCCCGAGATTTTCCATGAAAGCAATTTTGCCCGCGACCTTCCTCGCGCTTGCCTCTCCCCTTTCCGTCTTCGCCATGAATTCCCATCTCATCTTCCTCGGCACCTACACGCGCGATGGCAGCGAGGGCATCTACGCGGTGGAACTCGACGACGCCACCGGCGTGCTCGGCACACCGACCGTCGTCGCGAAGACGCCCAATCCCGCGTGGATCACGTTCTCACCCGACAAAAAATTTCTCTACGCGATCCACGAGTCGGAGGCGCAGGCCGTCGGCTTCAAGGTCGAGGCGGGCGGCGCGAAACTCACGCCATTGCCCGCGGCCACCGCCTCCGCGCGTCCGGCGCTGGTCGAACGGGCCGCGAGCGCCCCGAGCCACCTCGCGGTCGACGCCACTGGCCACGCGCTGCTCGCCGCCAATTACCGCGAAGGCCGCGCCGAGATCATTCCGATCAAATCCGATGGCACGCTCGGCCCGCCGACGATTATCCAGCACTCCGGCAGCGGCCCAAACAAAACCCGCCAGGACAAATCGCACATCCATTCCGCGACCCTCTCCCCCGACAACCGCTTCGCGATCTTCTGCGATCTCGGCACCGATCAGATTTTTTCCTATGCGCTCGATCCGGCGGCCGTGAAACTCACCCCGGCGAATCCGCCCTTCGTCGCGACCGCGCCGGGCGCGGGTCCGCGGCATTTCAAATTCGGCGCCGACGGCCAGCACGCCTACGTGATCAACGAAATGGGCGGCACGATCGCCGCCTACGATTACGCCGCGGCGACCGGCACGCTGACCCCTCGGCAGACACTGCCGACCCTGCCGGCCGATTTCAAAGGCGAGAACACGACCGCCGAAATCCGCGTCCATCCCAGCGGCAAGTTCCTTTACGGCTCCAATCGCGGCCACGACAGCGTCGCTGTCTTCGCGATCGATCCCACCACCGGCCTGCTCACCCCCGTCGAGATCGTCGCCTCCGGCGGCAAGACGCCGCGGAATTTTGCGCTCTCCCCCGACGGCAAATGGCTCGTCTGCGCCCATCAGGATTCCGGCAACCTTACGGTCTTTCGCGTCGATCCCGCGACCGGCAAGCTGACGCGCACCGCCCATGAGGCCGCCGTGCCGATGTGCGTGTGCGTATTGTTCTACAACTGAACGGGTGGGCTCGCGGTGCCAGCATTACCCCGCCTTCTGCGCCGTGGTCACAACCTGCGGATCTCTAATCATATTTTGTCGTAGCGCGTCGCCTCGTTGACTCCGCCGGTTTCGCGGGACACGTTTCGCGACCCTCATGGTTAGCCCCAACTCCCCCGAAACCCCGGGTGGCGCCTCGAGCGCCTCCGGCGTGCCCCGTTCCATCCAGGACGTCGTCATCCGACTCGCTGGTAACTCGCAGGATGGCATTCAGTCCATCGGCGGATTTCTCGCCCGGCTCGCCGGTCGAAGCGACCAGGACATCATGACTTACATGACGATCCCGTCCACGATTTCGGGCGGACCGTCGATTTTCCAAGTGCGCATGGGCACCGGCGACATCATGTCCGCCGGGGATCGGGCCGACATGCTCGTGGCGTTTTATCAACACAGCTACGACGCCCACATCAGCTCGTTGCGCCCGGGTGGTGTGCTCGTCTACGACAGCGACCACGTCACGCCGGCGGCCGACGACAACCGCTTCACCAACGTCGCCCTGCCCATCACCACCGGCACCGTTGAGGCAGTGGGTGGCACGTCGAAGGATAAGGGCAAAAACATTTACGTCCTCGGCTTCATCGCCCGCATTTTCGACCTCGACGTCGTGAAACTCGCCACGCTCATCAAGGAGCGCTTTGGCGGGAAGGACGAAAGCATCGTGCGCAACTCGATGCTCGCGTTCGACGCCGGCTATGCGTGGCCGCAAAACAATCTCCGCGATCTCTTTTACCGCTTCGAGGCGGTGGATCGCGCGGCGGCTGCCAGTGGCCGCCCCCAAGTCACGATGGACGGCAACATGGCCCTCGCCTACGGCCTGCTCGCCGGCGGCGTGCGCCACGGCGCTGGTTATCCCATCACCCCGTGGTCCTCGATCATGGAAACGCTGCGCGTCGAGCTGCCGAAATACGGCGGACTCTTCGTTCAGTGCGAAGACGAAATCGCCGCGGTCTCCACCGCCCTCGGCTTCTCCTACACGGGCCATCTCTCCGTCACCGGCAGCGCCGGCCCCGGACTCTCGTTGAAAATGGAAGCCCTCGGCTGGGCCACGATGGCCGAGATGCCGCTCATCGTCGTCAACGTCCAGCGCGGCGGGCCTTCCACCGGCATGCCCACCAACGTCGAGCAAAGCGATCTGCTGCAGGCGATCTACGGCTCGCACGGCGATACGCCCCGCGTCGTCCTCACCCCGAAAAATGTCGAGGACTGCTTCTACATCGCGATCGAGGCCACCCGCATCGCCCGCGAATATTCCACGCCGGTCCTCATCCTCACCGACATGGGTCTGGCCAGCCGCATCGAGGCGTTTGACGAGCCCGACTTCCCCAAACTCATGGTCGATCCGAAGGCCGATCTCTCCGATCGCGGCGCCGACTACAAACCCTACCCGCTCGACCGCATCACGCGCCACGCCCCCGCCGGCTCGAAGATCGGCTCCGGAAAATATCCGACCGTCACCGGCCTCGAGCACGACGAACTCGGCCATCCCACCGGCAGCCCGAAACTGCACATGCAGATGACTGCGAAGCGCCGCGAGAAGATCAAGGCGCTCGGCGCGTCGCTGCCCGCGCCGGAGTTCAATGGTGATTCCGCCGGCGAAGTGCTCCTCGTCACGTGGGGCTCGAGCTGGGGTCCCGGTCGCGAGGCGCTCGTCCGCATCCAGCACGCCGGCGTCAAGGCCGGCCATCTCCATCTCCGCCACGTGCACCCGCTGCCCAACGGCCTCGAGCAAACCTTTGCGCGTTTCCATAAAATTGTGGTCGCCGAACTGAACGACGAGGGCCTCTACGGCTTTGGCCAACTTGCGATGATGCTCCGCGCGCGCTACGCGATGCCGAGCATCGTCAGCGTCACGAAAACCGACGGCCTCACCTTCAAAGTGAGCGAACTCGTCGCCGGCGTCGCCAAGCACATCGAAAGCGCCCACCTCAACTCGACCCTCGGCGCCGCCCACCACAGCCCGCTTGCTAAAATCTAAACCTGATCGTCGCTCGGTCTCTCCACTCCCATCACTCAACGATTTACCCCGCATGTCCGCCACCGCCCTCGCCACTCCCCCGCCCGCCCCCGGCGCCCCGCTCACCAAGAAAGTCCTCGTCGCCGATCACCCCACCTGGTGCCCCGGCTGCGGTGATTTCGCCGTGCTCGCGTCGTTCTATCGCGTGCTCGAAAAACTCCAATACCCGCACGAGAAGATCGTCACGTTCGCCGGCATCGGCTGCTCGTCGCGCTTCCCCTATTTCGTCAACACCCACGGCGGCCACTACATCCACGGCCGCGCGCTCCCGTTCGCCGCCGGCATTAGCCTCGGCAACGACGACCTCCACGTCTTCGTCTTCGGCGGCGACGGCGACGGCTTCTCCATCGGCGGCAACCATCTCGTCCACACCGCGCGCAAGAATACGCGCCTCACCTACGTCATCATGGACAATTCCGTCTATGGCCTGACCAAGAAGCAGACGTCGCCGACCTCCCCGATCGGTTTCAAATCCAAGACCGACCCCTGGGGCGCGATCGACCAGCCGATCAACCCGATGCGCACGCTCCTCAACAGCGGCGCCACGTTCGTCGCGCGCAGTCATGCCACGCAGGTCAATCACATGACCGAGATGATGCTCCGCGCCGCAAAACACGACGGTTTCTCCGTCGTCGAAATCTTGTCGGAGTGCGTCGAATTTTTCGAAGGCGCCTTCGACGCCTCCATCCCGCGCAAAGGCGGCAAGTGGACGCTCGTCGACGAAAAGAAAAACGACGGCACGCCCGAGGATGCCGCGCGCCACGACACCTCCGACGAAGTCGCCGCCTTCCAGCTCGCGCAACAAGCCTGGCCGGGATCGTTCGGCGTCTTCTACGAAAACAAGACGCGCAAAACCAAGAACGCCCTCGAAGCCGAGATCATCGCGAAGGCCCGCGAGAAAACCAAGAACGCGTCCGACCTCCAAGTGCTCCAAGCCACCTTCGCGCGCCTGCGATAAGCTTGGCGTCCAAGTTATCGGCGCCGAGCGCGCCGCGGACATGGCGACCGGTGTGGGGCGCGGCTAAAACCCGCCTCTCGCCGTGGAAACCGTCCACCCTCGCGCCGTTCGGTTAACGCCGGCGCACGGCAATTTGATTTTCGATCCGCACGCCGCGACCGCTTCACTGTCGCACTTCAAACCTGAGACTATTCTTTTCTTTCACAACGGGGGAATCTTGGGCCAGAAGCCAAGCGTGGCCAGAACGGATGCCGCCATTCCAACGGATAGAACGGCGACAAACGTCCAATATGTCTTCGGTGCTTCTCTCTTTCTTACTACTTTTCCACCGAACCGACCCATAACGAACTGCTCCTGCGTGAGCACGTGAAAGAGTAAGAGGCCAAACGTCGAAACGGCGAGAAGACCGCGGAATACTCCGCCAAGAAACATGGCAGCCGCTACCAGCCCGACTAACGCAGCGCACACGGACAAACTTCCGATCGAGGGTTTCATCTTCTTTGCCGAACGTTCAAGATGAGCCACGGCCGCTTGGGGCCGTTGGCTCTAGCGCCTGGCTCGGCTCTTTGATTTCTGAAGATCCTTGAGGACAAAATCAGGAACTTGGTCGCGACGGCGCTTGAAAATTTCGTCTTTTGGCTTGGCCG
>JBBRLB010000227.1:0-5530 GCA_038231575.1 Opitutales bacterium | reverse complement strand
TGCGCGCTCAAATACACCGTGCGTCCGCTCCAGCCTTTCCTTTCTTCCACTCCTCCCTTTCATCCTTAATCCAGCCTCCGCCTCTGCGCGTGTCACCCATGTCTCCGAACAGGTGTCACCCATGTCCTCGGCCCAGACACATCGATGTCGCCCAATACCTCTCCAACGACCAGCCCAATCCCAACGTCGGCCGCCCCTTCGTCGATCAACAAGGCATCACCGATCGCACCCAGACTGGCCTCCGCGAAGCCTTCCGCGCCACCGCCTTCTACCGCCTCGATCTCGAAGAGCGCGGCAAGAAACTCTTCGGCATCCCGCTCGGTAATCACATCTTCACCGGCCTCCACACCCAAAACCGCAACGACGCCTCCACCTTCAACTACGCCACCGGCTGGACCAGCGCCACGCGCAACCTCAACACCGATGTGTTTCAATCCAGCATCAGCGGCAACTTCCGCACCACCCCCGTCGTGGTGCAATACCTCGGGCCCTCCGTCCTCAACGCGAATTCGATCAACGATGTCCGCATCACCAACGTCGTGGACGCCCGCATCCCCCAGAGCGGCGATACCTACAACGCCACCTTCTTCGACTTCACCAACAAGAAACTCGCCACCGAACCGCTCTCCGTCACGCGTTTCCTCAACGGCAATTCTCGGAGCCGCCAGCTCATCGACTCACAGTCCTTCAGCCTCAAGAGCGACTTTTTCAAAAACAACCTCGTCGGCGTCGTCGGCTGGCGCTGGGACCACCTGAAAACATTTTCCAGCCTCGGCAACACCCGCAACGCCGACGACTCCCTTAACACCTCCGCGCTCCGCCTCGACTCCGACCCGAACCTCGACGAACGCGGCCGTAATTTCACCTGGAGCGTCGTCGGCCGTATCCCCACCTTCTTCACGAAACACCTCCCACTCGGCATCGAGCTCGGCGGTTTCTACAACTCCTCCGGCAACTTCAACCCCGTCAACATCCGCAGCGACTTGAACGGAAAGATCATCGCCGCCCCCGCCGGCACGACCGAGGAATACGGCGTTCTCGTCGAGTTCCTCGACCGCCGCGTGTCCCTCCGTGTGAACCAATTTCACACCGTGCAGACCAACAGCAGCAACAACGCCCAAGGCGCCACGGGAGGCGTTAACGGTTTCCCGAACTTTATGATGAGTCGTTATGTGACCGCGCAAACCGAGGGCATCGCCTTCAACACCATTCCCGGGGTGACCGCCGCCGGCTATAACTCTTACGAGCAACTCTACGCGGCATTTCAGCAACTCCTGCCGGAGCCCACGCGCTCCCTGCAAAACTTGCGCCTCAACGCCGCCGGCACCGCCTCGCTGACGAACGGCATCGCCGGCCTCACCGATACCAACGACCTCGACGCCAAGGGCCTCGAAACCGAGCTCGTCGGCAACCTCACGAAGAGCTGGCGCGTGTCCTTCAACGTCGCGAAACAAG
This sequence comes from Opitutales bacterium, assembly GCA_038231575.1. GTDB lineage: Bacteria > Verrucomicrobiota > Verrucomicrobiia > Opitutales > Opitutaceae > CAITWF01. Next base: position 4,075 of record JBBRLB010000227.1, on the reverse strand, counting down.
AAACCGTCGTCAGCGGTTCCGCCAAGCTCACCAAGCTCGTCGCCGACGCGGTCTACGCCAATCTCCAGAAGTTCAACCTCCTCGGTATCGACCAGGGCCCCACCCTTCCCGAGCGCCAGACCGCCGCCACGCGCTTCGGCAGCAGCGTCGGCAACCCCCTCGCCGCCACCCTCGCCCGCGACGGCGCCGTCTCCTCCGAGCAACGCAAATGGCGCGCCAATTTCACCTCCACCTACGATCTCCGCGGTTTTGAGAACCCGCTCCTGAAAGCCACGAGCATCGGCGCCTCCGTCCGCTGGCAAAGCAAGATCGCCATCGGCGCGCCCTTCCTCACCGGTCAGGCGCTGAAGGCAAAGATCGTCGCGACCAACAAGCTCTACACCAGCACCAGCCAGATCGCCGATAACGATCCCGTGATGCAGACCCAGTTCCCCGATCTCGATCATCCGTTCTACGGGCCGGAGGAACTCGCGGGCGATGTCTGGGTGAGCTACCGCCGGAAGGTTTTCAAGATCGTCGATTGGCGCCTCCAGCTCAACGTCCGCAACGCCTGGGGCAACGGCGAAGACATCCCCGTGACCGCCAACCCCGACGGCAGCATCGCCGTGATTCGCATCCCGAACGAAACGCGTTGGACCCTGAGCAGCACGTTCACGTTTTGAGCGCCGCTGCTCTTCCATCGAGGGAGACGCTGATTTAATCGCAGCTATATCGGAAGTAAAACCGGGGGAGAGGCATGAGGGTTGCTAGGCGGAGGGTATGACGCAACAGACGACATTTGCCCACGCCGAGTTTACCGCAAAGAAGAAGAGCACGCGGCGCGAGCGGTTCACTGAGAAATCCGATTGCTGACCGGCGGCCGCTCCCTCGGCGTGGCGGCCGGGCATTCGTAATGGTCCCGGCGGAAACGTGCGGTTTACAAAGCCGCGAAGCCCGTCGAGGATCCTCCTCGTCCGTCAAACTCTGCCATGCATCTCCGCTCCTGCTTCTTTGGCTTCCTGCTGGCGGCCGCGACCACGCTCGTTGCCGCCGAGCCCCGCGATTATTTGCAGGACTTCGCCCGCGACGCGGCGGTCCATTGGCCGAAGAACCGCACGCTCGCCATTGTCGCTCACGGGCACAGCGTGCCCGCCGGCTACGCCCGCACCCCGCAGGTACGAATGTTCGACGCCTATCCCCACTTGCTCCACCTCGAGCTCGCGAAAAAATTTCCGTGCGCCGTCATCAACGTCATCGTCACCGCCATCGGCGGCGAACACGCCGAGACCGGTGCCGCGCGCTTCACGCGCGACGTGCTCCCGTTGAAACCCGACGTGCTCATGATCGACTACGCGCTTAACGATCGCTCGATCGGCCTCGCGCGCGCGGAGAAGGCCTGGCGCTCCATGATCGAGTCCGCGCTCGCCGCGCACATCAAAGTCATCCTGCTCACGCCCACGCCCGATCTCAAAGCCGACCTCGCGAATCCCGCTGATCCTTTGAACCGGCATGCGGAACTCGTCCGCCAACTTGCCGCCGAATACCACGTCGCCCTCGCGGACAGCCTCGGTGCCTTTGCCGACGCAGTGAAATCCGGCCGTGACCCCGCCAGCCTTATGGCGCAAAATAATCACCCGAACCGCGTCGGCCACGAACTCGTCGCGCAGCGATTGCTCGCGTGGTTCCCTGATCCGCCCTCTGCTCCGATTCCCACCCCATGAATTTCAAAACCCTGTCCCGTCTCGGCTGTCTCCTCGCCGCGCTGCTGCTTGCCGCAGCGCACGCCGCTCCCGCCGCTCCACCCATGAACATCGTCGTGCTGCTCGCCGATGATTTTGGCTGGGCCGATCTCGGTGCCAACAATCCCGCGACGTTTTACGAGACGCCGAATCTCGATCGGCTCGCGGCCCGAGGCGTGCGTTTCACCGACGGCTACGCGGCCAATCCCGTGTGCAGCCCCACGCGCTACAGCGTGATGACCGGAAAATATCCGACGCGCGCCGGCCTCACCAACTGGCTCCCGGGCGAGCGCACCGAGCGTTTTCGCGAAGCGCCGCTCACCAGACAAATGGCGCTCGCGGAGACGACGCTCGCCGAGGCGCTCAAGCCCGCCGGCTACCGCACCGCCTTCGTCGGCAAGTGGCACCTCGGCGAGGAGGAAAAATATTGGCCCGAGGCGCAGGGCTTCGACATCAACCTCGCCGGATGGTCGATGGGCCGGCCCACAAGTTATTTCTCTCCCTACAAAAATCCGCGCCTCGAAGACGGCCCGGTCGGCGAGCATCTCACCGAGCGCCTCGCAAACGAAACGCTCCGCCTGCTCGAAAAATTCAAGGCTGGGGGCAACCCGTTCTACCTCCAGCACAGTTTCTACGACGTGCACACGCCACTCCAGGCGCGCGCGGCGCTGATCGAAAAATATCAGACCAAGGCGCAGCGGCTCGGGTTGCAGGACAAGTTTATCGAGGAGCGGCAATACTACGTCTCCGCCCAAGGCCCGCGCCAAGTCCGCAACATTCAAAACCACGCCATCTACGCCGCGATGGTCGAGGAGATGGACACCGCCGCCGGCCGCATCCTCGCCAAGCTCGATGAACTCGGCCTCGCCGAAAACACGCTCGTGATTTTCACCTCCGACAACGGCGGCCTCTCCACCGCCGAAGGCGCTCCCACCTCGAATCTCCCGCTGCGCGGCGGCAAGGGCTGGGTTTACGAGGGCGGCATCCGCGAACCGTGGATCATCCGCCTGCCCGGTGCGGCGCGCAACGGCCACACGAGCACGACGCCGATCATGAGCATCGACATCTTGCCCACGGCGCTCGCCGCCGCCGGAGTGCCGCTGCCCGCCGGCCTAAAGATCGACGGCGTGAATTTGCTGCCGATCCTCCGCGGCGAGGCCGCTCCCGCGCGGGACGCGCTCTACTGGCACTACCCGCACTACGGCAACCAAGGCGGGTTCCCCGGCGGCGCGATCCGCATGGGCGACTGGAAGCTCTTGGAGAATTACGAAGACGGCTCTGTCGCGCTCTACAACCTCCACGACGATCTCGGCGAGCACCACGATCTCGCCTCCGCCGAACCCGCGCGGGTCGCGACGTTGCGCGCGCGCCTCCATGACTGGTATCGCGAAACCGGCGCGAAATTCCTCCGCGCCAAACCTGACGGCTCCGCGCCTTGGTCGCCCTAAAAAAATCACTCTTGGCGCGCTCGCAGCAAGCGGACGCAAATTCCCCCGTCTGGGGGAGCAGGCTACTGCCGGCTGATCTGCGAACATTCAATCAAGTCGTGTGCGCACAACCTCACTGACCCATTGATCGCCCTGATCCCATCTTTTGCACTCGTTGTGCGCTGATGGGTTTGTCGGCGTTTGGCCGCCCCATAACCCCTCGCCACCCTATGAAAGCCGATTCCATCAGGATCAGTCTGCTCGTGTTAATCGGTATGACCGCCACATGGTCCTCCTCGCAGGTGACGCCGTCTACACCTCCCGCCTCCGGAAGCCCCAAGCCGACGGAAGAAGTTCTTGAGTTGTCCCCTTTTGTGGTGAGCGAAAACGATCACGTGGGTTACTCCGCGAACAGCACACTGGCGGGCACCCGGCTGAACACCGCCCGACGAGACGTCGGCGCCTCGATCATTACGATCCCCGCAGAAACACGCTGGTATCAGAACAACACGTTCTCATTCTATAAAAATTTCCGAAATCTAAGTCACGTTTTCAACCGCGGGCACCCTCATTCGCGATTGTTCGTCTCTTCTCTCAAATGATCCGTCGCCTCCACCTCCTCCTCGCCGCCGCCTCCCTCGCGCTCGGCACTGTCGCCACCGTCTGTGCCGCCGCCGCGCCCACCCGCCCCAATATTCTTTGGATCATCGCCGAGGATATGGGCCCTGAAGCCCTCAGTCTCTCCGGCGCGCCCCAAGCCAGCACGCCCACGATCGACCGCCTCGCCAGAGAGGGCACCTACTTCTCCCACGCCTACCTCGGCATGGTCTGCTCGGTCAGCCGTAGCTCCTTCATGACCGGCATGTATGCCACCACCATCGGCGCGCACCACCACCGCACGCGCGACAAGAAGCCGCTCCCCGACGGCGT
>JBBRLB010000226.1:0-5593 GCA_038231575.1 Opitutales bacterium | reverse complement strand
TCAGTCCGCTCGGCTCTTTGCTCAAGTTGGCCCGAGACTCTGGCCGGGTCGTCATTCTCGCCAGCGATCATGGCCATATCTGGCACCGGCTCGACGCCCGCAAGTTAGCCTCCGAGACGGGTAGCCGGTGGCGTCTCAATCAATGGTGCGACTGCGGTCGCGGCCTCAAGTTTGTCCGGTGCTGAAGCTGCGCAGGTGAACTTGGCGGCGGCGGTGGCAGTCGCGGCGGTCGCCGTCGTGGCGAGCCCCGCCAACAACGGCTCGTTCGGAGCTGCGACCGCGGTGGCGTCGGGTGAATTGACCACCGTCATGAATACGATTGTTACGTCCGTGCCGGCGGCGGTCGCGACGGCGGCCGCGACGGCGTCGGCGGCGGCACCTGATACGGCTGCCAGTATCGTGACGGCGGCAGTCCAAGCCGCCGCAGCCACCGGTAATGCTACGACGGTTTCGAACGTCGCACAAACGGTAACCCAAGCTGCGGCTCAAGGTGCCGCTCAAGGTCAGGCCGCGCAGCAGGCGCAGGCCGCCGCGACGACGGCAGTTAACGCCCAGACGACGACGACTGCCGCATCAGCAGCTTCGGCTGCGCAGACCGCGGCGCAGACCACGGCCAGTTCGACTGCCAATAGCGTTGCCACTCAAATCACCCAAGCGGCGCAAGCGGCCGTTGCGGCCGCAGCGGCCGGCACCCCCGCGACGGCCACGTCGGCTGCGGTGGCTCCTGTTACTGGCCTAAACGCCACCACACTCTCATCGACGGTTGCGACGCAGGCGACGACCAGTGCGGCGCAAGGTGCCGCGACCGGTGCGGCGCAAGGTGCCGCATTGGGCGCCACGACCGCTGCCGCCGGCAGATCGGGTGGTGGTGCGGCGGGCGCGACTACCGCCACAAATGCGGCCGCCACGATTGCCGCAGCCGCCTCGCAGGGGGCGTCGACTGGAGCGGCCGCTGGTGCTACTTCGAGTGCGACTACCACTGGAGCAGTCGTGAATACGGCCGCGGTCAATGCCGCCGCCGGAAGTGGCGCAGCGAGTGGTGCGGCCACCGGTGCCATGCAAGGCGCCGTGAATTCTGGAGCTACGACGACCGCAGTTAGCCAAGTTGCCGCTGCCGTGAATACTTCAGCGGCCACGGGTGCCTCGACGGGAACAGGCACGACGGTGGCAGCGCCCACCGTGACGGCGCCGACGACCACTACGGCCTCGACCACGGCGACGACAGTTACCACCACGACCACGACTCCCACGAGCACCACGACGACCACCACGACTGCTCCGGCGACGACGCCCATCACGCCGATCGATCCTTCGATCAACGTGAGCCCGTCTGGCCCGTAATCCACGAGGCGACTCTCATTATTTCAACGCGCCGGCCAGACGCCGGCGCGTTTTTTGTGCCCGTCGCCGGACGCCGGTTTACCCACGCCGCCTGCGAAGGCTGTCGGAGCGGCTATTGACCGCTGCAAGCCAGGGGTTCCACGAACCCGATCGCTTATGCTCGGCGTCGTCTAAAGAAACGAAGCCTGCTTCGGCGCTTTGGCCGCCCGCTTGGCGGCTTCTTCCTCGGGTGTCGCGGTAAGATGGCGCGGAGGCTTCGCGGCTTTCTGCGCGACGGCTGCCTCGCGGTCGGTGACGATCCGATCGCAAATCTGGTGGACGTGCATCCGCAGCCACTGCGCCGTGCTGCTGGTGGCCGTGTAGTCCGCCGGCCCGTAGCCGTGGATGCGACCGGACTGCAGCAAACGATCGTTTTGTTCGAACTCAGCGGGCTTCTCCGGATTATAGACGGCGTAGGTGCGTCCGCCGCCACCTTTGACGACGGAGAAACTCGGGACGTCGCTCGGACCGTCCGCAATGTAGATCATATTCTGGATCGGAATGCGGCGATCCTCGGGCGCCATTTTCGCGTTCACGTCGATGGCGGGATTCTTGTTGGAGCCCTTGTTGATTTCGAAAATCGCCCGGGTCTTGCCCGTGTTGTCGATCACCATGCCGATCTGCGCGATTTCCGCCGGAGCCTCGATCGGAAATTCGTTCTGTTTCAGGAAGCCAGGCTGGAGCGGGTTTTCGATGAACTCGGCCGCCCACACGCCGTCGACATATTTCGCGATCGCACTGCCGCGCACCATCGGGGCGATGCCGGTGCTGACGATGTAATGCTCCACTGAGATGTCATGCTCCACATACTTCGGTTTTTCCTGCGCGAACCCTTTCGCGCGGTCGAAGAACTCGGGGAGCCCGGGGTAGAATTTGATGTCGGCGCCGCACTCTTTCAGAATCTGGTTGTTCAACCCGGCGAGCTGCCCCGTCTGGACGTAGGTGAGCAGGTGGTTGAGGTAGCCGAGTTCGCCCGCGAGATGGTAGCCGCGCTTGCGGTATTGCTCCATGAGCGCGTTCGTCTCGGCCCAGAAGTTCGCCTCGTCGATGCCGTAGCGGCGGAAGAGCGGCGACTGCATGTAGTCCGGGATTAAGGTCTTGTCGAAATCCCAGATGAGCGCGATGGTGTTTTGTGTGAAGAGTGTCGTGGCCATTGCTGATCAGCACCGCTAGGCGGATTCGCCTCGCGAAACGATTGCCGTGAACAAAGCCGCAACCGGCGGCTCGCGCAATTCGCAAATCGCCGCCCGCGCTCCTTCCGTTGCATGGACCCACTTCCCGAACTCACGCCCTTTCAACGCCGCCTCGAAGAACTCGGGGCGCAGATGGCGGAGCCGTCGTTCTACGGCAACCCGCGCCGCGTGGCGGACATCACGCGCGAGCATCAGAAACTGACCGAACTGGTCGGCGATCATCGGGCGCACGCGCGACTCGAACGGGAACTGCTCGAGATGGCGTCCCTGGCGAAGGATCCCGCGGCGGATGCGGCGATGCGCGAACTCGCCGCGGCGGAACTGCCAGAACTCGAACGGCGCCGCGCCACCCTGCGCCAGGCCGTGCTCCGCGCGATGATCCCGCCGGAGCCGACCGACTCGCGCAACACGGTCATGGAAATTCGTGCCGGCACCGGCGGCGACGAGGCGACGCTTTTCGCGGCGGATCTCCACCGCCTTTACTCAAAATATTCCGATGCGCGCGGCTGGAAAATCCAGTCGATGAGCAGCAGCTTCTCCGAACGCGGCGGGTTCAAGGAAGTGATCTTTCTGATCACGGGCAGCGACGTCTACAAGCAGCTCAAGTTTGAAAGCGGGGTGCATCGGGTAAAGCGGGTGCCGGTGACCGAGGCGAGCGGTCGCATTCACACTTCGACCGTGACCGTGGCCGTGTTACCCGAGGCCGAGGAGGTCGACGTGCAGATCGACCCGCAGGATTTGGAAATCACCGTGGCCCGGGCGAGCGGCCCCGGTGGGCAGGGGGTCAACACGACGGATTCCGCCGTGCAAATTCTCCACAAACCCACCGGGCTCATCGTGACCTGTGCGGATGAGCGCTCACAACTGAAGAACAAGGCCAGGGCGATGACGGTGTTGCGTTCGCGGTTGTTGCAGCGCCGCGAGGAGGAGGAGCGGTCCAAATACGCCGCCGCGCGCCGGAGCCAGATCGGCACGGGCGATCGCAGCGAACGCATCCGCACTTATCATTACCTACAAAATCGCGTCACCGATCATCGCATTGGGCTGACGCTCTACAGCCTGCCGCAAATCATGGAAGGGGACATCGGCACGATTATCGCGGCGCTGCAGAAGGCTGACTTCGAGGCGAAACTCGCCGCGCTGACCGGCCAGGTTTACCTTCCGGCCCGTGGGGCGGCCGATGACGATTGAGATGCTGACCATCCTCGAAATCATTAAGAAGACGACCGACTTCTTCGCGGCCAAGGGCGTGGAATCGCCGCGGTTGCAGGCGGAGTTGTTGATTGGCCATGTGCTGGGCTTGAAGCGCATGCAGCTCTATCTGCAATTCGAGCGCCCGCTCACCGAGGCAGACCTGGAGAAAATCCGCCCCCTCGTCCGCCGCCGCGCCCAGCGTGAGCCGCTGCAATATGTTTTGGGCGAAACGGAATTTCACGGCCTGCACCTCAAGGTGGATCGGCGCGCGCTGATTCCCCGGCCGGAAACGGAACTCCTGGTCGCCAGTGCGCTCGCCGCCTGCACCGCCCCGCCCGCCCGGGTGCTCGATCTGGGCACGGGCTGTGGCGCGATCGCGCTGGCGATTGCGCAGGAATGTCCGGCGGCGGTCGTGACCGCGGTCGACACCAGCGATGAGGCGCTCGCGCTGGCCCGGGAAAATGCGGCCCGCACCGGCCTCGACGGGCGCGTCACGTTTTTGAACTCGAGTTGGTTTGCCGCGCTCGCTCCGGACGCGCGGTTCGAACTCATCGTCGCCAATCCGCCGTATTTGTCCGCGGAGGAAACCGCCGCGACCGCTCCGGAGGTTCGCGCCTACGAACCAGCGCAGGCGCTGACTTCGGCCGACGGCGGCGCCGCTGATTTACGCGCCCTCATTGCGGGCGCGCCGGGATTTCTGGCGCCGGGCGGCCTACTCGCGCTCGAAACCGGCATCGCGCACCACGCGGAATTGATCGCACTGACCCGCGAAGCGGGTTTCGCGCGGAGTGAGTCGCGGCCGGATCTGACGGGCCGCGATCGCTTTGTGCTGGCTTGGCGGACCTAGTCCGCGCCGCTCAACCGCCGGTGGTGGCGGTCAGGGGCGGACGGTTGCTGGCCCACACCTGCTTGTTCTTACCCAGCGCCACCGCGTCGTTCACGATGCGCAGGGCCTCGCGGAGATGAACATCGGCTTTGACGTAGGTGTCATTTTCGTCCGCGGCATCGTCAGCATCCGTGTCGTCGTCCGAATCTTTCTTGGGCGCCTTGATGCGCGGCGGAGCGGGAGGCCCGAGACGGAAATCCTTGAACATGTAATCGCCTTTCGCGATGCGCTCCTTCTCGGCTTTCATTTCCTTGCGGAAGGCGTCGTCGGATTCCTTCTGCTTTTTGCGTTCGTCGAGGTTGAGCGAGATGAGTTTTTGCTCCTGGCGGGCCTTGAACCACTCGATGTTCTTGCGCAGATAGGCGAATTCATCCAGCTTGGTCTGGCGGTCGAGGCTGGATTGCCGGAGCGGCGTGAGCACCTTCGCATCGAGCGGCGCGCCATCGAAGAAGCTCGTCGTAATCTTGTCCCAGACCAGGGCGTGGGGCAGGTCGGCCTCGCCAATATTCGGAATGTAATCGTCGATCGAGGGCAGGATGATGTCGGGGATGACGCCCTTGAGCTGCGTGGAATCGCCACTGGGCAGGTAATACTTCTGAATCGTGAATTTTACCGCGCCGGTCTTCTCCTTCGCGGCGGCGAGTTCGCGCGTGAGATCCTTCATTTCGCGGATCATCTGCACCGAACCTTTGCCATGGGTCGAACTGTCGCCGACGACGATCGCGCGGCCGTAATTTTGCAGGGCGCCGGTGACAATTTCCGAGGCCGAGGCGCTGAAGCGGTCGACGAGGACGGCGAGCGGGCCGGCGTAGGCGATGCGATCGTTTTCGTCTTTGTCGACTTGGACGGCGCCGTCGTAATTTTTCACCTGCACGACCGGGCCGCTGCTGATGAACAGGCCGGCCAATTCAATGGCCTCTCCGAGATAGCCGCCGCCGTT
>JBBRLB010000225.1:0-5616 GCA_038231575.1 Opitutales bacterium | reverse complement strand
GGCTCCCCCCTACCTTAAACATACCTTAGACATACTGTAGACATACTCTAGCCATACCCCCCCTCCCAGGCCTCGACCGATTGCCGGAATAAACCCCGCCCCCCGCTGTCCGTTTTTTTGCGCCTTCTGCGCCTCTTTGCGGCCAATCCCGCCCGATGGCACGGATAAACCATGCCCTACGTTGACCACGAGGTGACCGATGGCCGGAATAACCCCGCCACCCGTCTGTCATCCGCCAACCGCCATCCGCCAACCGCCCTCCGCCCTCCGCTGTCCGATTTTTTGTGCCTTTTGTGCCTCTTTGTGGCCAATCCGATCTCCGTCGTCTGCCCTCCGCCCTCCGTCCGGCCCCCCGCGTCCGATGAAATCCCAACCCAACCGCGACTACCTCAGCAACGACGACGTGCAAACGCCCCCGGCGCTGACGCGCCGTCTGGTTGCCCACTTTCACCCCACCGGCCACCTCCTCGAACCCTGCTGCGGCGAAGGCAATTTCCTCCGAGCCCTCCGCGCTCACGCCCGCGCCGCGACCGCCACGCCGTCTCAACCCATCCCGACCGGCCCCAAAAAACCACCGACGCCAGGCATAAAGCCAGCCCTACAGAATTTCCGTTCCCATTCGCGTGCATTCGCGGGCCAAAAAATTAGCCGCGTCTCCTGGTCCGAAATCAAACGCGGCCGCGACTTCTTCGCGTGGACGCAACCCGTCGACTGGATTATCACCAACCCGCCGTGGAGCGAAATCCGCCGCTTCCTCCAGCACGCGATGACCGTGGCCGATCACGTCGTGTTTCTGGTCACGATTAACCACCTCTGGACGAAAGCCCGGGTCCGCGACATCCGCGAAGCCGGTTTCGGCATCCGTGAAATCGTCTTGGTCGACATGCCCAAAAGTTTCCCGCAATCCGGATTCCAACTCGGCGCCGTCTACCTCTCCCGCGGACGCCAAGCCGTGGTGACCCTCACCGATTGGACCGCGACGGATGACTGAGGACAGACGACCGAGCAGACGACAGATACCAGACGGCTGAGGACAGAGGACGGAGGACCGACGACGGAGGACTGAGAGCAGACGACAGTCGACGGACGACTGAGGACCGACGACGGAGAACAGAGGCCAGAGATCAGACGTCCGATCTCCATCTTCCGCTATCCGCTATCCGCCATCCGACGTCAGCAATCCGTCATCCGACTTCTTCCTTCGGTCGCGGTTTGCCGCAGAAACCCTCCCTCCTCCTGAATTCAAGCACGGAGGTCGCGCGCTAACTCTGCGGCAGCTTGGGCGGGCGTGAGCACCCGCGCGCCCTGTAAGATCTCCGACGGGTAGTCCGCGAGGTTTCCGGTCACGATGGTCTTTTCGGCCGTGGCGAGTGCGGCCTCGACAAACACGATGTCGTCAGCGTCGGGACCAACGATTCCCAGCGGACGGGGCGTCACCGTCATCTGGTTCTGCAAGCCCGTCAGAAAGGCGCGGATTTTTTCCGGTTTCAGTTTCAGCCGTGGTCGGTGCAAAACGTCCCGGTATTCCGCCAGAATCCGGGCGTCGTAAGCGAGTTTGACTCGACCATCGAGCACCGCGTCCAACACCCGTGCGGGGGGGCCGTGCGGGTTCAGCAAACCGGACACGATCACGTTGGTGTCGATGACCCACCGTTTCATTTTTGCCGGCGCCGCGCGGTGCGCACGGCTGCCACCTCGGCGTCGATCTCTTCGAGGGTGAGATGATCGGTGCCGTGCACGACGGAATCGGTCCGAATCGCTTCGACCGCCTGCGTCAGCGTCACGCGGTCGAGCATCTCCAAATCGCGGGTCAACGTTTCCTCCGACGTTGGAATCATGATCGCTTTCGGCTTGCCGTTGGCGGTGACTAAAACGCGCCCGGCCCGGCTGACCGCCGCCAAGGCGCGACCGGGATGCGCCGAGAATTCACGGGATGCGAGCCACTTTGTTTTCATGTCCGCAAGTGTCGTGCAGATGTCGTGCATGTCAACGGTGTGCACCGCCTCGGTCCGGGCGCGCGTGATCACCGTGCTCTTGTTGTGGGGCGGGCTTTATGCCCGCCATGCTTCGAATGACGGCGGGCGTAAAGCCCGCCCCACATTTCCGAGTCGGTCCTCCGACATCAGAGATCAGACATCAGAAATCCGCCCTCCGTCTCTTGCGCCTTCTGCGCCTCTTTGCGGCCATCCCTTGCCCGATGGCACGGATAAACCATGCCCTACGTTGTCCGTGATCCGTTGTCCGTGGTTCGTGATGCGCTACTCGCTACGCGCTACTCGTGATCCGTCCTCTGACCCCCGCCCCAATCAATGATCGCGTGACGCGCCCCCGCCGCATCCTCCGCAACGAACAACGAGTAACGAATCCGGAATCCCGAATCCCGAACAACGAATAACGAATAACGAACAACAAATCCCTCCGTCCGTCGTCCGACCTCCGCCGCCCGTTTTTTGCGCCATCTGCGCCTCTTTGCGGCCAACCCCGCCCGACGCGCCTACCATGCCTTGGCAGATGCTCGCTGCGTGATATGATCTCGGGCAGCAGCGCTGTTCGATTGTTGACTCAATTGCAGGAGTTATGCGTTATAACGCACCGTCTGCAGCATTAGGGTTAGACATCCACGACCGGTAGCTTTTGCTCCGAAACGGCGCATGGAAAATCGACTTTACCTTAGCCTCCGCACATCCGCAATTGCCGTGCTCGCTCTTGTCAGCGTGTGCGCGGCGCGCGCGCAGACGATTTTGGTCTCGTATGGCAGCGATGCCACTGTCCAAAAACTTTCAACGAGCGGGACGGACCTCGGCACCTTCGCGAATTATCTGAACGGACTGGATACTCCGACCGGGTTGGCATTTGATAGTAGCGGGAATGTCTACGTTGCCAATTCACTCGGTTCCGGAAATGGCTACATCAAGAAATTCTCTTCGACCGGTTCAGATCTGGGAGTCTTCGCTACGGGCCTGAGTTTGCCCCAAGGTCTTGTGTTCGACGCTGCCGGCAATCTCTACGTGGCCAATTCGGGAACCAACAATATCTCGAAATTTTCGTCCGCTGGCGGAACCGCTGTAACCACCTTTACGACGGGTGGGGTGAATGGGCCCGCCGGGCTGGCCATTGATGGCAGCGGAAATATTTACTTGGCAAATCTCGGGGGCAACACGATCGAGAAGTTTTCGTCGTCGGGCTCGTCGTTGGGTTCATTCGCGACCAGCCATTTGTCCAGCCCGTATGGTCTGGCCTTCGACAGTAGCGGTAATCTTTACGCCGCGAATTCGAATGGTGGCATAATCGTGAAATTTAATTCGTCCGGCACCTACTTGTCCGACTTTGTCGCGACCGGACTCGGGAGCCTCGGCGGCTTGGCGTTCGACTCGAGCGACAACCTCTATGTGACCTCGAATAGCGCCGACAAAGTCGCGCAGTATTCTTCGGGTGGGGTCTCATTGGGACAGTATTCAGTTTCCGGAATGACGAGCCCCACCTTCCTAGCGGTTCAGCCGTCAGCGATCCCAGAACCGGCGGTCGTTGGAGGTATCATGGGATCGCTTATCTTGATTTTCGCGGCTGCCCGTCGTCGTTTGGGCAATGGCTGACTGATTTTGGGTGGATATGTCTCTGCCCTTTTCGCATCGCTCCTGTGGGCCGAAGTTGCCGCTCGCGAGACCAGCCTGAAGCGCGCGCTGACCCGGTATCTGTCAGCCGGACCTCAGAAACTAATAATCGTTATTCTATAGGGAGCCGAGGAAGGGTCAATCGCGGCTGAGGTCGTGTTGGTCGCCCGAACGGTCACGGTATTGGTGGCTGTGACAATGGCGCGCACCACGATGCCGGCGGGGATGAATGTGCCATTGGCTTCGACGATGTTGACGGAGTCCGCGAGACTCGCACCGGTAACCGTGACCGACAAATCCTGCACGCCGCCGTTCGGCGCGATCGAAGGAAAATCCAACGTCGTGATGGCGGTCAAGACGAGGTCCATCGCCGAACCGCCGCCGACACTGAGCGATTTGGTCGTGGTGCGACCCGCCACCCCAATCCCACCAGCAAACGTCGCGCTGCCGGTCGTCGTCGAGATCGATGCGGTGGTAGAGGTGATATTGAGCGGCACATTGTCCAACTTCGCGGTGTTGGAGTTGAGGGTAAAATAATTGGAATTACCCAGTCGCAAATTAAGCGTGCCTCCAGTCGGACTGTTGAGCGCGGTCGTCGTAGCGGAACCCGAAAGGGCGGCATTGGCCGCGGTTGGCGTCCCACCATCGACGAACCAAATACCGGGCGTGTTCGCGACCGCGGTGCCGCTTAGACGCACCGTGGCCGACGAGGACGCCGTGGGAACGAGCAGAAGATCGTCGCCGAGAAAGCTCTTTTTCTGGATGGCCGCTCCGCCACTGACGACGAGTGCGCCGGTAGACGTGGAAGTAGCATCGGTCGCCGCGGTCGTGATGAGCACCCCGCTCGCAGTCAGACCCGCCGGAGTGTTCACCGTGCCGTTGCCGCTCGGGGTGAGCGTGATGTTCTGGTTTGTGCCGGAAGCGGTGAGCGAAACATTGCCGTTCGCGCCGGACAGCGTGCCGCCGCCCGCGAGTGTGAGATTACCACTGGCGAGACTGAGGTTGCCGCCCAGGAAGGCGTCGCCAGCGAGCCCGAAGCCGCCCGCGACGACCAAGGCTCCGGTCGAGGGGGAGGTGGACGCGGTGGTGGCGGTGGTGCTGAGCGGTCCGGCGGCAACCACGCGACCGCCGCTGCCAGGCGTGAAGGTGACGTTCTGATTGGCGCCGGAAGCGACCAGCGTGACGCTGCCGCCAGTGCCGGACAGGGTGCCACCGCCGGAGAGATTGAGCGCGCCGTTGAAGGTTGAGGCTCCGCTGTAGATGACCGGCCCCGCGATGACCACGCGGCCTGTGCCACTGGGTGTGAGCGTGATATCTTTGTCGGCGCCGCCGGCCGTGAGCGTGAGGTTGCTACTGGCTGCGATCACACCCGCATCGGAAAAATTAATCGCGCCGCCGATCGTTTGGTTACCGGCGAGGCCGAAGCCGCCGGCGACGATGAGCGCACCGGTCGTGGTGGACGTGCTGGCGACGGCGTTCGTGGTGGTGAGGGCGCCGCCCACGGTCAAGGGCGCAGCGGTCGTCACGACCCCCGCGCCGCTCGGGGTGAGCGTGATGTTCTGATCGGTGCCGCCAGCCGTGAGGACTAGGCTGGTGCCCGCCGCCACCACGCCGGCATTGCTGAAGTTGAGAGCCCCGCCCATGTTTTGATCACCGGCGAGGCCGAGGCCGCCAGCGACGACGAGGGCGCCGGTGGTGGTCGAGGTGCTGGTGGTGGTGGCGTTGGCCGTGATCGAGCCGCCGACGTTCAAGGGCGCGGCGGTGGTCACTACGCCCGCGCCACTCGGCGTGAGCATGATGCTCTGGTCGGTGCCGGAGGCCGCAAATGTCAGGCTGCCGTTGAGGCCGGACAGCGTGCCGCCCCCGGATAAATTGACATTGCCGCCAATAACAGCGTCGCCAGCGAGCCCGAAGCCGCCCGCGACGACCAAGGCTCCCGTCGACGTGGAGGTGGAGGCTAGGGTGGAGGAGGTGGTGAGAACGCCGGCGGTGGTCAGGCCCGAGG
>JBBRLB010000224.1:0-5707 GCA_038231575.1 Opitutales bacterium | reverse complement strand
TTTCGACGCCGCGAATTTCTCCTCGAGATCGAAGAGGGGTGGCCGCACGGCGGGACTCGCGGCGACATGCGCTTGGAATAGTCCGGGTCGCGCGAGCATCGCGTAGAGGCTGAAGCAGCCGCCGAGCGAATTGCCGCTCAGGATCCAGATACGACGGATCGACGCGGTATTCCTTTTCGATGAACGGAATAATCTCGTGCTCGACGACGCGAAGAAATTGGTCGGCCTTGCCCTCGGGCGGCGGCGCGTAGTCCGGACGACGAAGGATGTCGTAGTCCGCGTTCGTGTGCGTGCCCTGATAACCGAAGCCGACGATGATAAACTCGGGTGCGGCTTTGTCGTAGTTCAGGTTGCCGTAAAATCCATTGTAGAGCGCGAAGTCCCAGTAGGCGTCCGTGAGGTAGACGACCGGATAGCGTTTGGTCTTGGCGGTGGCGTAGTCCGACGGCAGGGCGACGTAGAGCAGATAGTCGCTGCCGTTGGCCGAGTGGGGCAGGGGGCGCAGCTGCGTGTTGGGCAAAACGTAATGCGGGAATTCCGGCGCGGGCTCCGCGGCGAACGCGGCGGTGAAGGACAGACACGCGAGGACCAGGAATGGGGTGAGTTTCATGCGGGTGCTGGGCTTTGGCGCGGGAGTGGGGAACTGGCGACCACGGTGTTGCTCGCACGGTTGAATGAGCGCCACCGAAATCCGGCGCGACGGGCGTTTGCGGTTTGCATCGGACGGAGGCGGGGCAAACGTATCCCTCGAATCGCCCCGTCTGCGTTCCCCGGTTCTCGTTCTCCCCATGAATACTCGTCGTCGCAATCTGCTCCCGCTCGCCTGCCTCACTGCCGCCGTCGTGCTCGTGACGCCGTGGCTCGCGGCCCAAGAGGCGAAGTCCGCCGCGCTCGGCGAAAAAATGGGCTCGAGGGTTTTCCCGTGGGAAAGCTTCGTCGCAAAAGACACGGCCAACGGCCAGCGCCGCGAAGTGGTCAACCTGCCGACGGTCACCTTGGAAAGATTCGAGAGCCACATCAGCACGCTCAATCCCGGCCAGAAGTCGCACCCGCCGCACATCCACAATCAGGAGGAGTTCATCATCCTCAAGGAAGGCACGCTCGACGCCTCGATCAACGGCAAGGTCGAGCGCGTGGAGACGGGCTCGATTATGTTTTTCGCGTCGAACGATTATCACAACGTGACCAACGTCGGCGACCAGCCCGCGACCTACCTCGTGTTTAACTTCACCACCGCTGCGACGAAGTCCGCCCCGAAGGGTGGCGCGACCGCGGCCGCCGTGCCGGGCAAGCAGGTCTCCACGGTTTTTCACTGGGACAAAATGAAGGTGACACCCAATGCGAAAGGCGCCCGCCGCGAGATCGTCAACTCGCCGACGACCACGCTCCAAAGCTGGGAAGGCCACATCACGACGCTCAAAGCGGGCGAGGCGCCGCACGCCGCGCATACGCATCCCGACGAGGAATTGATCGTCGTGAAGGAAGGCGTGATGGAGGCGACGATCAACGGCGTCGCGCAGCGCGGCGGGCCCGGCTCGATTTTCTTTTACGGCTCGAACGATCTGCACGGCATGAAAAACGTCGGCGACACCGAGGCGACCTACTACGTGTTCCGGACGATCACGGAGGCGACACCGAAGCTGCCGCCGGCTCCTGTGAAGAAGGCCGAGTAGAAATCTTTCGGGATTTTCTTTTTCGTCATGCTGAGCGACTGCGACGCATCTCTGGATTTCTTCACGTGAGATATCAGTGATCCTTCGCCTTCGCTCCGGCTAACGGCCAAAAAAGAAACTCCGCGCCGCACGTTGGCCAGTTCGCGATGGCGGAGACATTCGAACGCCTCGACGCCGGCACGAAGCCGAATCCCTTCCTCGACCCGGCCGGCGGGAAGAAATTGATCGCCAGCGCCGAAAAGGCGTTTCGAGAGCAACTCGCCGCGGAGAATGCTTTGCTCGCCAAATAGCCACCGCGACTCGCGGCGACTGAAAACGTCACGCTGCTCTGCCCTTGCGCGGAAGATGCGACGCAGTGCCGCCGTTGCGAACTCCAGAAACTGATCGAGCGCGAGACTTCCGGCTCGGGAGGGGAGGACGGCGTGCTGACCCACCCGATCCCAATCCAGTAGGGGCGGACTCGCGAGGCCGGTCAGCGGATCTGGGTATTTCGTTTCCTTATTGGCACCTTGGGGTGGGGAACCGGCATGGGTCCTGCGAGACTAATGGCACAATCCTTCCCACCCATGACCACGAGCCTGAATTCCCTCACCCCGATCAGTCTTGAGAGTCTGCGCCGGGAAGCCGGCGCTTTGTTGGTGATGTTCGCCGACATCGTGGGCGGCACCCCTGTTTCCCTCACCGACGTCGCTTCGGCTCACCCGGAGCAGGCCCCCGCACCGTTGGCGATGCGCCCCATCCCCGCATCGCGACGGAATCACGCAGGATTCTCACTGGAGCGGCGCGGTTTGTTTCAGAGTTGCTGGCACTGAGGTGTCGGCGGAGTGGTCAGGGCGTGTCTGCGGGCCCGGCGTGACGGCTGCTCGCTCCGAATTCAGCCAAACACAAAGCGGCCCGTTTTGCGGGTGCCGATGCGCCTGACGAGTTTCGTCGTCAGAAGCGGTGCGAGAATGTGGGCGGCGCGCTGTTTGGTGACATCGAGCGCCGCGCAAATTTTCCCGGGAGTCATGCCGTCATGCCGATCGTGTCGTAACCGGAGCAGCCGTTCCTGGCTCGGCCGCAGCACGGTTTTCTTGGCGAACGACTTGGCGGCGAATCGCGGCACGCGCAGCTACAGGTTGAAATAACGAAACTGTAATCGAGATCTTCATGCTGCGGTAATCTCAGTCCGCTAAAGTCTCTCTCGCCGGATGGTCCGCACCCGGCGCACTCCGCACTCAACCCACCGAAAATAAAACTCCCATGCCATCCCGCCGAATCGCCCGCTTCACTTCCTGTCTCACGTTTGCCCTCCTCGCGCTGGCTCCGCTTGCGACGTCGGCCAAGGATTCGCCGCAAAACGAAAAAATTCTGAAGGCCACCGACCCGTTCGAGGGTCTCGCCGAAGCCGGCTTGGGCGGCAGCGACAGCAAAGTGGCCAAGGCCGTCAAGGCGGCGCAGGACGGCCGCGCGGAGGCCAGGGCCTTGCTCTCGAGTGAAAACGCCAGGCGCCTCGATCAATTATTTGGCGAGGTGGAGGCGGCGCTGGCCAAACACGACAACATCGGCGTGTCGCTGCAAGGGGCCGAACTCTACAAACTGCTGGTCGCATCGCTCGACGCCTCGGCGCTCACCATTCCGAAGGAAGTGGGCTTGCTCGATTACTGCGGCTTCCGGATCAATCTTCTGCTGGCTGGCGCGTCGCCCGATTGGGCTGCCATCGGTGCAACGGTGAAGGAAGCCAACGCGGATTGGGCCAAGATCAAGGATCGGGTCGGCGACGCGAAGCTGCAGAAAAAAATGGAAGACGCGCAGCAGGGCCTGGCCAAGAGCGCCCAAGATCACGACGCGAAACTGGCCAAGACCTCCACCAAGCAGAACTTGGATCTGGTGGACGATCTCGAAGGATATTTTTCCGGCAAGTGAACGTCACGCTCCTCTACCACTGCGCGGAGGACGCGAGGGAGTGTCACCGGTTCGAGCGACAGAAACTGATCGAGCGCGAATACGGGGCGAAGGCGTGAAAGATTTGGTGGGCGCGGCGGGTTGGTGCTCAAACTGCAGCCAGCCGCTCTTCAGCCAAATCAGAGACCGTCTTGCCCTGCTTGCGCGCGGTCATACGAAGCAGGCGAACCGTTTTTGGGGTGAGCCGGAGTAGCACGGGCTGGCGGCCGGATGGTTTGCGGCCGGCGCCTTCGCGGGCACCGCCCCAGACCAACGGCTTCGCTTTCGCGCGCGCTAGGTCGGGCAGTGGCGTGCCGTTGAGCCGGCGCAAATTGGTCTGATAGCCTTCGGCGTCGAAGGCTGGGGACTCAGTTCTCGTTTTTTTCCCAGTAGTTTTCATAGTAATCGCGTCCTTCTCTCCAATAGCCGGCACCGATGAGTCGGATGACTCCGCCCGGCCGGTGGGTGTAGCGCACGAGAAGGATGCGCCCGCCCACGCGACCGAGCAACCACCAGCGCAGTTCCCGTCGGTCGCTGTGCGCAGCGTCGAAGAGCACGAGGGCGCGGGGATCTGCAAAAGCGGTCTGCGCCGTCGTGAAATCGACGCCATGATGCGCGAAGTTCGCGCGCTCCTTGGCGAGATCCCACGAGAAACGCATGAGTCAGGCTACGTCGCCATTCTTGAATAGCAATAGCGTAAATCAAGTGCCGCAGCGGGGAATTCACGCTGCGATTGACCGCGAAGCTCGCGGCGGAGGAAAACGTCACGCTCCTCTGCTACTGCGCGGAGGACGCGAGGGAGTGCCACCGGTTCGAGCTGCAGAAACTGATCGGTGGCGAGTGCGGCGCTGCTAACTGCTACTTAGAGTCTTGGTGGTCACTTTTCCCATCTAAGATCTTTGTCAAAATTTCTCGCCCAGGCGCTGTGAGCTGAAATCGAGTCAGCCCCTCGCGAGAATCCACAATGGACTCCGTAATCAATCCGAGTTTAGCAGCATCATCTACGAGACTGCGAAGTCGAACCGGGCCGAGTCCCTTGAAGAAATTCGAGAGATTTGAGCTCAATTGTCCGTTTAGATGCTGGCCAAGTAATTTAATCAAAATAACCGTATGCCGAGATAATTTTGGCAAAGAATCAGGTGCAGCAGGGGCGGGAAGCGTCTGTGCGTTGTTTGGCGGTTGACTCGTGGAGTCGGATCCAGCCTGCGAAACGAATGCCTTAAGGTCGTTTGAATAAACTGCGGGATTGTTCACAGCGGAGCCCATCTGCTTCGCCACATCCTCGAGGAATTGATGCATGTCTCGTTCGTTGTGCGCCTGAAGTGCATTGAATCCGGTGATCGGCCCTCGCAAAAATCCAGCCTGTGCCCCTTTGGCGAGAAGGGGGCCGATAAAAAGATTCTTTCCCCAACGGGCGCCAAGTTCGAATAGAACATAGCTCGACTTTAAACTTGTCGGCGTAAGCAAACCGATGAGAACTCGCGAATCTAAGATCTCGGATCGGATCTTTTCATCGGTATCTGCGCCGAGAGGAAGTTTGTAACCGGGGACGCTCGTGCACCGAATCGAGTTCGGATTTAGGTTAAGAGCTGACCGAAGCAGGCCAACCAGAGCCTCGGCTAAATCGCGATCGTCGCTCGAATGGCTGATAAAAACTTCCAAGCTGTAGAACATTTTTGAGGCAGGTTTCATGGAGGATTTTTGCGACGATGTTTTTCTGAGGCGCTCGGCAATCGTTTGTGCTAATTTCTGGTATTCGCGCAAATAAGGTCGAACAATCTGTTCGCAAAAGCTCGATGTCCCCTCGTCGTCGTTTGCACCGGCGCCGCCAAGAAACTCCCCGAGGAACTCAAATAAATCTACGCGGCGATCGGCAATTTCTATCAACAGTGAGCTTTGGAGATGGAGTTTCTCCATTTTATCGTCTGGCCAAAACAGTTCGACTCGAAATGTCGACGCATACGAAGAACGTGACGTGACCGCCTGAAACGGAGCCGGAGCTGGTGTTAGTCTGGGCAACCTGAAAGGACCCTAGACAATGAAAGGCAAACGCCACACGACCGAAGAGAAGATCCGCATTTTGCGGGACGCCGACGGCGGCAAGAACATCG
>JBBRLB010000223.1:0-5735 GCA_038231575.1 Opitutales bacterium | reverse complement strand
TGGGGCGGTTGGCAGTGAGCCAGCCCTTCAACCCGTCGCCGGGAGGCCAGGGCCAGTCGGTGTGGCGGCCGTGCGTGCCGCCGTCCCACGCGAAGCGGAGGATGGTATTTTTCAACGGCTGATACGTGACGGAGGCGGCGGCGCGGCGGGATTTGTTGAAATCGAAACTGCGGTAGCCGTTCTGGTGCGTGTCGAGGAGGTTGAGCCGGAAGGCGAGTTTGTCCTTCAGGAGGACGCGGTTCGCGTCGAATTCCGCGCGCTGGAAATTCCATGAGCCGAAGGTGAATTTGCCGCGCGCGGAATCGCGGCGGAGACCGGCCTGCTTCGACGTGAGGGAGACGGTGCCACCGGCGGCGCCGAGACCGAAGAGCACGGCGTTGGGGCCGCTGGAGAGTTCGACGCGGTCGATGTTATAGGCGTCCTGCGGCACGGCGCTCTCGACGAGATCGACGGCGAAACTGCCGGCGAGACCGCGCACGCGGAACGGTGCGGTGGCGGCGCTGGTGCCGCGCTGCGCGGGGGCGTTGAAACCGGCGTTGGCGTCCTCGAAATCTTTTTCAAAATTCGCCGAGTAGCCGAGCATCTCCTCGATGTTGGTGAGGCCGAAGTCGGAGAGGAACTCGGCGGTGAACACGGTGATGGGCGCGGAGGTATCCTTGAGTTTCGCGTTGAGGCGGGAACCGGAGACGGTGTTGCCGGCTTGGTAGCCGATATCGGTGTCGGACTTCACCTCGAAGGGTGAGAGCTCAAGGATGGCTTCGGGCGCGACGGCGGGAGGGGGCACCGGGGTGCTCGGAGCGGTTTGGGCGGAGGCGGCGAGAGCGCCGAGGAGGAAGGCGGCAAGGGAAGCCGGGAGCGCGGGATAGGCGGGCATGAGGTGGCGGATTTTGCTAGAGTGGCGGAACGGAAAATAAGAGGAATCCTTCCGACCTGGTGAGGTGGAAGCTGGGACGGTGCGGATGGAGGGCGGCGGTCTTCAGGAACTGGCAGCGATCTGGGGCAGACATTTGGGGCGAAGACAGTCTCGGGTCAGGACGCACGGCGCACGACGTAATACGGCTGGTTGGACAGATCGGCGGCGAGACCGGGGAAGAGCGCAAGGGCGGCGGGGGTGGTTGCGATCTCGAAGTAATATTGGAGGGCGTAGCGCTTCGTCGTGTAGCCGGCAGGGATGGCGCCGGCGCAGGTGTCGCCATCGCGCACGAGGGTGAGAGATTGCCAGCGCTCGGCTTGGTTGACGTAGCGGTAGTGCAGCGTGACGCGGGTAGGCGAACCTGCGACTTGCACAGTGATCGGCAGCGGCTGCCCGGCGCGATAAGTCGCCGCAGGGCGGTGGGTCACGACGACGGCAGGTCGGACGGGGCGGGCCTCGGCGGCGGCGCGGGCTTGGGCGAGGGTCGGCGTCGAGGGTGCTGCGGCCGGCACGACGGTGGCGGCGAGCATCGCGCGGAGTTCGGCGATGTCTCGGTCGAAGGAGGCGGTGCGATCAGCCCAGTGTCCACGCATCCGGCCTTCGCCGTAGGTGATCTTGGCGAGGTAAACTTTCTGCGCGCGCGCGGCCATGGTGGCCCAGAGATCGCTCGCTTCTTGATAGCGGGCGATGGCGGCTTCACCGACGGCGCGGTCGCCGGTGGCGGTGTGAAGACGCCAGAGCACAGCGCTACGGAATTTGCCCGCGAAAAACTGGGCCAGGACCGCGAGGATGAGGACATCTTCCTCGATGCGGCGGAAGGCGGACGAGCGGGCGGACGCGCCGAGTTGCGTGCGCGCTTGGGCCAACTGCGTGCCGGCGGTGGTGGCGAGGTCGTCGAGCCAGGCGGCGGCTTCGAGCGGCGTGTATTTGGCCGGCGGTCGGCCGGCGAGGAGGGCGTCGCCGCAGGCGTTGGCCGACATGAAGAGTTGCGCGTCGAGACCGGCGACGTCGCCGAAAGCCATGGGCGGCTGCTTGTCCCAATTCACGCCGGCATCGGGTTTGCCCATCGAGAGATTGGTGTAGATCTCGGGCCAATAAAAAGTGCAATTCGCCGAGATACCGTGAGCCGTCGTGAAGAGCGGCAACACGCGCGTGACGGCGGCGAGGGCCTGCTCGATGGCGGACGAGGCGGCCCCGAATTCCTGGCGCAGGGCGCGACGCCAGACTTCGGGATTCGTGTCGGGGTTGTAACCGAGGCGGCCCCACAGGCGGTATTGGTAAGCGTATTTTTGGAAGTCGTAGCGGGGCTCGAGGGATTTGTCCGCGTAGGCGAGGCGTCCGCCGGGGAGGCCGGAGCCGCGCCGGCCCTTGAAGTGCAGCGGTTCGCTGAGTTCAAAGCCGGCCGCGCCGCAGAACGACGCGGTGCGACCGTAGCCGGCATAAGTCGCGGGATCACCACTGAGGAGGAAGCGTTGCGTGCCGGGCCAGATACGAAAGACGACATCCCAGTCGCGGTTCTCGGCGAGCATGTCGCCGTAGCCGTAGCGGGTGAAAAAGCGGTCGCCCTCGAGGAAACCCGTGCCGGTGTCGGTGAGTTTTCCGATCGGGATCATCTCGGCCTCGCGAATGTCGGCCTGGTGATAGGGCAGGCTTTGGTGCTCGCCGCAAAACTTGGGCGACATGACGACGGGCTGGCCGGTGGCGAGCGCGGCGCGCAAAGTTTCCGGCGCCACGTCCTTCGCGTGCATATCGATCTCCACGCGCCGGCCGCAGTCCTTGATCGCGCGGAAAAAAATCGACCAGAAATCATGCTGGCCGCGCGGGATGCCGCTCTCGTAGTGGACGCGGAGCGTGATGCCCGTGATCGCCGGCACTTCGCGCAAGAGGATCACGAGGGTGTCGCGGCAGTAGGCGGCGTGCGTGGTATCGTTGAGGCCCGAGATGGTGTAGGTGGCGCCGGGGCTGTCGCGCCATTCGTGGGCGAGCGTCCAGATGCCGAACTGAAACAGCAGACCGCGGCGCGCGCATTCTTCGCCGATAAATTTCAGCGTCGCGAGATTGTGGGCGCGCTCCTCATTCGTGAGACCCTTGACGCGCACGTCATACCCGGGAGTGGCGACGAGGAAGGGAAAGGGGAAAATGAAATAACCATCGCTGATGTTTTGGACGGCGTTGTAGCCCATGCCGGTCGAGAGGTGCAGCCGGTTGATCCGGCAGCTCACGAGCAGATCGAGATAACTGATCCAGCAGTCACGATCGTAGAACCAGGGCTTGTCCTCCACTTCGGAGTCGAAGCCGCGCAGAATACTGCGGATGCGGCTCGCCGGACGCTCGATCACCGGCGCGGAAAACTCCAGCGCCGCACGGCCGGTGGCGAGGCACGCCACGCGATCGGCCAATTCGGTAAGCGCGTATACCAAGCCGCGCTCGTCGGCGCCGGCGGCCAACAGCACGGTGCGGCCCTGCGTCGAGGTTTGCACGAGACAGAGCGACTCTGCCTCGGTGGGAGCGGAAATTTTAGCGGACGACAAAATCGTCTGCGCGAGTGGAGCCTTCGTGCCGCCGGCGAGCACGCAGAATTCGTCCGTTGCCGTGTCGGCGAACGACGCCACCCGGCGCACCATCGCGCCTTGCGCGACGAGCGCGGCCTCAAGTTTGCCGAGCGCCCAGCCGCCGGGCACGGAGGCCGCGACAGAATCGTCAGCGATTGGAATCAGCGCGATGCGGCCTTTGGCGGCGAGCACCGCCGCGAGGCTGCGCCCCGCCAAAGTCGTGCCGACCGCGAGACAGGCGATCGTTTTGCAGAAGTCTCGGCGTGATGCGTCGAGAAAATCAGAGCTGGGTCGAGTTGAGTTTATGTTGAGTGGGTGGGGGGATTTTTCCGGGGCGAGTGGATTTTGCACCTGGCGCGGATGTCGCGCTTTCAGTTTTCCTTCTCGGGCTCGTCGGGAGACTTGGCGGCGAGTGCGGCGTAGCTGGGCTCTTGATAGGCCTTAGCCGCTTGGTTCAGGATCGAGGAAAGACCGCCGCGACTGACGTCCTTGATTTGTTCGTAGGGCCATTTTTTCGCGGGGTCGTGAACGTAGGGCACCATGAAATCGATTGCCTTGCGGATGCTGCGGCCGTCGGCGGTCTCGTAGTGCCAGAGATCGACGCCGACTTTCTCGGCGAGGTTGGCGAGGTCGGCGAAGCCGCGCAAGTTCATCGTGGAGTAGCCGAAGGAGGTGGCGCGGGCCAGTTCCAGCGGCTGGCGACCGTCCGGCTCGATTTGCGCGGCGATCCGTTTTTGTTTGGCGGCCTCGGCGACCTGCCGGGCGAGTTCCTGGCGATCGAGCAGCAAGGCCAGGCGCATGACTTGCACGTCGTAGTGCGTGCCGTGATTGTTGGCGGCGTTACCCTCTTTCACGCCAAACGGGCTGGTGAGATACCACGTCAGAAACTCGTCAGCCCATTTCATGAGCGCCGTGTGATCGGCCTGCGTCCACGTTTTCGAGCCGACGAGCAGGCTCGCCTGATCGAGGGCATTAACGATCGTCGTGCCCTCGATGATGCCGATCTGGCGGCCGGTGTTCACTCCGGGGACGCCTTGGCCGAAGTTCAAATGCGGCCGCATGAAGGTCGCAGGATCGAGAAACCAAGTCCGCAACAGGAGCGTGGCGTGGGCGGCGTATTTTTCGTTGTGCGTCGCGGCGTAGGCGCGGGCGAGGGCTGCGACGGCGCCGTTCATCTGCTGCGCTCGCTGGATATCCGACGCCGCGGTGCGCGACTCGGGATTTACTTTTCCGTCATGCCGGATGTAAGGCAGGCCGTCCGGCTTGGCGGGATCAGGCCAAAAGTAAGGTGCAGTGCTCGCGTAGTCGTGCGGATCGCCGCTGGGTGCGACGCGGGATTTCTGCGTGACCGAGAGCGGGGCGACCTTGAGGGCGTCGTCGGCTTTTTTGACGAGAGCGGCGGTGGCTTCGTTGTCGGCGGTGGCGACGGGTGTCGCTGCCGGAAGAGAAAGGGCGGCGAAGCAGGCGAGCGCACCGGCGAGGAGTTTGGTTTTCATGAGAGCACGATTCCGGTGAATGCGATTCGGGAGAGTGGCGGCAGTTCGATTCGAGTTATTTCTCGTCGGGAAGGCCGCGGCCGATGGTTTTTTGAGAGTTGCGTTCGACGGGCGTGGGACGCGGCTTCGGTGTCTCGGACGTCATCGCGCGCACCGTGCGGATCTCCTGCTCGACGTCCTTCGTCAGGGCCTGCACATCAAGATTCCAGCCGCGCGCCAACACCTGTGGACGATATTGGCTGGAGGCCAGCGCCGCATACTTCCGCCAACTCGCGGCGGCATTTTCGAGCGCGGACACCGCGTCGGCTTGGCGCGCAGGATCGCGGCTCTGGCGAAATTCGGCGAGCCGCGTCGCGCCGCGAATCTTGTCCGCGTAATAGCGACCGAGCCACGCCATCGACTCGATGTCGGTCACTACGCTACCGAGTTCCGGCGAGAGTGCCGTCTTCCGCAGCCGGGCGGCGCCGCTCAAGCCGGCGGCGGCAAAGGTCTCGATGTTTTCCGCAACGTGGAGCGGTGTGATAATTTTTCCCGGTGCCGCGGGCGCGGTGCGGCGGACAAATTTTGGAATGCTGATCTCCTTCGCGCCGGGCATCGGCTCGCCGAGGATGAAATCGTCCACGGTGAGAAAGCCCTCGTTCTTCCACTGGCAGCCCTCGGGGATGAACATCCAGTCGCCCTTCTTGTAGAAGAAGCGGTTGATCTGCGGCATGATCTTCGAAGTCGCCGCCCAAGTGTCGTAAAGCAGGGCCGCGTCCACCTCCGGATAATGCG
>JBBRLB010000222.1:0-5826 GCA_038231575.1 Opitutales bacterium | reverse complement strand
GGTGGTTGGTGGGTTTTGGGGTTTTGACCCCACCCCCCGGCGGTTCGGGGGTGGCCCGGGCGCGGCGCGCGCGGCGCCCCCGGCCCCACTCTACTTCGCGGCGAGCGCGGCCTCGATCGCCTTCGTGACTTCCGGCGAGTCGGGTTCGGCGCCAGAATCGAAGCGCTGCACGATCTTGCCGTCGCGGCCGACGAGAAACTTGGAAAAATTCCAGCCGATGTTCCCGGGGAACGGCGAACCCTGGCCGGCGAGCACGGTGTAGAGCGGATGGCGGTGCGCGCCGTTGACGTCGATCTTATCGAACAGGGGAAACGTCACATGGAATTTCGTGGAGCAGAAATTCTTGATCTCGGCATTCGTGCCCGGCTCCTGGCCGCCAAATTGGTTGCACGGAAAGCCGAGAACGGTGAGGCCCCGACCTTCGTATTTTTTGAAGACGGCCTGCAGACCCTCGTATTGCGGGGTGAAGCCGCATTCCGAGGCGACGTTGACGATGAGGAGCACGCGGCCCTTCAGCGGGGCGAGCGTGGTGGCCTTGCCGTCAATGTCCTTGACGGCGACATCGTAGAGTGACTCAGCGCGGGCAGTCATGCCCGGCAGCAGTAGCAGCAGCGCGAGGCGGAGCAAGGTTCGCATGACGCAACGAGGCGTCACGGCAAGGCCGTTGTCAAATCCGCGCCCTAGCCCGATTTTGACGGCGCCGCGTCACTGGACGATGAGGATGATCAGGGCCGCGCGCGGAATCCTCCCATCAAGAAAATGATGAGACAGATCAGCAGCACGAGACCAAAGCCACCGCCACCGATGGCCGGGCCACCGATATAAAAACCGCCGCCGCCGAAGATCAGGAGAAGAATCAGAATCAGGAGCGAGGGTTCATGCGCTTTCAGTAGCGCGCCCGCTGCGCTAGTTCCCCGGTGTCCATGGGGCTCTCACCCCTTTTGCAGGCGCGCTGGCCTCGCGCGCGAAATGTCGTGCCCGATTCTCCGACCGCCGCTCAAAGCTGCTGGCGCAAAAGCCCGGCGGCGGCATCGAGGACCTTCTCGAGCGGCGACCGGTTTTTGAAGTCCCCCCGGGTCATCCGTCGCGAGCGACCCTTGTCACTTTCGAACACGGTCGTCTGCTCGGCGGCGAACTTGGCGTCGTAGATATTCAGGTTCGCTTCGTCATTCAGTCGAAAGGAGCGATTGTCGAAATTCGTCGAGCCCACCGACACCCAGACATCGTCCACGATCAGGACCTTGAGATGGTAAAGGGTCGGCTGGAATTCGTAAATCTCCACGCCGGCATCGAGCAGTTCGCCCCAACGCGAGCGCCCGGCGGCCTGCACGAACTCCGAATCCGTCTGCGGGCCGGGCACGATGATCTCGATTTTCACGCCACGTTTGCGCGCGGTGATCAAGGTTTCGATCGCGAGATCGTCCGGGACAAAATAAGCCGCCTGGAGGCGGATGCTCTTCGCGGCCGACGCAATCGACAACAGATACATCAGGCGCACGCTTTCGCTGCCCTCGACCGGCGAGCTCTTGAACACCTGCGCGCGCGATGCGCCGAGCTGCTCGAGCGGAGGATAATACTCGATCCCAAACAGCACCTTCGCCCGCGTCTTGATCCAGTTGTCGCCGAAGGCCGCCTGCATCTGCGCTACGGCCAGGCCTTCAACCTTGTAGTGGGAATCGCGCCAGTGGTCCTTCAACGTGCCGTCGCCCGTCCACGCGTCGGCGATGCCCACGCCGCCGGTGAAACCGATCTTGCCGTCCACCACGAGCAGCTTGCGGTGAGTGCGATTATTGAGGCGCGACCAGTCATACCAGCGCAACGGGTGGTAGCGCTCCAGCTCGACGCCGGCCTCCTTCATTTGGTTCAGAAATTTTCCGTCGATCTTGCCGGTGCCCAGCCAGTCCAGCAGCACATGCACCTTGACGCCCGCCCGCGCCCGTTCGCTCAAGGCGTCGGCGAACTCCTGGCCGATCTTACCCGACCAATAGATGTAAGTCTCAAACGAGATCGATTTTTGGGCGCCACGGATCGCCTCAAGCATCGCCGGGAAAATCTCATCGCCATTCTGATAGGCGGTCACGCGGTTGCCCGGCACCATCGCGGGGCCCAGGAGCTGGCCCATGCTGCGCAGAAACTGCGGATCCTCGACGGAAAACCGGTGCGTGAGTTCGTAGCGGATCTCTTTTTCGCCGTGACCCGCAAAGTTAAAGCAGGACGTGAGCAGCGTGCTGCCACCGACACAGGCCACGAGCAGGCCCGCGCGCCAGAGCCACCGCGAGCGGCGGGCGGGACGGGCAGAACTGTCACCGGAGAGAGAAAAACGGGCGGAATTCACAATCTACGCACTGACCGCCGAAATTCTCCCTTTGGCATGGGGTAGTCACCTACAATCGCGGTCCGGACATCGGACTTTCCTCCGCGGCCGCCGGGCAAAGGAACGAACGAAACGGGTCGATGGACGAACTCACTCACTATGTCCACGCGACTGTTCAGCCTCCTATTCATTCTGTGCGGATTGTTATGTGCCGCGGCGCGCGCGGAGACGCCGCCACTGCTGGCGAAGGCCTTTGGAAAATGGAGCGCAGGGGAAGGTGATTTGGCCTTCACGCAGCGCACGCGACTCTTCAACGACGATGGCACGGTCAAAGGGGAGCGCCTCGACCGCTACGATCCTTCCCTGCCCGACAGCCAGCGCTGGCGCTTGATCGAGCTCGACGGACAAGCCGCCACGGACGAGCAGCGGAAAAAATGGGAGTCGTGCAAGAACGGCAAGGCGCGCAAGCCGGTTTCCAAATCCCTCACCGCCTATCTCGACTGTGAACACGGCGTGCTCGTGCGGGAATCGCCCCAGGAGGCGCGCTTCGAACTCAGCGTGCGGCCCGAGACCGCGCGGCTGCCCGACGTGGAAAATATCGCCGCGATCGTCACGGTCGACAAGACCCACGGGACCATTGCCCACATCGCGGCGACGCTGCGCGAACCGATCCGCGTCCGGTTGGGCCTGGCGAAGATCACCGATTCCGATCTCGATGTCGGGATCGATCCGCCGCGGGAAAATTCGATCCCGCCTCAAGAATCGGGCGTGGTGAAATCCGACCGCGCCACGCGCGTGATGATGTCCAAGGTCGGCGATCCGACGGAATAACTTTGGAGTGATTTCAAACGCGTGCGGTCTTACCGCGGCCCCGGCGCGAAACGCGCAAGTCTCACGGAGGAAGCGCCGCCCCTGAAGCCGGCGCCGTGACGGCGAGCGGACCGGTCGCACCGCCGCAGTCTCAGCGGGCATCGCAAAAGGTGGGCTGGCTCGCCGAGCCAGCCTGAGTTCCAAGGCGATTCGCCACTCAATCTCAGGGCAGCTCGGAGCCACCCCCACCTCAGAACAGGCTTTTTCGACGGCCTCTCAGATCAGCTTGAACCCGATCGCCTCGAGCTCGTTCATCGCAAAGGGCGCGCTGGCGAGCACCTCTTGGAATTTTTCCAGCGCCGCGGCCAGCGCGGGGACGTCGCAGCGCGCCGCGCCGTCGTCACTGTCATGCATGTGCACCGCCCAGCCGCTCAGCGCAGGATCGAGGCTGAGTTGCAGGATGAAACCGTAGAGATAATTCCCCGCCAGGCCCACATTTGGGCCGGCGCCCGGCACCAGGAACAGCGTGTGCACCGGGTCGTGCGCGATCACGCCGTCGTGTTTGCGATGATGCGCCGGCCGGCCCGCCACCAGCACGCGAACGCTCTCCGCTTTCGCGCGCCGGTCGGCCGGCAGCGAGGCGACATACCGATCGTAGATCGACGCGTTCGACTCAAGCGCCTCGGGCGCGATCTGACCGGCGCCCAGCGCCTCGAGATTGCTGGCGTAGAAGCTCGGACGACGGCCCAGCGAACGCGCGGTGACATGCCCCCCTTTGTGATCGGCGTCGGCATAGATCTGGTGCGAGGCATAAAGCCGGACGAGCGCATCCTGGTAGGACGGAGTGATCGGCACGGCTCCCACCAGGCTGTGCTCAATCATTTCAAGGACCGATTCATCAAACTGCGCATGGGGATGGTGGGGCATTGCGGAAATCCAAACGGTCGCGCGACGCCAAGACGAGAGCCATCTCACCGGGGCGCCGCGGCGGTGAGGGCCGGAAATTTTGCACAAAAAAACAGCACAGCGAAAATCGCTGTGCTGTCGGTCGACCGCCAAACCTTCGGCAGCCGGGCAGAATTACTTCTTGCTCTTCTTCTTCGCGGCTTTCTTTGCCGGCTTCTTTGCTTTAGCCATAGGATTTTTTTTAGTTGGGTTGTGCCGTCGTGGAACTGCCAGGAATCTCAGGTCAGGACGACGGCGTCCGGGCGAGTGGGATGATTCAGACTCCGTTCGTCTGCGAGACTCGGCGCAGATCGATCAACACGCAAGGGACAAAGCGCGCGCACGCGCCGCTCACTTCGCGCGTCATCCCCCCGGTTTTTGTTTGCGCTCAACGTGCCACTCGCGTTTTCCCTTCCCGGCAACAGGGGTCTTTCTTCCTGAACGGATTTCGGTTGCCGCGTCGTTTTCGCAACCATGTCGCTCATCCCTTTCTCCAGCCAGCTCATCGCCGATGTCGGCATTTCCCTCGGGGACGAGGGCAAGGGCCGGCTCATTCCCGAGGTCGCGGACGAATTGCGCGGCACGCGCGCGGCGGTCTCCGTCGTGCTGAAAGTCAACGGTGGCGCAAACTCCGGCCACACCGCCGGCGGCATCAAACTCAATCTCCTCCCCGCGGGCGTCGTCGTCAAAGATGCCGCTCATCTCTGCATCGGCGCCGGCGTCGTCGCCGACCCGCGAAAAATTTGGTGGGAAGCGAAACCGCTCGAGTTGAAGGGTCACGCGATTTTTTCGCGGCTGCTGATCGACGAGCGGGCGATGATCTCCGACCTCACGCACCGCCTGCTCGATCTCGCGTGGGAGGATTACCGCACGAAAGTGCTCGCCGACGAACCGCGTGGTTCGACGGGTCGCGGCATCACGCCCGCCTACGTCGACGAGGTCGGCCAGTCGCAAATCTGGTATTTCGATTTTCTTGCCGGCCGGAATTTCTTCGCGCGCAAGCTCGCCCAGCGCGCCGACCGCGCGCTCCGCGTCATCCAGCACGTCTGCCGGGTGACCCCGGAGACGTTTGCCGGTTTCTTCGATCAGCTGACGGCCGCCGAACAGCGCGCGAATGCCGACGCGATCCAGCTCGGAGTGTTCAGCAAGGACGAGTTCGACTTCACGCGCTTCCGGGGCGCAGACCCGTTCACGCTCAATCTCGAAGCGTTGACGGAGGTTTACTGGAAGGCCGGCACCGCCCTCGCGAAGAACATCGGTGAAGTCCGCGAGCTGATCCTGCGCGAACTGCGCGCCGGCCACACCATCATCGGCGAATTCGGCCAGGCCTACTGGCTCGACAAACGCCACGGCTTCCCGCCGAACGTCACCGCATCGCACACCTTCACGCCGGAATTTTTCGAGAGCGCGGGAATTCCCGTGCAGCGCATCCACACGTTTGGTGTCGCGAAAGCCTACGACACCAAGGTCGGCACGCACACGTTTCTCACCCAAATGGACGACGCGCATCCGCTCGCCGTGAAGTTGAAGCAGATCGAATTTGGCACGAGCACCGGCCGCCAGCGCATGGTCGGTTGGTATGACGCCGTGGAAAAAGGCGACGCGCTCCGCTACGGCGGTTTCCAAGACGTGATGATCAACAAGCTCGACGCCCTCACGCACAGTGGGGCGTGGAACAGCGAACTGCTCATCTGCACCTCGTATCAGGACGCCGCGGGTAAAATTTATCATCACGTGCCGCGCAACGAGGCCGTCCG
>JBBRLB010000221.1:0-6119 GCA_038231575.1 Opitutales bacterium | reverse complement strand
CGGGTGAATCGCCAATCGAATCGTGGTCGCAGCGGTGCCTTCAGAATTGCTGGCGCGAATGGCGACATCGTAAGCGCCGGGGACGTTGCGGCTGCCATTGATCCAGCCGGTGGTGCGGTCGAGCGTCGCGTTCGGGGGCAGGCCGGTCGCATCGTAGGTGGTCGCGCCGGCTGCCGCGATCCGATAGGCGAACTGCATCTCGGCCGGATTTTCAGCGTCGTAAAAAACATCCACGTTCGTCGGGCTCGTGATGACCGGCGGTGCGGCCAGCATCGCTCCGGCGCCACTCAGCCACAACGTCAGCCAGGCGAGCGTTAC
This sequence comes from Opitutales bacterium, assembly GCA_038231575.1. Classification (GTDB taxonomy): domain Bacteria; phylum Verrucomicrobiota; class Verrucomicrobiia; order Opitutales; family Opitutaceae; genus CAITWF01. Next base: position 5,801 of record JBBRLB010000221.1, on the reverse strand, counting down.
GGTTGCGGATGATTTGGAGCGATACATTGGGAGCGGGTGTGCCTACCGTCCGATAATCGCGCCCAACGTGCCGGAGGTCTTTACTCCATCGTCGGTGCGGCAGATCGTCGCTGGCACACCTCTAATCTAGTCGGAACGACACCCGCTTGCGATGGGGTCTAGCCCCACTGCAAAATGCCCGAGCGCCACTCGGTCGGGAACTCACTTAGCGTCACCCAAAACGCGCTCAAATTTGCGAGGTGGCCGTCGACGGGGCTGCCGAGGTGTGCACGATCCGGGTAAATCGTCGCGCGAGATACTGGCGGGTGGATGCGATCCGCGATGAAGAGGGCGAAGATCTCCGACAGAAAACCCACCGCGCAGCCCGAGGCTAGAGCCGCTTCGCGGCGAGATCGACGACGACGTCCCAGTTAAAGCGGACGAATTTGGTGATCGCTTCCTCGAGGACGCGTTCCTGATCGCTGTGGGCGCCGAATCCTTTCATGCCGTCCTCACTGTCGATCATCGGGCCGATGCCGAAGCACTGGACGCCGCGGGCACGCTGAAACGCCATGTCCGTCGCGCCGGTGCTCATGGTGGGAATCGTGATGACGCCGTAGTGCCGTTTGACGGCGGATTCGAGCACCGTGAACGCCTCGGTGACCAAACTGGAGGGCGGGGCGCCAGGCCGGCTGTGTCCGGGGGCTTTCTCGACGTCAATCGCGGGATCGTTGATCACCTTCCGCAGTGGGTCGAGGAAGCGGAGTTCAGCAGATCACGGACCGGGCGTGACCTCTAGTCGAACGCGGCGAGAAACGTGATCAGATTGGCGACGTGGTCGTCGACGGTGATGCCGAGATGTTCGCAACCGGTGTAGATCGTCGCGCGATCCACCTTGGCGGCGAAGGCCGTGTCCTTGATTTTCTTTTTGATCGAGCTGGCTTTCATCTCGCCGTAGCGCACGGGATTCATTTTTCGATAAGCGTAGAAAATTCCGCAGAGTTCGTCCGTGGCGAGCAGCGCCGCCGCGAGCTTCGTGCCCGGCAATGTGGAAAAACCGTTGTAGCCATACGCGTGGGCCTCCACGGCGTGAATCAAATCCTCCGGATAGCCCCAGTCCTTGAACCAGCGGAGCGATTCGGCCGGGTGGTTGCCCGGATGTTTTTCAAAATCGATGTCGTGCAACAAGCCGGTGATGAACCAGAGGTGCGGGTCACCCTGGAATTGGGCCGCGTAGCCCTCGAGTGCCGTGGCGACCATGCGCGCGTGATAACGCTGATACTCGTCGCTGACGTGTGATTCGAGGAGCTGGCGGGCTTCGTCTTTGGTCGGCAGAGGCATGCCGGAGTTGAAGCGTGAAGCCCGGAGGTGGAAAGCCCGGAAATCTTCGGACTTGCTGTCCTGCCAACGATCGATGGTTCGTTATTACAGAGGGAAGCATGTCGGTCCCGCTCGCCGCTTTCCCAGAAAAATTTCTCCCGTCAGTCACTGCCACCCTCAAACCACCGGAAATATCGTCATGCCCAATCCATTCATTCACGTCGAGCTCGCCACCAAGAACGTCCCCAAGGCCAAGGCCTTTTATGTAAAATTATTTAAGTGGAAATTGAAGGACCTCCCGATGCCGACGCCCGGCGGCGACTATACAATGATCGATGTCGGGGACGGGACGGGTGGGGGAATCATGCAGCAGATGATGCCCGGCGCCGGTTCGGCGTGGATGGCCTACGTGCTCGTGAAGGACATCGATGCCTCGACCAAAAAAGCCAAGAAACTCGGGGCGAAGATTTGCAAAGGTGTCACCGAGGTTGAGGGCATGGGTTGGCTCAGCATCATCGTCGATCCGACCGGAGCGATGCTGGGACTGTGGGAACCCAAAGACGAGTAAAGGTCGCGCGCGTTATTTTCTAACGCACCGTCAGTTTGCCGCCCCACGTCGCCGGATCGATATCCGCCAGTGTTTGGGAGAATGTCCAAAGGTGTCCGCCGAGATCCTCCGCGGTGTATTGCCGCTCGCCGTAAGGATAGTCCTGCGGCGCGCGGACAATCTTCACGCCTTGCTCCGCGGCGCGGGCGTGATGGCGCGTTGCGTCCGGCACGCGCACGAGCGTGGCGTGCGTCGCGGAAGGACCACCGGGCGTCGATACCGGCCGTTGCGTCACCACGATCGCGCCGCGACCAAAGGAGAGTTGCACGCGATGATCCGCGATCCGCAGGCGTTCGCTGAAACCGAAACGGCTGCAGAGCCACGCGGCGGCGCGGCTAACGTCAGCGTAAGCCAGCTCGGGAATAATATCTGCGTCGGGAATGGAGCGATTGGTCGCCATAAACTCTCCGCCGTCTCCTCACTTCGCCGGCGCCGGCTCTTTTGTGGCCTGCCAAGTGATGACCTGCCACTGGCCGTTGCGCTGAAGCAGCGTGCCGCTGTTCCGGAACGTCGCGACCGTGCCGTCGACATTGCGCGCCACGAGCCGGAACGTGAGCGCGGCCGTCTCGCCATAGAGCCGCACGAGCACATCCTCGGCGGAGTAGGCGGCGCGCGGCGCCGGCTTCGGCGCCCCGGGTTTCGCGGCGTCGGCGAACGCCTGCATGATCATCGGCTTGGTTTTCACCAAGCCCGCGGACGTGGTGTAGACGAGATCCTCGGCCCACCACCGATCGTGCTGCGCGGGATCGCTGTTGAACGTGAGAAAATCATTCAGCGCTTTCGTGATCGCCGCCTTCGTTGGCTCCCCGGCGCTGGATTTCGCGTCCTGCGCCCACAGGAAAACCACCGATGAGAACAGACCCAGCGCGCCGGCCAGCGCGCGCAGGGTTCGGCCGAGTGACGGGGATTTCATCGCGCGGATTCTTTTCGATCACCGGCCGAGCGCAAGACTCCGCGCGCAGACGCCCGCCTTCAGCAGGAATCGAAAGGTTCTGTTATGCTGAGCGCGGCGAAGAAGGATCAAAGGGTGGCGGCTTTTCCGACGCCCTCTCAGGTGGACGGGCGTTCGAGATGTTCGCGGGCGCGCTCGAGCGCCGCCTGCAATTCCGGCACGCGCGCCGGTTTGCTCACGTAGTCATTCATGCCGACCGCGAGGCATTTCTCCCGATCGCCCTCCATGGCATTGGCCGTCATCGCGATGATATAGAGCGGCGATGGCCAGGGCCGCGCGGTGGTGGCGTCGGTCTCTCGCCGGCGAATCTCCCGCGTCGCCTCGTAGCCATCCATCTCCGGCATCTGGCAATCCATCAGGATCACATCGTAGCGGATTCGCTCGAGCGCTGCCATCACCTCGGTGCCGTTGGCCGCGACATCCGCCTGCCAGCCCAAATTGCGGAGCTGGCCGAGCGCCACTTTTTGATTCACGGGATTGTCCTCGGCCAGGAGCACGCGCAACCGGGCCGCGGCCAACGGCGGAACCATCATCGGTGGCGTGCTGGTGCCGCGGCCGGCCGCGCCGCTCACGTTGCCGCTGAGCACTTCGATGAGGCAGTCGAACAGCCGCGACTGTTTCGCTGGTTTCACCAGGCAGGCATCGATTCCCGCGGCCCGTTGTTCATCCGGCGTCACTGGACGTCCGAGGGAGGCCAGCAGGATCAGATGCGTCGGCGCCATCAGGGGATCGCCTTTGATGGCGCGGGCGAGCGCGAGCCCGTCCATTTCCGGCATCTCCAGGTCGAGCAGTGCGCCCGCGTAGGGCTCACCGGCCGCCGCGGCCGCCCGTAAAATTCCCAACGCCTCGGCGCCGCTGGTCGCCGTGCCCGGTTGCATTTTCCACAACAGGATATGGTGCCGCAGAATCTCGCGGCTCGTGGCGTTGTCATCGACGACGAGCACGCGCGCGTGTTCGAGCGGATGTCGCAACTCCACCGGGGGCAGCGGGGCTCCGTCCGGTTTGCCGAAACGAGCGGTGAACCAAAACGTCGTCCCTTTCCCCGGCTCGCTCTCCAAATCGATTTCTCCGCCCATGAGCGTCACGAGCTGCCGCGAAATCGCGAGTCCGAGACCGGTGCCGCCATAGCGGCGCGTGGTCGAGGTATCGGCCTGCGTGAACGCTTGGAACAGCCGCTTCCGCACCGCGGCCGGAATGCCGATGCCGGTGTCGCTGACCGTAAAGCGCAACGTGACGTCGGTGTCCGACTCGGCGTCCTTCACCACGCGCACCACGACCTCGCCGTGCGGCGTGAACTTGATCGCGTTGTCCACGAGGTTGAGCAGGATCTGGCGCAGTCGGCCGGGATCGCCACGCAGCGCGCCGGGAAGATTGTGGGGGATGTCGCACACCAGCTCGATGCCCTTGCGGTGGGCGCGCTCGGCCGACATCTCGAGCGTGCCTTCGACGGCATCGAACAAATTAAAGTCGAGCACCTCGAAGCTGAGTTTGCCCGCCTCGATTTTGGAGAAATCCAGGATGTCGTTGATGATCGTGAGGAGGTTGTCGGCGCTGCCGCGGATCGTTTCGGCGTATTCCACCTGCGCCGCGTTCAACTTCGTTTCGAGCAGCAGGCCCGTCATGCCAATGATGCCGTTCATCGGCGTCCGGATTTCGTGACTCATGTTGGCGAGGAAATCGCCTTTGGCTCGGACGGCGGCTTCGGCGGCATTCTTCGCCGCCTGGAGTTCCCGCTGCTCGGCGCGAAAGCGGAAACCGAAGGCCACGAGGACGACCAACAGCGCGCCCAGTGCCGCGATGATGCCGATCAGATAGATTTTTTGCCGTCGCGCTGCTTCGATATAAAACACCGTCGACGAGTCGTTATTGGGATCCAAGAACCACCGGAAATAAATCGCGGAGAGTTCGCCGTCCTGGCCCATCTCGGCGATGCCCGTGCGAATCGCGTCGGCGGCCCGCCGATCTTCGGGGCGCAGGAACGACGCGCCGATGCCGAGCGTTACCCGGCCTTCCGGCAGGCGATAAAAGACCAGGTCCGGGAGTTTCGCGGTGACGAGGCGCGCGAGGGCGCCGCCGCGGGCGGCATTGGCCGTCAGCATTCCCACATCAATCTCACCCGCGATGACGGCGCGAAAAATCGTCTCGTTGCTCTCTTGGCCCACGAGCTTGGCTTGAGGAAAAATCGCGCGCGCGATTTGCCCGTCGAGCGGGGTGGTGCGATGCCAGATGATTTTTCCGACGGTGTCCTGCGGCGAGCGAATGCCTTTTTCCTTCAGCGTGAGCATCCAGTAGGTGTTCGAGGTCCAGGGCTCGCTGATATAGAGATACTCGTGCCGCGCCGGCCGGTCGGTGATGAGCGGCCAGAGATCCACTTTGCCGTTGCGGAGATTGTCATCGGGGCCGTCCGGACAGAGCACCCATTCGATGGGAATGTTTTTTCGGCGGGCCGCCGCGGCGAAGATCTCGATGGCGGGTCCGGAGGGTTTTCCGTCGGGCGTGACCGTCTGCTGGGGCGGCGACTCCTGAAAGCCCACGCGAAATGGACGCGGGGCGCGCGTGGGATCGTGCTGGAGGCTGATCCACCCACCCACGCCGGCGATCGCCAGTCCCACCATCACGATGATCAGACCCCGGTGCACGCGGCCACCAGACCGCGGGAGCCGGGCGCGGTTTCCCACGGCCGCGACAGGGTGTGTCAAGCGGCGGAGGGGTGAGGCGCGTTTAAGACCGGAGAACTCGCGCGGTCCGGAAGGAAGTTTCATCCTGCGTGGGGCTGATGGCAGTAAGCCGGCACGTTGTCAAAGATCACGCCTTCAACGCCGGCTCGCCACGAACGTTCATCGGGTCGCGGGCAATTTTTCACTTGAATGCGAAACTGAGCGAGGGCGCGATCCCTCCTCATTGCCTTTACCTCTGCTACCTCTGCGACCTCCTGTAAAAACT
>JBBRLB010000220.1:0-6306 GCA_038231575.1 Opitutales bacterium | reverse complement strand
GCCCCGAGTCGCGCCGCGCTCCTCACCGGCCTCACGCCAGCGCGCAACGGCGCGGAGCCGAACCACTCGAAGCCTCGCGCAGAGATCAAGAAACTCCCGGCCTACCTCCAGGAGCTCGGCTACGAGGTCGTGGCGTTCGGCAAGGTGTCGCACTACCAGCACACGGGCGATTACGGCTTCGATCACTTCGCGCACGACAAATATCACGAGGATATCGCCGTCTCCGCCGCGCTCGCCTGGCTTCGTGCGCGCAAGAGCGACAAGCCCCTCGCGTTTTTCGTCGGCACGAATTGGCCGCACGTGCCGTGGCCGGAAACCGGCGAGGGCTACGTCCCGGAAAGCGTCACGATCCCCGCGAATCACATCGATACGCCGAAGACGCGCGCGGCCCGCGCGCGCTACTACGCCGCCATCGGCCGGATGGACGCCGAGCTCGGAGAAGTGTTTGACGCGGCGAATGCGGTGCTGGGTCCGAATACGTTTTTCATTACCACGTCGGACCACGGCGCCCAATGGCCGTTTGGCAAATGGAGTCTCTACGACGACGGTATTCGCACGCCGATGATCGCGGTCTGGCCGGGGAAAATCACCGCCGGCACGCGCACGGATGCGATGGTGAGCTGGCTCGATATTCTGCCCACGCTCGTCGCCGTCGCCGGCGGCCCGGCGCCACAGGGTCTCGACGGCACGTCCTTCGCCGGCGTGTTGCGCGGACAAACCGCCCAGCACCGCGAGAAGATTTTCACGACCCACAGCGGCGACGGTCGCATGAACGTCTACCCGACGCGCAGTGTGCGCACCGCCGACTGGAAATACATCCGCAATCTGCACCCCGAGTTCTACTACTCGACCCACGTCGACATCGCCCAATCCAACGACGCGGGCGGCTACTGGGCCAGTTGGGACGAAAAGGCCAAGACCGACCCTGCCGCCGCCACGACGGTGCACCGCTACCATGAGCGGCCGACCGAGGAGCTGTTCGATCTACGGGTCGATCCGTTCGAGCTGAACAACCTCGCCGCCGATCCCGCGCACGCCGCTCGCCTCGCTGCCCTCCGCGCCGATGTCGATGCGTGGATGAAAGCGCAAGGCGACGAGGGCAAGGTCTACGCTGAACCCCGTTTGCTCACCGATCCCGCCCGCGCGGCCCCTCCGTCGGCAGCGACCAAAAAGAAAGACAAATAACTCCCCTTTCACCATGCGCACCCGACTTGCCCTGATCGCCAGCTTGCTCTTTTCGCTCTCGGCCGTGTTCGCCGCGACCCTGCCAACGAAACCGAATTTCCTCCTGATCATCGCCGACGATTTCACGTTCAGCGACGTCGGCTGCTACGGCGGACAGGCCTACACCCCGACGATTGATGACCTCGCCAACGACGGTCTGCGCTTCACGCGGTGTTTCCAAGCGGCGCCGGTATGCTCGCCGACCCGCCACGCGCTCTACACCGGCATGTATCCCATCAAGACCGGTGCTTACCCGAACCACACCTTCGTCTCACGGCCGAACACCGTCAGCATCGCGCAGCGCCTGCAGTCGGTCGGTTACCGCGTCGCGCTCTCCGGCAAGCGACACATCGGCCCCGAGGAAGTTTTGCCGTTTGAATATCTGCCGGATCCGCTCGACGACAAAAACCACCGCACCTTTCTCGCCTCGTGTCGCGCCGAGGGAAAACCCTTCTGCCTCGTGCTGGCCTCGCACAATCCGCATTCCCCGTGGACGCTCGGTGATCGATCACGCTACGACGCCACCAAGCTCCGTCTGCCTCCCGGTTGGCCCGACACTCCCGAGACGCGCAACGACCTCCGCAACTACCTCGCGGAGTGCACCGTCCTCGACGGCGAAGTCGCGACGGCCCTCGCATTGTTGAAAGAAACCGGCGCGGACAAAAACACCGTCGTCGTTTTTCTCAGCGAACAGGGAACCTCGCAGCCCCGCGCCAAATGGAATCTCTACGACCGCGGCATCCAGAGCGCGTGCATCGTCCGCTGGCCGGGTGTCGTGCAACCGGCCACGACCACCGAAGCGATGGTGGAATACATCGACATCTTGCCGACGTTTCTGGAAATCGCCGGTGCTCCCCGCACCGCCGACCTCGACGGCCGCAGTTTTCTCCCCGTGCTGCGCGGCGAAGCGAAGGCGCACAAGGAGTTTGTCTTTGCGCAATACACGAACCGCGGCGTCAACAACGGCTCCGACCACTACGGCATCCGCTCCGTGCGCTCCGCGCGCTACAAATACATCTGGAACTTCACGCCCGACGATCCCTACGCGAATGCTTCGATGCAGAACGAGACCTACCGCAGTTGGACCCGCATGGCCGCCGCTGGAGACGCGACCGCGAAGACCGCCGTCGCGCGCTACCTCCACCGCGGCGAGATCGAATTCTACGACGTGATCGCCGACCCCGAGGAATTCAACAACCTCGCCGGCGATCCCGCGCTCGCACCCGAGCGCGCCCGCCATCGCGCGCAACTCGACGCGTGGATGAAAGCCCAAGGCGACCGCGGACAGGCCACCGAAATGGAGGCGCTGGAGCACATGAGGCGTTACGTCGAGGATCCGGGAGGGGAGGACGGGGCGGCCAAGCAAAAGAAAAAAGGAAAGAACTAGGGGAGCGCTGAAAAATGCCGGGAGAGAAATATGGAACTCAGGGAATCAGGAAAAACCGCCAAGTATCGCGAATTTCATCAGGGTATCCCTGTCTTGTTCCAGAGTTCCTGAGTTCCACATTCTTTATTCAGCGTCTTTCTCGGCAGCGTTGCGCGCAGACGCCCCGTTTGAAATAGCCCACCATCCCAGCCAAACTTTCCATCTCCCCCTTCGCATTCGCCTCCATGAAAACTCCCCGCCACCTCCTCGCCGCCCTCCTGCTTCTTCCCTCATTCTCCCTGCTCCACGCGGCCGCCCCGGCTCCCGCGCGCCCCAACATCGTCATCATCCTCGCCGACGACATGGGCTTCTCCGACATCGGTTGCTACGGCTCCGAAATCCCCACGCCCCATCTCGATGCCCTCGCCAAGAACGGCCTGCGCTTCACGCAATTCTACAACACCGCCCGCTGCTCGCCCACTCGCGCCGCGCTCCTCACGGGCCTGAATCCCCATCAAGCCGGCATGGGCACGCTCGCCGAAGATCCCGGCAAACAGGCCCCGCCCAACGCGGCCCCCGGCTATCGCGAAGTCCTGAGCCGCGACAGCGTCACGCTCGCCGAGGTTCTCCGGCCCGCCGGTTATCACACCTACATGGCCGGCAAGTGGCACCTCGGTTACCACGGCCAGGAAAAGTGGCCCCTCGCCCGCGGCTTCGAGCGTTTCTACGGCATCATCTCCGGCGCCGCGAGTTACCTGCGTCCCACGGGCGCGCGCGGCCTCACCCTCGACAACACGCCCCTCCCTTCGCCCGACGAAGAAAACTACTACACCACGGACGCGTTCACCGATCACGCGCTCCAATTCGTCACCGGGCAAAAAGACGCCAATCCGTTTTTCCTCTACCTCGCCTTCAACGCTCCGCACTGGCCGCTCCACGCTCGCGACGAGGACATCCGGAAATTCGTCGGCCACTACCGCGCCGGCTGGGATGAACTCCGCGAGCAGCGCCTCGCGCGCCAGCTCACGCTCGGCGTCGTGCCCGCGGGCACCGTGCTCTCGCCGCGTGACGATGCCGTCCGCGCCTGGGCTGCGCTCACGCCCGAGCAACAGACCGAGCTCGACTACCGCATGGCCGTTTACGCCGCGCAGGTGCACCGGTTGGACTACAACGTCGGCCGCGTCATCGAAACCCTGCGCACCCGCGGCCAGCTCGACAACACGGTCCTCTTTTTCCTCTCCGACAACGGCGCCTGCGCCGAACCCTACGATGATCTGGGCGGCGGCGATTTCACCTCCATCAACCAGGCGGCCGCCGCCGGCTCCGGCGGCAAACACGTTGGCCCCAACGGCTCCTCCTACGGCACCGGCTGGGCCAACGTCTCCAACACTCCCTTCCGCCGCTACAAATCGCGCCTCCACCAAGGCGGCATCGCCACCCCGCTCATCGTCCACTGGCCCGCCGGCCTGAAAACGAAACCCGGCGCGCTCACTCCCACGCTGGGCTATCTCACCGATTTCATGCCCACCATCGTCGATGTCTCCGGCGCGACGTATCCGCGTGAATTCGGCGGCCACCCCATTCAACCCCTCGTCGGCCGCAGCCTCGCCCCTGTCCTGCGCGGCGCCGATCTCCCCGCCGACCGCTGGCTCTACTGGGAGCAATACGACAACAAAGCCGTCCGTCACGGCACGTGGAAAGCCGTCCAACCCGCCGAGAAGGATTCTCCGTGGGAACTCTACGACCTCGCCACCGACCCCACCGAACTCCGCGACCAAGCCGCCGCCCAACCCGCTCGCCTCCGCGAACTCACCACCGCCTGGACCACGTGGGCCAACACCCACCGCGTCCTCCCGAAGACCGCCACCGCGCAATAATCCCAACGTCCCTTCGCTTTCGAGCGCGCCTCAAGAGTTCTATCATTCTCCCAGTGAAGTCCAACGTCCTTTCCCTCGGCGGCGCGCTTCTCGCCGGCATGCTCGATGTCAGCGCCGCCGAGCGACCCAATGTCCTTTTCATTGCCGTGGACGACTTGGCTACCGCGATAGGATGCTACGGCGACCTGATCGCCAAAACACCCCATCTCGACCGTCTCGCCGCCAGCGGAGTGCGCTTCGACCGGGCCTACAACCAACTCCCGCTCTGCAACCCGAGCCGCGCCTCGGTGCTCACCGGTCTCCGGCCCGACACCACGAAGGTCTATGATCTTGAGCGCCATTTTCGCGATGAGTTGCCCACCGTGGTCACCCTGCCGCAGGCGTTTCACCGGGCGGGCTGGTGGACGGGCCGCGTGGGTAAAATCTATCACTACGACGTGCCGCGCGGCATCGGCACCAACGGACTCGACGACGCTCCGTCGTGGGATCAAGTCGTCAATCCGCGCGGCCGCGACGTGGCGGAAGAAGCGCTGATCGTAAACCCCACGCCCACCAAACCGGTGAGCGCCGCCCTGAGCTGGCTCGCCGCGGCAGGGACCGACGCCGAGCAGACCGACGGGATGATCGCGACCGAAGCGATCAAGCTGATGACGCAGAAGCGCGACCGGCCGTTTTTTCTGGGCGTCGGATTTTTCAGGCCGCACACGCCCTACGTCGCGCCGAAAAAATATTTCGATCTCTACCCGCTCGAAAAAATCCGCCTGCCAGCGGCACCGGCGAACGATCGCGACGACATTCCTCCGATCGCTTTTGCCCACAACAATCTGGTTCCAAACTACGGGCTCGACGAACTCACGTGCCGGCGCGCTCTTCAGGCCTACTACGCGTGCGTTTCGTTCGTCGACGCACAGATTGGTCGGGTGCTCGATGCGCTCGATCACCTCGGTCTCGCACAAAACACGATCGTCGTGCTGTGGAGCGACCACGGTTACCATTTGGGCGAGCATCTCGGCGCGTGGCAGAAGCGCACCCTGTTTGAGGAAGCTGCCCGGGCACCGCTTTTCATTCGCTGGCCGCTGGCCGCGGGCAATGGCCGCGCCTCGCCGGCCGTCGTCGAATTCGTGGATATCTATCCGACCGTCGCGGACCTCGCCGGCGTGCCCGCCCCCGCCGATCTCGCGGGCCGCACGCTCGTGCCGCTGCTGGAAAATCCCACGCGCGCGTGGAGTGGTCGGGCGTTTTCGCAGGTGCTCCGGCCGAACGACGGGCATCCCGTCATGGGTCGGAGTGTCCGCACGGAACGGTGGCGCTACACCGAATGGGGCGACGGCCGGGCCGGCGTGGAACTTTACGACCACGATCACGATCCCCACGAATTCAACAATCTCGCCCGCGATCCTGCGCAACAGGCCACGCGTCAGGATTTGCGCGCGCTGTTCGCCGGCCGCATCGCCGCAGAGCCGCCGTTGTCGCCCTTCAACGCGGATCGACTGTGATTCGTTGTTCATCGTTCGTTCCCTGGATAACGCACCCACACGAAACCGGACTCGTCTCGCGCGGTTTGATCGCCCTTTGACCCACGGTTAGCCCCTCGTTATGCGTCCTCATGGCTGACCTCGTGGCCGAGGGCAAAGTGCGCTTCCCCGGCTTCAGCGGACGTGCAGCTATCGTCCGCCGATCTTCGGGCCCTTGCGTCCGCCTTTGCGACGGTGCGTGGCGAGCGCTATCCAGCCCCAGCGCTGGCCAGTTTGAGATATTAGTATCAGACCTTCCCCGCGCCGAGTCTCCCTTGCCTTACTCTCGTTTTCCCAACCTTCGACACTTGGTCCTTCTCGCTAG
>JBBRLB010000219.1:0-6409 GCA_038231575.1 Opitutales bacterium | reverse complement strand
ATAAATTTCACCGCGGCGTCGACAAACGCCTCCGACTCTGCGCGGCCCTGCTCGGCGCTCGCCTGCGCGAGATCCCCCACGCCCCAGGTGGCCCGTCGTCGACATCTCGCGCGTCGAGGTGCCCTTGCCCGTCTCCTTCGCCTTCAAGCCCTCCGCCAGAAACACCGTGGTTGCGGTCGGATCGCCGTCAACAACCTTGGGCAGCATCGCCTCGAGATGTTTTGGCATCGTAAGCACCGCGGTTCTGGCCGCGGCCAGGTTGACGAGATTCGGCGTGGAGTAGAGCGAAGCGTTGGTCTCCCCGACGCCCGCGTGCCGGCCGAAAACCTTCGTAGTCGCTAACGCGATCGCCGAGATGCAGCGCGTGCTGCTCGAGCGAAGCGATCGGGATGATCACCCTGTCCGACCGGGTGCGCAGATCCTGCACTTCCGGCCAGGTCATGTGCGGCAGGTAGTTCTTAACCTTCTGCTCGTGCCAGAGTGGATTAGTGGCGGGCGACGAAGCCGCGGCGGTTTGCGCGACGGCGACGGGAAGCGCCGACAACGCCCGCGTGAACGAGACGAGGATGGATTTCATGGCGGGAGTGGAACGAAAGACTCTCGGGCAGTGCGGACCCGACAGCATTCGCAATGCCGCGGCCTCGCCTCATCGCGACTGCCGATGGGTCGCCACCCATCACGGGCGCGCCGAGACCTTCTACTCCAGCCCGAGAATTTTCCGCCCGTCCGCCGAGATCATCTGCGGCGTCCATTGCGGGTCCCAGACAATGTGCACTTTCGCCGACTCGACGCTCGGCAGCGCCGCGATTTTTTGGCGCGCATCTTCCGCGATGGTCGGACCCATCCCGCAGCCCGGCGCCGTCAAAGTCATCTTCACTTGAATGTCGTGCGCCCCCGCCGGCGTTTTCTCGATCGCAAGATCGTAGACGAGGCCGAGGTCGACGATGTTGACGGGAATCTCCGGATCGAAACACGTCTTCAATGCTTCCCACACGGCCTGCTCGCTGAACGCCCCCGTGGCCGCCGCGGCCGCTTCGTGCGCGGGATCGAAACCGCCGATCGCGCCGGCATGTTCGCGCGCGATGCGAAAAAGTCCGCGATCCGTGCGCACGGTCACATTGCCACCGAGCGTCTGCGTGATGAAAACCTCTTCGCCGGCGCGCAGCGTATGGGCGTGGCCAGCCGGAATGGCGGTGGCGGGCGTATCGGCAGTCAGGGTGTGCGTGGACATAATTTATTTTTCGTCAGTGCGCGGGCAACGAAGTCGACCGCGGCCATCCATCTGGAATTCCTGTTGGATTGCTGCGTCGCGGCGCTCCGTGCAAGGACAAGTGCGTTCAGTGAATCGCGAGGTTCATCGGCAGGCGCGCATAGATGCCCTGTGGGTCGTTGAAGGAGCGCAGCACCTTCAATTCGCTCTCGATCCGCTGCGCCACTTTTGCGGCGATGCTTGGTGTGCGCACGTTGTCCGGCACGACCTTCTCCAAAAACTCCTGCAGCGCCTCGAGCAATTCCTTCTGCCGCGGATATTCGACGAGGCGGTAATTCGATCCGAGCTTCGCCTTCTCCGCCGCAAACGTGATCGCCTTGTCGAGTCCGCCGAGTTCGTCGACCAGGCCGAGTTTCTTCGCTTCGACGCCCGACCAGACGCGGCCCTGCGCGATTTCCTCGACGAATTCACGCTTCAGCTTCCGGCCCTCGGCGACCTTGGTAATAAACTCGCCATAAATCCAGTCGACCATGCGCTGGAAAACCGCGAGCTCCTCGTCCGTCTTCGGCCGCGAGATCGTGATGATGTCGGCGAATTTCGCGGTCTTCACGCTGTCGAAGGTCAGGCCGAAATCGTTGGCGAGTTTCTTCACGTCGAACTGCACGCCGAACACGCCGATCGATCCGGTGATGGTTGTGGGCTCCGCAAAAATCCGATCGCCTTCAGCGGCGATCCAGTAGCCGCCCGACGCGGCGTAAGCGCCCATCGAGATAATGACGGGCTTCACCTTTTTGATCAGCCGCAGCTCGCGCTGGATCGTTTCCGCGGCGGAGGCGCTGCCGCCGGGGCTGTTCACCCGCAGGACGACGGCTTTCACGCCGTCGTCGAGTCGCAGCTTGCGCAATTCCCGCGAAAATTTCGTCGCCCCGATGTCACCGGTTTCGCCGTCGCCATCGACGATTTCCCCCTCGGCATAAACGACCGCGATGCGATCGTGGCCGACGGACTTGGTGCTGTTGTCGTCTTTCCCGCGCGGGGTGTCGGCAATGTCCTTCGCGATCTTCGCGTAGTCGGAGAGGAGAATTTGCTTGAACGGTTCCTTCGAGCCGGCGCGGCCGGTCTTCGCCTTGAGGTCGTCGTAAATCTCGTCGCGATACGCCAGCCGGTCGACGAGTTTTCCGCTCTTCGCCGCCTCGGGCCGGATGAGGCCCTCGCGATCGACGACCGCCTGCAGGCCCGCCGGCGTTAAGCCGCGCGACGGCGCGACGTCGGCGAGAATGCCGCCCCAGATGTCGTCGAGCAGCTTTTGGATCTGCCCGCGATTTTCCGGGCTCATGTCTTTGCGCGTGAACGGCTCGACGGCGGATTTGTATTTGCCGACGCGCGTGATTTGCACCCCCACACCGTATTTCTCAAAGGCCCCGGCGAAAAACATCGGTTCGCTCGCAAGTCCCGGCATCACGATCATCCCGTAAGGATCGAGCGCCAGTTCGCTGGCGGCCGAGGCAAGATAGTAATCCTTCGTCGCTGCGTAAGTGAGATAGGCGTTCACCGGTTTGCCGGCGGCCTTGAAATCCAGCAGCGCCCCGCGCACTTCTTTCAGGGCCGCGAAACCGGACCCGAAGCCCGCGGGCGAGAGCCCCCCGGTGATGAAGACGCCAGCGATCCGGCTGTCCTTGGCGGCGGCGTGCAGCGCGCGCGTGACCGTGCGGAGTTGAAGCGTGCTGTCGCGTCCGCCGCGCAGCGCCCCAAAATCGATCGGCGGCGGCGCGTCGGTGATGTTGGTCGAAAGATCGAAGACGAGATAGGAGCCGCGCTCGAGACCCGGCGCGCTTTTTTCCCCGCCGCTCAGCGACGCAATCGCCATCAAAAAACCGAAGAACAGCACGAAGCAGCCGCCGGCAAAAATCAGCAATGCCGTGAGTGCGCCAAGCATCGACGTGAAAAAGTTTTTCATGGGAGGCGGCACCGTAGCTGCTTTCCTCGTTTCCACCAGTAGAAATGCCTCACCTCCCGCCCCTGCTCCGGCTCAACCCGGCCCAACTTGGGTCGATTAGTGGCGTTCACTTGGATGTCACGCCCGGGCGCCACGAACCTGTTGCACCCGGCGAGGTCCTGTCCATCCTGACCACCTCCATGGGCGAGCAAAAAGAACTTCTCACCACCAACCGCAAGGCTCTCACGATCAATCTCGACGAGCCGATCTACGGGACGTTCGCGGAGATCGGCGCCGGGCAGGAAGTCGCCCGCCAGTTCTTCCAGGCCGGCGGCGCCTCGGGCACGATCGCCAAATCGATCTCAGCCTACGACATGTCGTTTAGCGACGCGATCTATGGCAAGGCCCCGCGCTACGTCTCGCGCGAGCGGCTCGCGCTGATGCTTGACCACGAATACCAGTTGCTGATCGAGCGGCTCGCGACGCAGCGCGGCGATCGCACCACGTTTTTCGTGTTCGCCGACACCGTGGCGGCCCGCAATTTCAAGGGCACCAACGAGGCCCACGGCTGGATGGGCATCCGTTTCCAGACCGAGCCGGGCGGCCCGCCGAGCGACGTCGTCCTGCACGTCCGCATGTGGGATAAGGAAAATATCCTCCAGCAACAGGCGCTCGGCATCGTCGGCGCCAACGTCGTCTACGGCGCATTCTACTATCACGCCGATCCGCGAAAATTCATCGAGTCGCTCCTCGACAATCTCACGGTCGATCGCGTCGAGGTGGACATGCTGAAGTTTTCCGGCCCGGCGTTTGCGGGGGTCGATAACCGGCTCATGTCGCTCTACCTCGTGCAGCACGGCCTCACCAACGCGGTGATGTTCGGCACCGGCGGCGAGGTGCTCCAGCCGTCCGAAATTCTCTATAAGAAGGCGATCCTTGTTGAACGCGGCAGCTTCCGGCCCGTCACCCACGTCAACGTCGACATGCTCAACTGCGCCACCGCGCAGTTCGTCCAGGAACCGCTCGTGAAGGGCAAGGAGGTCGTCGTGCTCATGGAGATCACGATGAACAACCTGCTCGCCGCCGGCGAAATCGACGCCCACGACTTTCTCTCACGCGTCGATTTGCTGAGCGACATTGGGTTCACTGTCCTCATCTCGAACTACTCCGAGTATTTCCGCCTTACCTCCTATTTCCGCCGCTACACGAAGGAGATGATCGGCGTCGCGATGGGCATCAACAACCTGATCGAGATTTTCAACGAGAAGTATTACGAAAACCTCGAGGGCGGCATTCTCGAGTCGTTCGGCCGGCTCTTCCGCAACGCGGTCAAACTCTACGTTTATCCGATGCGGCAGGAAGCCTACGACAAATACCTGACCACCGGCCAGACCGCGACGGCGCCGGGCGCGACGGGCGCGCATTCCTTCGCCTCAAGCGTGCTGATCAACGCCAAGAACGTCCAGGTCGTCGATCATCTCCGCAATCTCTACAATCACCTGCTCGAGAATCACTACATCGACAGCATCGTCGGCTTCGATCGCGACATCCTGCATATTTTCTCCCGCGACGTTCTCCGCCGCATCAAGGAAAACGATCCGTCGTGGGAAACAATGGTCCCGAGCGCTGTCGCCGTCGCGATCAAGAAGCGCGTGTTATTCGGCTATACGGTGCCGGCCGTCGCCGCCGCGATGTAGCGCCGGCTTCCCGCCGACCGTCCCTTCTCTGTCGGCTGGAAGCCGGCGCTTCGCCCTGGCCGACGCAGCGCGTCCGCGCGGCCTGCGTGCTTCTCCGGCCGTTCTCCCGTCGGCCAGCTTTGGGCCGTCGTGTCGAGTAGGGTTAGGCCCCATCGCGCGAGGAGTGCCTTGCGTGCATACTACGCTGTCCTCCTTCCACAGCTGCAGACGGCGCGTGGCTTCAACCCTCCTAATATTTGATCGCACTCTTTGCGGCCCACTTTGAGCATTAACGTGTCAACCAAGCGACCGAATCACCGCGACGGAGAAATTATTCCGGCCACCAGCCTCCCGGTTGGTCGACGGCGTTGGCCTCGGACGATGCTAGCGTGCTGGAGCAGCCGTTGTCTGATCATGGCCAGCCTCGCGTGGAGCCAGCCCTGGCTGGCGGGCGCCGATTTGCCCGAGCAAAGTCCCGCCGCCACCCTGCACGCGAGATACGAGGAGTTGCGCGGCCGGCTCAAAGACAACTCGTTTAAGGCACCGGTCTATCTGGAGTCCAGCGAGACCTCGGGCGGCCTCAGGGGCGATATCAACGCCATTCTCGACCATTCCTTCCCGACCATTTGCAAGGCGCTGAATGGCGCGCCGCAATGGTGCGACATCCTGTTTCTTCATCTCAACGTCAAATACTGCCGCCCTGCCGGCGAGGGGAAGGACCACCGGCTGACGATCTATCTTGGCCGGAAGCACGAGCAGACCTTGGAGTCGGCGTCCCACATGGAATTCAGGTATGACGTCCCGACGGAAACGCCGGACTACCGTCAAATTACCCTCCACGCGGAGAAGGGGCCGGTGGGCACCAAGGATTATCGGATCATCCTCGAAGCCATTCCCCTGGAGGGCGGACGGACCTTCATCCACCTCTCTTACTCCTACGCTTTTGGTTTTGCCGCGAAAATCGCGGCGCAGGCCTACTTCAACACACTCGGCAGCGCCAAGGTGGGATTCACCGTCGTGGGCAAAGAGCCGAATGGCCAGCCCATCTACGCCGACGACCTGCGCGGCGCTTTGGAGCGGAATACCATGCGCTATTACCTGGCGATCGAGGCCTATTTGAGCGCGCTGTCCGCGCCGCCGGAAGAACAGTTCGAGCAGCGACTGCACCTCTGGTTCGCGGCCACCGAGCGCTATGCTCTCCAGCTGCACGAGGAAACCGAAACCGAATATCTCACCATGAAGCGCGACGAAAATAAACGTCAGCTCAGCCCACTTCCAGCGAAAGGGGGGTAGTCCGGCTGCGCCTCGTGCTCCGTCTGGTAACAAATCCGGCCATGCTCAACCCCTCCTCGCTTCCTCCCGTTCCCAACCTCCCCGCCGGCCCGGTTGAGGTCATTACCGAAGTCCGGCGCAAGGAGGCCGTGCTCAAGACCGGGGCCTTGCAGAACGCGATTCTCAACAGCGCGAATTTCTCGAGCATCGCCACCGACGAAAAGGGCGTGATCCAGATCTTCAACGTCGGGGCCGAGCGCATGCTCGGCTACACGGCCGACGATGTGCTCAACAAGATCACCCCCGCCGACATTT
>JBBRLB010000218.1:0-6434 GCA_038231575.1 Opitutales bacterium | reverse complement strand
GCCCCAGAAGCGGCCCCAGGATTGATCGGCCCAGATGCCGCCGAGCACGGTGCCGACAAAACTGAAGAGCGTCGCGAAGCACGCGATGCCGTAAACCATGCGCGCGAGCGAGTCGGCGGTGGCCTGGTCGAGCGACCGCGTGAACAGCCCGCGGAAAACATAGATCAGTGCGAGGAAACCGGCGAGCGCGGTCGCGCCGTAGCCGGCGACGACGGTCACGACGTGCGTCGCGAGCCAGAAATTCGAGTCGAGCACCGCCTGCATCATCTCGAGCGTGTCGCCGCCGAGCGAAAGATAGTGGCCGATGAGCAGCGTGGCGAAACCGACCATGCCGGCGGCGACGCTGCCGATGGCGTTGCGATAAAAAAATTCCAGCCCGAGGCAGAACGCGACTGCGACCCAGCCGACGAAAAGCGCGGACGAGTAGAGGTTCGTGACCGGCGGGCGGCCTTCGAGCCACATGCGGGCGGCGATGCCGGCGGTGGCGACGAGCCACGCAACGAGCACGAGCCAGAACGCGGAGCGGCCGAGGGTGTCCGGCCACACGATCCAGGAAAAGACCGCGACGAAGAATGCGAAGGCGTAAAGGGCCTTGCAGGTCGAAAAGGGCGCGGCGGAATTAAAGCGGGCCTCGGCGTCGCTTTTGGCGAGCTGCGGCGCGTAGTGGCTCGCCAACTCGTTGCGGAGGAGGGCAAGGAGGTGGTTGAATTTATCCGGCTGGTCGAGGCGCCACGCGTGCGCGAGGCCGGCGTAGGCGAGGGCTTCCGGGGCCACGCTGCCGCGCTGATAAGTTTCGAGCAGGGCAGTGCCGGCGGTTTTCCAGCCGTTGACGTCGCCGTTCTCAGCGGGAATGACGAGCAACTCGGCGCTCTCCGACATGAGCATGAACTGCTCGCCCATGTCCGTCATCGCGGTGACGGCGGCCTCATCGAATTTCTCGCCAGCCTGCTTGGCTTTCACGGCGGCGACCCCGGCGGGCAGTTTTTCCTGAAAGCGGAGCAAGTCGCCGAGGAAATCCTCGTGACCGGGCATCACGAGGGAGTGTTTCAGCCGCTGGTATTGGACGAGATTGGTGTAGAGCTGCAGCACGTCGCGCTGGAAACGCGTGCGGGCCTGCGCCTCGATTGGCTGGGCGAGCTTGGCCTGGCGCTCGAGCTCGGCGAGCTTCGGCCCAAGTTGGGTGAACGAGAAACGCCGGTTCTCCAAACCGTCCTCGTGGGTGAGACCGAACAGGGAAAGCACGTCGGGATTATCGATCGCGATCGCTTGATAGGTGTCGGCTTGCTCCGCGCGGAAAACCACGTCGAGCAGCCACTCGATCGGCGTGAGGTGGCGGTTGTCCGGCGTGGTGAAATACGCGGTGCTCTTGGACGGGGCGTTGTAGGTCGCGTTGCAGATGACGAAGAGGGACGTCCGCGCGACAGTGTCGAGGGGCTTGATGCGGCCATTGGCCAACACGGGTAGCCGGCCAAAGCCCGTCACGTCGAAGGCGCCGGGATTTTTCGCGGGGAGGAGCGTCTTCGCCACCAGCGCGAGCGCACCGAGCAGAACGAGGAGCGGAATAAATTTTTTCATGCGGGGACGGCCGCGGTGCGGCGGCGTTTGCCAATGAAGCCGACCAGGTGAATGCAAAACTGGATCACGAGGCCGAGCGCCATCATCGTGCAGGCGAGGTAGGGTAGCTGCCACGAGGGATTGCGCACGACCTGGAGGATGGTCGTGTGCTCGCCCTCATAACCGGACTGATAAAACGTGAGGCCGGCGTAGCGCAGCGGGTTGTTCATGTAGATGAGCACTTCGCGATCTTCGTGGCTGGCGGGATTGGCGAGATGGAGGCGGCTGGAATAATTTTTCGGGATGCTGGTGCCCAGATAAACATCGTGGCTGAATTTTTCGAGCGTGAGAGAGAAGGGCTTGTAGTTGCGTTGCGGACGGAGCGCGATTTTCCACGAGTGACCGGCGTAATCGAACGTCTGCGGCGGGAACGGCGTCTCCTGCGTTGGGAGCCGCACCAGCCAGGTGCCGACGGAATTTTCGGGCGCGACCAGTTCGATGAAGGCGGCCGGCACATTCTGTTCGTCCGGCTTGTAAGTCGGCGGTTGCGGCGCCGCGATCACGCGCTGGCCGATTCCCGCTGTGGCGACGGCCGGGCCGGAGTCGGCGCCCCGCATCGCGAGCATCGAGTTCGGGAAATACGATTTGACGACCACCTTGAACGGCAGCTTCGCCGACTGGATCGGCTCGCCGCGCGCGAGGAGCGCCTCGGGGATCGCCACAACGTCGTCAAACTTCGGATCGGTCGTATCGGTGATCGTGAGTTCGTTGACGCGATAGCTTTCCGCGTAGTTTTTGGTTTCGCCCTCGGTGATCCGCATCCGGAAATCCTCCTGCCACAACCCGCTGAGCAGTTCGCCGAGGAGCAGCAGGATGAGGCCGAGATGCGTGAGGAAAATGCCCGACTTGCGCGCGGTGAACTTGAAGCGATGAACGTGCGCGGCAATGAGGTTGATCAGCAGCACCCCGCCGACGAGATAGCCGCCCGGCAAAGGAAGATAGATCCGGCCCACATGCCAGATCGCCACAAACGAGCGGAAAAAATTCTCCTGCACGTCCCAGATTCCGAGATCCACCTGCGCCAGCGTCGCGGCAAAAACCAGGAGCAACCCGAGCGCGAGCAGCACGACCGTGAGCTTGAGGGAGACGATGAAGTCGCGGAAGTGGCGAACCGAGTCGTTCATGGCGCGGCCTTCACGGTTTTGACGAACGCCAGAAATTCCGGCCGGGCCTTCGCCACCACCGCGTCGGGTCCGAGGAGTTTGAAAAACCACGTCGCGCCCTCGAACGGCACGATCGCGCCGAGCACGCGTTGCGCGTTGGCCCCCGCGCCCGCGGCGTCGATGATCACGATGGCGAGGCCGTTTTCGTTGAGCCGAGTGACATGGGCCGCGACGTCAGCTTCGGCGAGAGGCGGCAGGGAGACCTGGCCGCGCCAGCGGTTGATGTTGGCGAGTTCACCTCCCACCTCGCCCGGAAATGCCGTGATCGAAAGATCGGCTTCGGCGCCGGCGTCGCCGACGGCATAACTGCCTTTGCGCATCGCGGAAGCTGCCTTGGCTTTCCACGACCCCGGCGCGGTCCAGATCAGGCCCGCGCCCGACGCGGTGGCGACGGGCGTGGCGGCCATGGTGGCGCCGGCTCCACTGGGACCGGGGGGCCGCGCGGACGCAGCCGGTGCGGCGTTCGCATCCGCGGCGGGAGCCGCCGGCCCCATCTGGGGATCTTTTTCCTTCGGCACGCGGTAGGCCGTCACTTTTGGGTCGCGACAGGCGACGAACAGCAACGTGAGTGCGGTGAACGCAGGAAAGATGTGGCGTGCGGCCATGGAGTGGGAGTTCTCTCCGCTCTGGCGGCGAAATTCAATTCATTCCGCTGCACTATCAGACGCACCATGGGGCCGGATTAGCCCGGATGGCGGGCCGCCCGGCCGCTCGGCGCCGACAGTAACAGGCCTGTTACGTCATCCCGTTTGCCCCGTCTTGCGCGGCAGAGTCCTCTGACGCCATGCAGCGGTCCACCCGCTGCGGCGTTCACTGCGGCAGTTTTAACCCAAGTCTATCCTATGAAAACCAGGCTTCGTTCTGTTTTGTTTGCGGGTGCATTTTGCGCCCTTGCCCTCGCGGGCCGTGCTCAAGTCGTCCAATTTAACGCGACGCTTAACGCCGCCCAAGAATCGCCGGCGTCGACTTCGACCGCCACCGGCTCGGCGATTATGCTCTACGACGTGAACGCGAACACGTTTGACCTGATCGTGACGGTCAACGGTCTGGCCAACACCATCACCAATTCGCACATCCACGAGGGGGCGCTGGGCGTCGCCGGGCCGGTCGTCACGGGTCTCGGCGGCGAGTCACTTTTTTTCCGGAACGGCACCACCGTCACGGCGGTGATCCGCGGTGTGAACTACCTCGGCACCAAGCTCACGCTGCTCCAAAACGGCGCCTACTACAACATTCACTCCGCGCAATTTCCCGGCGGCGAAATCCGCGGCCAGCTCATTGCGCAACCGAAGCGGTTGGTCGCGAGCATGACCGTCGCGCAGGAGCAGGCGGCGTTTCCCGCGGTGAATCTCACCGGCGCCAATCTCTCCGACTTCGGCGGCGCGGTGATGCTTTACAATCCCGGCACCAATCGCGTGAGCCTGCGGCTCAGTGTCTATAATTTCCGCAACACGCTCAGTAATTCACATTTTCACGAGGGCGCGCCCGCCGTCAGCGGCGCGGTCGTCACCGCCCTCGGCAACAACGCCAACGCCGGCGGCTACACGACGGCGAATGGCTACATTGATGGCAGCTTCGACATCCCCTACACCGGCGACCCCATCAAGCTGCTCACGGGCGGCGCCTACCTGAATTTCCACAGCACCACGTTCTCGGGCGGCGAAATCCGCGGCCAAGTGCGCGCCTCCGACGAAGTGCCGAGTTCGCGCATGATCAATGTCTCGACGCGCGGCAACGTCGGCACGGGCTCCAACGTCCTCATCGCCGGCTTCAGCGTGCTCGGGCCGGATCCGATTCGCGTTTTGATTTCGGCCAAGGGCCCGTCGCTCGCAGCCTTTGGCGTGGCCGGCGTGCTCGCCGATCCTCAGATTCAACTCATCGATTCGGGCGGCCGTCTGATCGCATTTAACGACAACATCGGCACGGTCTCGGCGACGTCCGAACTCGCTGCGATTCCCGGCGCACCCAGCAACGCCGCCGAGTCTGCGCTGCTCGTCGTCCTGCCGCCGGGCAACTACACCGCCGTGGTCTCCGGCGTGGGTGGCACGACCGGAGTCGCGCTGCTCGAGGCGACCGACCTTCGCATCATCGGGCCGGCCACGGGCACGGCGACCCAGGTCATCGCGTCGCTGCCGAAGAACGCCAGCCCCGCCCAACGCAAGGCCGCGCTCCAGCGCGGACTTGAGCTCTGCACCGTATTGCCGCTCGCGGTCACCGCAGTGAAACCGTGAGTGGTGGATAGACCAACCCAACAACCGGGGGCCCGGTGCGCGTAAGCGCATCGGGCTTTTTTCTTTGGCGGTGACGCCGGGTTGGGGTGGGGCGCGCTGACCTCACCGCGCTTGATTGCTTGCCGCGCCGGGCCGTGCGCTCCGGGCGCGGCCTTCGTTAGTCCACCCCATCCGCTCACAGCGAACCCAAGCCGCGCGCAGAGCTCCCGGCGTCCCCGTGTTTTTCTTTTGCGGAAGCGGGCTGGGCAGAAAATAAACATGCATGACGCTGTCTCCGTTGGGCGACTCCGCGGTCGTCGCCACGTTGGGCACCGGGCTCGACGAGCTCGCGTTGCCGCGCGTGCGGGCCCTGGCCGAGACGCTCGCGCGCGATCTGCCGGCGGGCGTGGTCGACGTCGTGCCGGCCTTTGCGAGCGTCACCGTGTTCTACGACCCCACTCGCATCGGCAGCTACGCGCAACTCTGCGCCGCGATCGAGGCACGGGCGGCCCGCGCGGAGGCCGGCGTGCTGACGCAGGAATCGCGGCGCGTGGAGATTCCCGTCTGCTACGGGGGAGAATTTGGGCCTGACCTCGCGGAGGTGGCCACGCGTGCCGGCCTGAGCGTTCAAGCGGTGGTCGCATTGCACAGCGGCGGAAACTTTCTCGTGCACGCAGTCGGCTTCGCGCCGGGTTTCGCTTATCTCGGCGGCTTGCCGGAAAAAATCCAGACGCCGCGTCGCCCGACGCCGCGCACGAATGTCCCGGCGGGCACCGTCGGCATCGGGGGCGAGCAGACGGGGGTCTACCCGCTCGTCACGCCGGGCGGTTGGAACCTGATCGGCCGCACGCCGCTGAAAATGTTCGACGCGACTCGCGCGGAGCCAGCGCTCCTGCGGGTCGGTGACCACGTGAAATTTCAGGCGATCAGCCGGGAGGGGTTTACCGCATGGAAGTGACCGTCATCCGGGCGGGCATGCTCACGACCGTGCAGGACCTGGGCCGGTCCGGTCATCGCGCCGCCGGCGTGCCGCTCAGCGGCGCGATGGATTCGCTCGCGTTGCGCGTCGCCAATCTCCTCGTCGGTAATTCGGAAAACGCCGCGGCGCTCGAGTTCACGTTGCGCGGGCCCGAACTGGAATTGTCCGCCGAGACAATCGTGGCGGTCGGCGGTGGCGATTTCGGCGCGGTGCCGCTGTGGCAGCCGATTATCGTGGCGGCGGGGGCGCGATTGAAATTCGAAGGGGCGAAATCAGGCTGCCGCGGCTATCTGGCGCTCGCAGGTGGCTTCGACCTCGCGCCGGTGCTGGGCAGCCGCAGCACGTATTTGCGGGCGGCGCTGGGCGGCTACGAGGGCCGGGCCTTGCGCGACGGCGATGTGCTCCGGGCGCCGGAGTCGCATCGTCGGGTCGTCGGCCGCTGGCATATCGACGAGCGCATCCTGCCCG
>JBBRLB010000217.1:0-6511 GCA_038231575.1 Opitutales bacterium | reverse complement strand
GTCGGTCACGGTGACCGTCGCTGCGCCGCATATCCCGCCAGCGGTAACGCTCAGCGGGCCGGCCGAGGGTTCGACGGTGCTGATTCCGACGCCGATTCTTTTGTCCGCGTCCGCCTCGGCGCCGAGCGGTTCAGTTGCTCACGTGGAGTTCTCCGCCAACGGCATGCTCCTTGGCCGCGCCACGACTGCCCCCTATCAATTTACCTGGGGCCTGATTCCGGCGGGCACTTATACCTTTCTTGCGACGGTCTTCGACGATTCGGGGGCATCGGCGACGTCGTCCGCCCTCACCGTAATCGTCGCCGCCCCGCACTCTCCACCCGTCGTCAAGCTGATCGATCCGGTGCCGGGTTCGCGGTTCAGCACGTTGGACACGGTTTATCTCGCCGCCAATGCGACCGCGGCCATGGGCACGATCGCGAAAGTGGAATTCTATCAAGGAAGCACCCGGCTGGCCCAAGTCGCCACGGCGCCCTTCGAGTTCGCCTGGTCCGGCCTCACGGCCGGAAACTATGATGTCACGGCGAAGGCCTACGATGATTCCGGCGCGTCATCGACGACAGCGCCGGTCACGATTCAGGTGGGCGTGCCTCCGACCGTCACGCTCACTGCCCCCGCGCCGGGGGCGAGCGTTACGCTGCCTGCGACGATTTCGCTCTCAGCCACTGCCACCACGACGGTCGGCCGCGTCGCCAAGGTGGAGTTCTATCAAGCGGGGACGCTGCTGGGTTTTGCCGCCGCGCCGCCTTATCAAATTAATTGGAACGGTGCCCTGCCGGGCGCCTACACCCTCAGGGCGCGCGCCTATGGTGACAACGGCACGTCTGCGGACTCGGCGCCGGTTGCGATTCAGGTGGACGGCAGTTTCCCGCCGGTGGTGGCGCTGACCTTTCCCGAGCCGGGTCTGACGTTTGCGCTCGGCTCCTCCATTACGTTGTTGGCGACCGCGCAGGAAATCGGCGGCGCCATCGCCCGGGTGGATTTTCTTCAGAATTCCGGCTACCTCACCTCGCATTATTTCCGGCCGTGGGAGGATCCGTCTGTTCCCGCGGGCGCCGACATCTATCTCGGAAATGCCGGCACGTTTGCCCTGACCGCGCGGGCCTTCGACGCCGCGGAGGTCTCGGCGGAGTCCTCGCCGGTTACGTTGACCGTCACGACCACTCCGCCGCCGGTCGTTTCGCTGCAAGCCACCCCGTTGACCACCCGCTCCGTGTCGCTCGTCGCCACGGCCAGCGCCGCCACGGGCACGATTACCAAAGTCGAACTTTATGCCGGAGGCGCCCCCCTGGCTTCCAGCCCGTCCACCCCGTTGATCTATGAGTGGAACGGGATTGCCCCCGGATCCTACTCACTGCGCGCGCGGGCTTACGATAGCGTCGGCGGCGTTTCCGTCTCGGCGCCGATTTCATTCACCGCGTATGCGGGGCTGCCGTATCTCGCGAATTTTGAAGCGTCGGAGAACTATGCGCTCGGCTCCCTCGCCGGAATGCTGGGTTGGAGTGTCACCGAAACCACCGCCGAGGTGACCGCGTCGGACGCGTTCTCCGGCTCGCGCTCCGTGGTGGTGCAGCCTTCGCCCGGCCAGCGCCAGATTTCTCAAGCCACGCAAGCGGATGCGGCACCCTCGATCGTGTTTGTGGATTTCATGGCCAAGCCGGTCGCCGACTCCTCGGTTTACGCTGCTTCGCTCTTCGCCTCCGCCGGCACGCGCATCGGCGTTCAACTCAGCGGCCACCACGGCGTGGTGTTGGTCTTGAGTTCACTGACCAACGGCGACAGCGAGGGCACGTGGATCGATACGCTCCGGACGCTCCCGTTGAATCCCGACGGTCAAGCGGTGAACTGGGTGCGTTTTACCCAGCGCCTCGACTACCAGGCGCATACATGGGACCTCTATCTCGACGGCCAAATGATCATCGCCAACGTCGCGATGGATTCTTCGGTCACGCAGCCCGGCGTCTTCTCGGTGCGTGGACACCAGACGTCGCTCACCCGGCTCGACGACGTTTACCTCGGCGCCGACAACCCGCTGTTTCAGGACACCGCGCACGATGGCATCGACGACGCATGGAAAATTGCCCACGGCCTCAACCCCGCGGTTTACGCGCGTGATCTCGATCCTGCCGAATCCGGACTGACCGTCATTCAGAAATACGTGCTCGGTCTCGACCCGCAAAAGTTGAGCACGTTGAACGATGGCATTCCCGACGGTTGGAAAATGCTGAACGGCCTGGACCCGCTGTCACCGTGGGTGGCGAATTACGATCCTCACGGCGACGGCCTCACGTGGCGGCAGAAATATTCCCTGCGAAACCTTTTCCCCGTCGGCGCCCCCCTTAACCCCTTGCAGGATTCCGATGGAGACGGCGTCCCCGACCTGATCGAATTCGCCGCCGGCACGGATCCGTTCGATTATTTCAACGGGGAGGTGCCGGTCATGACTCCGCTGGCCGACTATTCGAGTCAGTTCGGGCCCAATGGCTCCATCGCCGCGATCGTGAAGGATTCGCACGGTCGAATTCTGGTCAACGCGCCCGTTACGTTTACGACCACGCCCGGGAATCTTCTCACCACCAACCCGTATGGCCGGGGCCAGGCGCGGACCCTGACGGTTCGCAGCGATCAGCGGGGCGTCGCGACGGTGTATGTCCGGCCGGCGCGCTGAACCTGTGGCCATGAAACGTCCCTCGCCCTCGTCCCCGCTTGAACTCGTGGCCGCCAGTGTGCTTTTTCTGGCCGCGCTTGACGTCTGCCCCGCTCAGTCGGCGACCACCTTGGAGCCGTCCGGCTTGCTCATCGTCCATCCGCCGGGAGTGGATTTGCCCGTTGGGGTGCTGGCCCGCGCCTTAACCGTGACCGGCTATCGGAGCCGCGTCGACGAGGTGATTACGGACACCGACGTCAGTTACTCCTTCTCGTCGACCATAACCCAAACCGGACCGGCCATCTTCTTTACCGACAAGTGGGCATTTACCTATGAAGCGATCACGATGTTTCAGCGGGGGAATCTCAGTCCGGTTATGCACAGCACATTACCCAGCTCCCCGACCAGGCTGATTACTTCTCCCGCGGGCCAAACGCAGCCGCCTTATTCCTGGACGGTCACCAACACCGATGCCTGGCACGCGCACGAAGACAGCCTCAGTTCGTTGGCGGAGTCATTTACCGGCAGGCTGGTGTCCGAGCCCGATCGGAACGCCTTTGAAGAAGTCGTCCATAGCGGAGCACGCGCTCTCGGAACTGCGATCAATTATCTTGAGCCATCGGCCTCCACCGTGACCGGTGCCGCCGCCCACCAGGCGATTCGAGACGCCTATATCAGATTGCCCGGGTATTTCCGGCCCAACGCCGCAGACGTTGAATTGCTTCCCAACGAGGTAACGGTCAGAGTTTTTCCCGGCCCCGTTACCTCGGCCGCCACCGCTCTCATGTCCCTGGCCCGCCAAACGTCCTTCGCGGATAACGACTATTTTCCGTTCGACGATACGGATGCGCCCGGGGCGTATTTGGATACCTCGCGGACCGAGTGGGCTTCCACCCAGAAGGTTCAATATAAGTTTAGACTCGGCCCGAATCCTTCCGCAACCGTGGCGTGGATGGAGGTGTTCACGCCCAAGGACTCCGCGCAGCCGAAGAGCTACCAATTCATGACCTGGCAGCCCTCGGGCGGCGCGACGGAGAGTCCCACCTACACGATCGACCCTCTCGGGCTCGACCCCGCCGACACCCACCGCAGTGCCCGCCATCCTGATCAGGACGGAAACTACACGGTCATCATCCTGCAGGCCGAAATCGCCGTCGATGCGAACCGTGACGGCGCCATTAAATTCCGCCGTCAAGACCTCTCCGATGTCACCGCGGCGACGACGCCCTACCGGTTTTGGATCAATGATGATGTTGATTCGGGCGACGCGGGGGGCACGACCGATTATTCCGATGGCTCGAATCGATCGGCCAACTATAAAGACAACGTCGTCAATGGCACCCGCGACTTGGTCGACTTCTTTCCGCTCTGCCTCGATCTGCAGGAACTGCTGACGGTGCTGCCGCCGAGTGCCACCGTGAAATACAAGCTCAAGCAGGCCGACAGCGCGCTGAATCTCGCCTATACCAATCTCACGCGCGACACCGCCCTCGATTACCACACGAAGCGATTGCTCACGGGCTTTAGCGATTCCTTCAATCGCGCCCCGGGCGCTGCCGCCACGCATCAGATTACCGCCGCGGGTTTCGAGTTGTCGTCCGCGTTCCTGGCGGGGGTGAGAGACGGCGATTGGGGGGTGCTTTTGATCGAGGGTCGCGCGACCACGACGGCGCCACTCGTGCTTTCCGTGGAACAGGCCGGCACTCCGATCGCCGAGGTGAAACTCGAACTGCGGATCAGCAACGTCGAGGACATGTTCCGGCACCTTGATCTGACGGATCTCTCGCGGGAATATAACGGCACCCCGGTTGCGCCGCCCGTTCCCGTCGCGCCCGCTCGCGCAGGCGATCCTGGGGAGCCCTATCCGGACAGCATGACCAACGGAAAATACTTTGTGTTCGTCCATGGCTTCAACATCGACGGTCGGCGGGCCCGCGGTTGGAACGCGGAGGTTTTCAAGCGTCTCTATCAGTTGGGCAGCCACGCGCGGTTTGTCGGGGTGACGTGGAATGGGGCGACCGGCCAGCAACTCCCCAGCGGCAGCTACACCGACTACCACCAAGCGGTGGTTCACGCCTTCCAAACCGGCGACGCACTCGCTGACCGTCTCACGTCGAGCGGTGTGACGGGGGACGTGACGATTGCGGCCCACAGCCTGGGCAATATGGTCGTGAGTCAGGCGATTCAAAGCGGCGGCTTTGTGCCCGCCCGTTACTACCTGATCAATGCCGCCGTGCCGCTTGAATCTTATCATCTCGGCAGTGTCGGCCCGGGCGATGTGGCGGGGATGACCAACACCGGTTGGCAAGACGCGCCTTTTAGCAACGGCCTTGGCAGACTCTTTGCGGCCAACTGGTATCTGCTCTTTTCCGGCACCGGCGACCACCGCAGTGAACTGACGTGGAAAATGAGGTTTTCCGATGTTCTCGAAAACGCCTACAATTTCTATTCGCCAGGAGACGAGGTGGTCGAGGACCCCAAGACCGGCAGCCCTTCGCTCCTGCTTACGGCCATCCGACAGGGGTTCAGTTCCTCGCATGGGGCCTGGGGGTTGCAGGAGCTGGCCAAGGGCACGTTTAGCATCGCATCGACCTTCTTCTCGCGGACGCAGGCCGGCTGGGGGCAGAGCATCACTGGCAAGGAATCGCCGTTTGATGCCAATCCCCCCAGCGACTCTCTTAAGCAAGAACCGTTCTTTGCATCGTTTAAGGAGCCTGACTTATTAAGCGCCGATCCCGTCAGAGCGTCCGCGCTGGCAGGCCAAAAAAAGGTCCAATACGACGTTTTGGCCCGCGGAATTCCCGCCCTGTCGTTTGCCACTGCGGTTCACAAACTCGTTCCACTCAACTTATCAGAACGGAATTTCAATATGGAGACCCAAGGCCGGACAGAGAATCAATGGCCAATCGAGGGACACACGAAGGATGACCGGGATCGGGGCCATTGGCTGCACAGTGACTTCAAAAACGTCGCGCTACCTTACGTTTTCAAAATGTATCAGGAAATGATCAACCGAGGTTCACTAAAATGAGAGTTCTATGTGGCTTATTTCTTATCATGACCGGCCCTCTGCTCCTTGGGCATGAAGTCCGGCTCCACGTCGTTGACGACGATAAAAAGCCGATGGCCGGCGTCCAAACGTCAATTGCGTTTACGACGGCGGTCTTCGGCGGACAAATCAAACGCGAAGGTCTGACCGATCAGAGCGGGGAGTTCTCCGGCTCCGGACATGGCGAGGGACAGGTTGTCGTGCGCGCCAACCAGGAAGGCTACTATGGAGCGGTCTTCGGCAATCTTCCAAACGATCATGATCTGGATGTGGCGGTGGTCATGCGGAAGATCATCCATCCGGTGCCGCTCCGCGCCTTAAACCTGAGCTTGGGAACGGGCGCGCCGACGCTCAAGCTATCCATCCAAAACGAATGGCTCGACTACGATCTTGCTGCGGGCGATTGGGTCAAGCCGCGCGGCAAGGGTGAGGTCGCGGACATTCGTTTCAAATTCCACAACGAATTCCTTGGATGGCAGATGGACGACGAAAGGATGGCCAAAACACGCGCGCATCCGAACAACCGCAATATCACCGAGGAGCGGTTGAAGGAACTGTGGGGTAAATATGATGGCGAAGTCGAAATCTCCTTTCCCGGCGAGCAAGAAGGCCTCGTGGAGGAGAAGGAGCGGTTCCTGCCCTATAGTCAGTTGACGATGCCCCATCAGGCGCCGCTGGAGGGTTACGCGCCGACGAGGCGCTACACCGCCAAGACCTACGTCTACCAGAGAACGGTCGACAACATCGGCTTTTTTCTGCGCACGCGGGTGAAGGTGGACCGAGACGGCAAAATTCTATCCGCGAACTATGCGAAG
>JBBRLB010000216.1:0-6537 GCA_038231575.1 Opitutales bacterium | reverse complement strand
CGCCAACGTCGGCGTCACGTTTGTCGGCGCCACTCCAACCGACGCGCCGAATGCCGGCGATGTCTACGCGACGCGCAGCGGCGTGAAGGTTGTCACCAGTTCGACGGGCCAGTGGGCGCTGAAGGCCCCGGCCTACCAACTTTGGAGCGCCGGCCTGCGCTACCAGCTTCCGGGAAATTCGAGTTTCTCCCACACGTTTGCCGTCAACGTGAACAACGCGTTCAACCGGCAATATTTCAAGGCCGGCTCCAGCGCCGCCACCCGCCTCCGAGGCGAAGATCGCGGCGTGTTCTTCACCTACACGCTCAATCACCGCGGCGCCAAATTTTGAACCGTTGAGCCTTCACCCAAATTACACCTAAAAATCCAGCCCCCATGAAACTACGCTCCCTTTGGCTCGCGTTCGGTTGCCTAATCGGTCTCACGCTCAACGCGCTGGGCGCAACCGCCGCGCAAAAACCCAATATCATTTTCATCCTCGCCGATGATTACGGCACCGGCGAGGTCGGTTGCTATGGCGGCGACAACTACAAAACGCCGAACATCGATGCGCTCGCGCGCGGCGGCACGCGTTACACGAACGCCTACACCATCTCGCTCTGCGGCCCATCCCGTGCGATGATCCTCACCGGGCGCTACCCGTTCCGCACGGGGGCGACAAATCAGGATGCCACCGGGACCTACTCACCGAAAGATTGGACTATGATGCCGAAGGTGCTTAAGCCCGCCGGCTACGTCACATCCGCCGTCGGCAAATGGGGTCAGCTCCCGCTCGGCCCGGCGGAATTTGGTTTCGACGACTACCTGAAGTTCAAAGGCAGCGGCACCTACTGGAACACTCAGGAACGAGGTAAATCCTATGAGGTTAACGGCAAGACCGTCCCACTGCCGGACAAGGTCTACCTGCCCGACCTGATGCACCAGCACGTCGTTAACTTCATCACCACAAACCGCGACCGCCCGTTCTACGTCTACTATTCGCTCTCACACGTCCATACCGATATTCTGCCGACGCCCGACAGCGCGCCCAACAGCACCGATCAAGGAATCTACGGGGATAACATCACCTACATGGACAAGCTCGTCGGCAAACTCATCACCGACCTTGAGCGGCTCAAGCTGCGCGAGAAGACGCTGATCGTGTTTCTCGGCGACAACGGCACCTCCGGTGGCAGAGCCGATCGCGCCACCATCGGTGGTCGCCCACTCTCGGGCGCGAAGGGTTCAATGCTCGAGGGTGGCGGCCTCGTGCCGCTGATCGTCAATTGGCCCGGGGTCACACCGGCCGGAAAAATCTCGCGCGACATGGTCGACTCCAGCGACTTCTTCGCGACGTTCGCCGAACTCGCCGGTGCGAAATTACCGGAGAAAACAGTGATCGACGGCCGCAGTCTCGCGCCTCAGTTCCGCGGGGAAAAAGGCCAGCCGCGCACCTGGGCCTTTAACCAGCTCGCGCGCATGTGGTATGTCCGCGAGACCGGCTGGAAACTCAATGAGAAGGGCGAGCTCTACGATATGAGTGGAGCGCCGTTCGAAGAGAAACTCGTCGCCGCCGGCGCGGAAAATCCAGCCGCGTTAGCCGCGCGCCAACGCCTCGCCTCCGTGCTCGCCTCGCTCAACCCCGCCGGCGGAATTGTGGATACCGGGGATCCCTCTGGCCGCCACGCCAATAACGTCGAAGGAAAAAAGAAAAAGCCGAAGGCTGAAAAATAAATCGTCCCACCGCGCCGTGAAACAATTTCTTAATCTCGTCGTGCGCGGACTGGCTTTGGGGTGCCTGGCTTTCGCCGCGCCGGTTTCGGCGAAGGAAGTCACGGTGAGAAATGGGACTGAGCTCTCCGTCGCCTTGAAGGGGGCCAAGGCGGGTGACGTGATCACGGTGGGTAAGGGCCTGTGGACCGACGTGAAGTTGACGGTCTCTGGCGGGGGCACGGCCGACCGTCCCGTCGTGATTCGTGCGGAGGCACCGGGCGAAACGATCTTCAACGGCTCCTCCGCGCTCGCGCTCAACGCCCCCTACGTGACCGTCGACGGGCTTTTTTTCTACCAGGGCGCAATCACCAGCGGCTCGGTGATCGCCTTCAACGCCCACCATGGAACCGTGCGCAACACGGCGATCGTCGACTACAATCCGGTCGCGTTCGAGACGAAGTATTACTGGGTGTTTTTCAGCGGCGATTACAACGTGGTCGAGCGGTGCTATTTCAAAGGGAAGAACAACCTCGAGCCGCTGATCGGCAATGCCATCGAGGCCAGTCGCCACAACCGCGTCGTCCGCTCCTATTTCAAAAACATTCCCTACGCCGACGGCAACGGCCGCGAGGATATCCGCGTGTGGGGCTCAGGGAAATTTGACGCCGGCGATCAGGACGGCGCGTTCTTCACGATCGCGGAAAATCTTTTCGACGCCGCGCATGGCGAGGGCACGGAAATCATTTCGCTCAAGTCCAACTACAACCAGGTGCTCAACAACACCGTCATCGCGACGCGCGGCTGCCTTAACATCCGGCAGGGCTCGCACAATCTGATCAAAGGAAACGTGATTCTGGGTCGCGGCGTCGAGGGCGCGCAGGGGCTGCGCATGTCGGGGCTGCAGAACACCGTTCAGGGCAACTACGTTTCCAACACCGAGTTTGGCATCCGCGTTTCCACCGGCGAATACGTTGCGAGCGCACTCACGGCAGCCTATGAGCCGAAGATCAAGCCCGGCGCAAAAAACAAAAACAATGCCGAAGGCCGTATCGCGACCTACCCCCCAGTCAAGGACCTCACGTTGAGTGACAACATCACTGCGGGAATCAGCGGGGCCGATTTGGAAATGGGGTTCGCCTACAAACGCCATTGGCCCGAAGCGCAGATGGTGCTCTTGCCGGAAAACTGCCTGATCAAAAACAACCGCTTCATCCGTCCAGGCGGCGGCGACTCGATCATTGGCACCGTTCCCGAAACCGTGCCGCCTTTGTCCAAGTTCCAGTTCGCGCCGAATCGCTACGAGGGCAATCGGCTGCTCGGCGGGAAGAGCGCATTTTCGCTCGCGGATGCCGGCAGTGTCGTCGAGTCGCTCCCGCAGGGATGGAGCGAAGCGGCGGAACTCGCGGCGTTCCAGGTGCTGACGGCGGCCGACGTGGGTCCCGCGTGGGTCCAAGCCTTCCGCAGTGCCGGCAAGTTTGCCATGGAGGACGACACGTCCTGTGAGCGCGCGTCCGTTCCGGCCGCGCCCAAGAAGGTGCGAAACAAAACCCCCAAGAAGTAGCCGTTGTCCGCTTCGTCATCGCCGCACCATGAAATCAATCGTCTCGCTGGTTTTTCTATTCTCGTGCGCTGCGGTCCTTGCGGCCGAGCGTCCCAATGTCCTCTTCATCGTCGTCGACGATTTGAATCCGTCACTGGGTTGTTACGGCAACTCCGTCGTGCAGTCGCCCAACATCGACCGACTCGCCGCGCGCGGCGTGCGCTTCGATCGCGCCTACTGCCAGTATCCGCTCTGCAACCCGAGCCGCGCCTCCTTCCTCAGCGGTCGCCGCCCCGAGACCACCGGCATCTATGTGCTCACCACCTCCGCGCGCACCGCGTTGCCGGAGGCCGTCATGCTCCCCCAGTTTTTCCGACAGCACGGCTACTACACGGCCGGCGCCGGCAAAGTTTTTCACAGCGTGAAAATGAGTGACCCGAAGTCGTGGAATTTCTACGAGGACGGCGAGGGCAACGATCCCGGTGAGCAGGGTGCGATCAAGTCCCGCTACGGCGGCGGCGACGGTCGCCCCGTCTGGCACGTGCTCGAGGGCGACGGCTCGCAAATGCGCGACGGCGTCAACGCCACCACGATCGCCAAGCTCATCGCCGAAAAATCTGCCGCGAAAAAATCCTTCTTCCTCGCCGCCGGTTTCCACAAGCCGCATTTGCCGTGGACCGCGCCGAAGCATTTTTTCGATCTCTACGACGAGAAAACGCTCGCTCCGCCCACCGAGCCCGCGATGCGCGACATCCCGCCGATTGCGATGCAGACCGAATTGTCGGGCTTCGCGCAACCCGCGTCGCGCGCGGCGGCCATTCGCGGCTACTACGCGTGCATTTCTTACACCGACTCGCGCATCGGCCTCCTGCTCGACGAACTGGACCGCCTCGATCTTTGGAAAACAACCATCGTCGTCCTACTCGGCGACAACGGCTTTCACCTCGGCGATCACGGCGGACTCTGGGCGAAACTGAGCGCCTTCGATCAGTCGACGCGTGTGCCGCTGATCTTTGCCGGGGCCGGCGTGCCCGCCGGTCGGGTCGCGACGGCGCCCGCGCAGTTGCTCGACATTTATCCGACCCTCTTGGACCTCACCGGCCACGCCATCCCCGCCGAACTCGAAGGACGCTCCCTCGTGCCGCTCATGCGCGGCTCGCCCGAGAAAACGCCCCGCCTCGCGCACAGCATGGTGTTTCACTACGACGCGGCCGGGCGTCGCGACGTGCCGAGCCGCACCATCGTCGCCGCGCAGTGGCGTTTCACCGCGTGGGACGGCGACACCGGTCCGCGCGAACTCTACTGGCGCCCGAATGATCCGGCCGAGTTCCACAATCGCGCCACCGACCCCGCGCTGGCCGCGACGGCGCGCGAAGCGGAGCAGGCGCTGAAAGTATTTCCGGAACCGAAACCCGGCCCCGCCAACCGCCCGCGCGCGCTCGTCCCTGCTGACCAACGCGCTAAATAAAACCTAATTTCCAATATGAAAATCCTCCGCCTACTTCTCCTCCTCGCCGCCGCCGGCGGGGCTCTCCGCGCCGCCGACCGGCCGAACATCCTCTTCATCGCGGTCGACGATTTGCGTCCCGAATTCGGTGCCTACGGTGCGAGCTACATCAAGAGCCCCAATCTGGATCGCCTCGCGAAATCCGGCATCACCTTCAACCGCTCGTATTGTCAGCAGGCCGTGTGCTCGCCGACGCGTTCTAGCCTCCTGACCGGCACGCGGCCCGACACCACCAAGGTGTGGGACCTCGTCACGCATTTCCGCGACGCTCTGCCGGATGTCGTGACGCTCCCGCAGCTCTTCAAGAACAACGGCTACTTCGTGCAAGGCATGGGGAAGGTCTATCACGGCAGCCTCGACGATCCGCAATCGTGGTCCGTGCCGTGGAGCACGCCGAAGACCGACACCTACGCGCTACCGGAAAATGTTGCGCTCAATGCGCGGCGTTACGGCGTCGATCCCGACGGCGACAACGCTCCCGCCGCGAAGGGCAAAGGAAAAGGGAAGGGCAAGAAGGCCGCTGGGACGGAGGCCGTGCAGACCACCGGTTTGATTCCCGACGGCATGCCAACGGCGAAGAACATTCGCGGCCCCGCCTTCGAAGGGGCCGACGTGCCCGATGATCGTTTTCAAGATGGCAAGGTCGCCGATCTCGCGCTCGCCACGATGCGCGACATGAGCCGGAAAAAGGAGCCCTTCTTCCTCGCGGTCGGCTTCATCAAGCCGCACCTGCCGTTCGTCGCGCCGAAGAAATACTGGGACCTTTACGACCCCACGAAAATTCAGCTCGCGCCGAATTCCTACCGGCCAAAAGAAGCCCCTGACTACGCGATTCTCCCCGGTGGCGAACTGCGGAACTACCACGGCATCCCCGAGGGCCACGTCCCCGACGACCTCGCCCGCCAGCTCAAGCATGGCTACTACGCGGCGATTTCCTATACGGACGCGCAGGTCGGCAAACTGCTCGACGAACTCGACCGCCTCGATCTCCGCAAAAATACCATCGTCATCCTCTGGGGCGACCACGGCTGGAAGCTCGGCGAACACGACGCGTGGTGCAAACACAGTAACTGCGAGAACGACACCAACACCGCGCTACTCCTCTCCGTCCCCGGCATGAAAAACGCCGGGGCAAAAACCAACGGTATTGTGGAGTTCGTCGACATTTATCCGACTCTGACCGAACTCGCCGGGCTGCCGTTGCCCAAGCACCTCGAGGGAGTGAGTTTCAAGCCGCTGCTCGACAACCCCACGCGTCCATGGAAATCGGCCGCCTTCAGCCAGTATCCGCGCACGGCCGGAAAATCTGAGAGTGGCGCCCTGATGGGCTATTCGATGCGCACGGAACGTCACCGCTTCACCGTCTGGGTCTCCCGCACTGACCGCGCCAAAATCGACGCCATCGAACTCTACGACCACCAGACCGACCCGCAGGAAAACCAAAACATAGCCAAGCGCCCCGAAAACGCCGCACTCGTCGAAAAATTGATGACCCAGTGGAAAGCCGGCTGGCGCGCCGCCGGGCCCCGCCTGTAGCCGCGAGCGCCAGCGAGTGGGCGCTCCTTTCGCGTTAGAGCCATCAGGTGGGGACTGGTGCCTCAATGGGCATTCTTATTGATCGGTTTCTCCACGACCAACGCGGCGGGGAAATCTTCGGCGTGGTCGCCACCTCGCGGCTTGAGACGCACATTGTTGATGGCACCGAGCGGCGCGTTGAGCGGGATTTCCATGCCGCCAAGTTCGCCCATCATGGCGTAGAGGCGCTTCTCCATGTCTACGCCGATTTTTTTGGACTGCG
>JBBRLB010000215.1:0-6548 GCA_038231575.1 Opitutales bacterium | reverse complement strand
CCAGGGCAAAATCGTCGTCGGTCCCCGCGCCGAGGCCGCGTCTGAATTTACCTTCGGCTTCCGCGACCGCTGCGACGAGACCTCCATGCGCATCCGCGCCGTGCGCGACGCCCGCTACCGCTACATCCGCAACTACACCCCTGAAGTCCCCTTCCTCGCCGCCAACAATTACAAGGAAACTCAATACCCCGTCTGGAACCTCCTCAAGGAACTGCACGCCGCCGGCAAGCTCACCCCCGCGCAGGATTTCCTCTGCCAACCCCGCCAGCCCGCCGAAGAACTCTACGACCTCGAGACCGATCCCCACCAAATCAAAAACCTCGCCGCTTCCACCACCCCCGTCGACCAAGCCGAGTTGAAAAAGCTCCGCGCCGCTCTCGATACCTGGATCATTGATACCGACGACCAGGGCCGTTTCCCCGAAGTGAATCCGCCGCGCACCTCCGAGGAGGCCTCCGGCAACGCCACGGGCGCGAAAAAAGGTAAGAACAAGAAACAGTAATCCCTCAATCCGCTCGCCTCATGCGCTTTCTTCCCCTCGCCCTCGCCGCGTCAATCCTCGCCACCGCGCCCCTCGTCGCCGCCCCCAAACCCAACATCGTCGTCATCCTCGTCGACGATATGGGCTTCTCCGACATCGGCTGCTACGGCAGCGAAATCCCCACGCCCAACCTCGACGCGCTCGCCACCGGCGGCCTGCGCTTCACCCAGTTCTACAACACCGGCCGCTGCTGCCCCACGCGCGCCGCCCTCCTCACCGGCCTCTATTCCCACCAGACCGGCATCGGCCACATGGTCGAAGATCAGGGCGTCCCCGGCTACCGCGGCCACCTCAACGATTCCTGCGTCACCATGGCCGAAGTCCTCCGCGGCGCCGGCTATTTCACCGCCATGTCCGGCAAATGGCACGTCGGCCAAGAGCACGGCACCGTCCCGTGGCAACGCGGTTTCGACCGCAGCCTCAACGCTCCCGCTGGCGGTTTTTATCAGGCCGGCTCCGCCCGCGCGAAACTGTTCCTCAACGGCGAAGCCCTCGCCAACGACGACGCCCGCCTCCCGAAAAACTGGTTTACCACCGACCTCTGGACCGACTTCGGCCTCAAGTTCATCGACGAAGCCCGCGACGCGAAGAAACCGTTCTTCCTCTACCTCGCCCACAACGCCCCGCACTTTCCGCTCCAGGCGCCCGCCGAGTATATCGCGAAATTCCGCGGCAAGTATAAGGCGGGCTGGGACAAACTCCGCGTCGCCCGCAACGCCCGCCAAAACGCCATCGGCCTCATCGACGCGGCCTTCGCGCTCTCCCCGCGCACCGCCGCCATCACAGCCTGGGACGCTCTCACCCCGCAGGAGCAAGACCGCTACGATCACCTCATGGCCGTTTACGCCGCGTGCGTTTACCACATGGACCTCGCCGTCGGCCGCCTCGTCGCCGGGCTGAAACAACGCGGCGAACTCGACAACACCCTCATCCTTTTCATGAGCGACAACGGCGGCAACGCCGAGGGCGGCGTCAACGGCCGCACCGAGGGCGATCCCACCGAGGGCACGTCGCAGTGGTATTGCGGCGAATCCTGGGCCAACCTCGAGAACACTCCCTTCCGCCTCTACAAGCACTTCAACCACGAGGGCGGCATCGCCACCCCGCTTATCGCTCACTGGCCCGCCGGCATCGCCGCCCACAACGAATGGCGCACGCAACCCAGCCACCTCATCGACCTCATGGCCACCGTCGTCGACGTCGGCGGTGCCAACTACCCGACCACGTTCAACGGCCACGCCATCCTGCCGATGGAAGGCCGCTCGCTCACCCCCGCGTTCAAGAATCAACCGATCCCGCGCGAAGCCCTCTTCTGGGAACACGAAGGCAACGCCGCCATCCGCGTCGGCGATTGGAAACTCGTCCGCTTCCACCGCGACGGCGCGTGGGAACTCTACAACCTCGCGAAAGACCGCACCGAACTCCACGACCTCGCCGCCGCCGAGCCCGCCCGCGCGAAAGATCTCGCCGCCCGTTGGAACGACTGGGCCCACCGCGCCCACGTCCTCCCCTACCCCGACACCACAAAAAACGGCGCCACGAAAGCCGCCAAAAAAACCCTCGAATGATCCGGCGCGCCGCCACCGCCCTCGTCGCCGGCGCGCTCTTCGCCGCCGCGTGCGTCTCATCCGCGCGGGCCGCCGCTCCCGCCCGGCCGAACATCGTCATCCTCCTCTCCGACGACCTCGGCTGGGCCGACCTCGGCTGCTACGGCAGCACGTTCTACGAAACGCCCCACCTCGACCAACTCGCGCGCGAAGGCACGCGCTTCACGCACTACTACACCGCCGGCTCCATCTGCTCGCCCACCCGCTCGAGTCTGATGACCGGTAAATATCCCGTGCGCACCGGCATCACGGATTGGATTCCCGGCATGAAAGACCCGCCGGACTCCCTGCTCGTCACCACGCCCACGAAGAAAGTCCTCTCGCCCACCGAGCCCACTTTCGCCCGCACCTTCCAGGCCGCCGGCTACCGCACCTTCTACACCGGTAAATGGCACCTCGGCCCCGCCGACGACGGCCTGAAGGATTACGGCTGGGATGACTACGTCGGCGATATCGGCGGCGATCAGGTCGGCGAAGCCGCCGTCGGCCGGCAGGGCGACCGCGCCGCCTATCTCAAAAACCGCCGCGACAGCACCGAACGCTTCACGCAGGCCTCGCTCGATTTCCTCGACCACTACGGCCGCGAGCGTCCCTTCGTGCTCATGCTCTCGTATCACGATGTCCATACGCCAATCCAACCCATGCCCGGCATCGTCGATCGCTTCATCGCCAAGAAAAAATCCATGGGCCCCGACCCCGCGCCCCTCGTTGAGCACGACGGCCAGACCCGCGCCCGGCAGGACAACGTGGACTACGCTTCCATGATCACCGCCGTCGACGACAGCGTTGCCCGTGTCCGCGCCAAACTCTCCGCCCTCGGCCTCGCCGAAAATACCATCGTCATCTTCGCCTCCGACAACGGCGGCCTCGCCACCCAAAAGAAACCCGGCCCCACCAACAACGGTCCGCTCCGCTCCGGCAAAGGCTGGCTCTACGAGGGCGGTATCCGCGCCCCGCTCATCGTGCTCGCGCCCGGCGTCACGCGCGCCAGCCGCACCGACGACACCGCGATCATCAGCACCGATCTTTACCCTACGCTCCTCGGCCTCGCCGGCCTCCCGCTTGAGCCCGCGCACCATCTCGACGGCGTCAACCTCACTCCACTCCTCCGCGGCGCCCCGCCTCCCGCGCGCCCCACACTCTACTGGCACTACCCGCACTATCACGGCTCCACCTGGGCGCCCGGCGCCGCCATCCGCGACGGCGATTGGAAGCTCATCGAGTTCTACCATTACCGCACCGTCGAACTCTACCGCCTCACCGACGATCCCGGCGAAGCGCACGATCTCTCGAAAACGAATCCCGCGAAAACCGCCGAACTCCTCGGCAAACTCCACGCGTGGCAAACCTCCGTCCACGCGATCATGCCACGTCCTCGGACTCCCGTTACGCCCTGACCCTTGCGCCTCACTCCCTCTTTCTTTTCCATCATGCCGACGTTCACCACTCGCTTCGCGCTCCTTTGCGGAGCGCTCATCTTCGCCACGGGATTCTGCGTCGCCTGCGCCGCCGCCGCCGCCCGCCAGCCCAACATCATCTATATCTACGGCGACGACGTCGGCTACGGCGACGTGAGCTGCTACGGCGCCAAAGCCGTCAGCACCCCCAACGTCGATCGCCTCGCCCGCGCCGGCCTCCGCTTCACCGGCGCGTATGCCACCTCTGCCACCTGCACGCCCTCGCGTTTCTCGCTCCTCACCGGCGAGTATGCCTTCCGCCAAAAAGGCACCGGCGTGCTGCCCGGCGATGCCCCTCTGATAATTTCCACCGAGCGCATGACGTTGCCGAAAGTCCTCCGCGCCGCCGGCTATCGCACCGGCGTGGTCGGCAAGTGGCACCTCGGCCTCGGCACCGGCGCGACCGAACTCGACTGGAACGCTGACATCAAACCCGGTCCGCGCGAAGTCGGCTTCGATTACTCCTTCATCATGGCCGCGACCGGCGATCGCGTGCCGTGCGTCTACGTCGAGAACCACAAAATCGTCGGCACCAATCCGAAGGACCCCATCAAAATTAGCTACGAGCACGCGTTCCCCGGCCAGCCCACCGGCGTCACCGAGCGCGACACCCTCCGCATGGATTGGAGCCACGGCCACAACAACTCCATCGTGAACGGCGTCGGCCGCATCGGCTTCATGCTCGGTGGCCTGCAAGCCCGCTGGGTCGACGAAGACATGGCCGACGTCTTCTGCCAGCACGGCCTCGACTTCATCCGTCGCGAAAAGGACCACCCCTTCTTTCTCTATTACGCCACGCACGACATCCACGTCCCCCGCATGCCCAACAAACGCTTCGTCGGCAAAACCACGATGGGCCCGCGCGGCGACGCCATCGTCGAATTCGATTTCCAGGTCGGCGCCCTCCTCGACGAACTCGACCGACTTGGTCTCACCGAAAACACCCTCGTCATTCTCTCCAGCGACAACGGCCCCGTGATCGACGACGGCTACAAGGATCGCGCCGTCGAACTCCTCGGCAACCACCAACCCGCCGGCCCGTTTCGCGGCGGCAAATACAGCCGCTTCGAGGGCGGCACCCGCGTGCCCTTCATCGTCCGCTGGCCCGCGCGCGTGAAACCCGGCGTGTCCGACGCCATCGTCAGCCAGATGGATCTTTTCGCCTCCTTCGCCGCCCTCACCGGCCAGAAACTCGCCCCCGCCGACGGCCCCGACAGCGTCAACGTCCTCCCTGCCCTCCTCGGCGAATCCCCCGTCGGTCGCGACCACGTCGTCGAATACGCCAACAAACTGGCGATCCGCGTCGGCGACTGGAAATACATCGAGCCCTCCCCCGGCCCCGCCGTGCAGGTGAACACGAACACGCAGACCGCGAACTCCCCGCAGCCGCAGCTCTACAACCTCGCGCTCGATCCCGGTGAAAAGAACAACCTCGCCATCGCTGAGCCCGCCCGCACCGCAGCTCTCGCCGCCCGCCTCGCCGCCGTCGCCAAGGCCAGCGTGCCGCGCCCGTAATTAATTTCCCGATCTGCCCGGCCCCCGTGGTAGGCTTGGCTGCCGGCCGGGCTTTTTTCGTTTCGCGTCCCTTGTTTTCCAATGCCCCTCCTTCGCCTGCTCCCCCTCCTCCCCGCGCTCGCCTCCGCCGCCGATGCCCAGCTCGGCACGGACGGGGCGCCCCTCCATGACGCGATCGTGCACCACTCGATCCAAGGCCTCTTCTCGCTGCGCCAGGGTCCTTGGAAACTTGAACTCTGCCCCGGTTCCGGCGGCTGGAGCGCACCCGGTGACCTCGCCGCCCGCCAAGCCGGCCTGCCCGAAGTCCAGCTCTACGATCTGAGCCGCGACATCGCCGAGACGAAAAACGTCGCCGCCGAAAACCCCGCCGTTGTCACCCGACTCACCGCCCTGCTGAAAACATATGTCGCCAATGGCCGCAGCACCCCCGGTGCTCCGCAGAAAAACGACGTCGCCATCGATCTTTTGAAAACGAAAGCCCACGCCAATTCTCCATGAAGCGCCTCTTTCTCTTCTCCCTCTTTTTCGTCGCCCTCGCGCTCCGTTCCGAGTCCGCCACCGCGCGCCCGAACGTCCTCGTTATTTTCACCGACGACCAGCGCGCCGACACCATCGCCGCCCTCGGCAACCCGCACATCAAAACGCCGAATCTGGATCGCCTCGTGAAGCGCGGTGTGTCGTTCGACCGCGCCTACATGCAGGGCGGCATGAACGGCGCGACCTGCGTCCCCTCGCGCGCCATGCTCCTCTCCGGTCGCTCGCTGTTTCACATCGACGAAAAACTTACCCGCGACGAGACGTGGCCCGCCGCCTTCGCCCGCGCCGGCTACGCTACGTTCATGAGCGGAAAATGGCACAACACGCCTGCCTCCGTCCCCCTCAGTTTTCAACGCGCCC
Source organism: Opitutales bacterium (assembly GCA_038231575.1). GTDB lineage: Bacteria > Verrucomicrobiota > Verrucomicrobiia > Opitutales > Opitutaceae > CAITWF01. Next base: position 531 of record JBBRLB010000215.1, on the reverse strand, counting down.
AGTCCCTCTTCACTGGCGGCATGACCAATCCCATGAAGGCTCCACTCAGCAGCCTGGAAAACGGCAAGATCGGCGCGGCCACGATTCGCTCAAAACACGCCTGCGAAACCTTCGACGACGAGATGATCGCTTTCCTCCGCGAGCCGCACGCCAAGCCCTTCTTCGCCTACCTGCCCTTCGACGGCCCCCACGATCCGCACATCGTGCCCGACGATTTTCCGGTTCGTTATGACCCGGCGAAGATTCCGCTCCCCGCCAATTTCCTTGCGCAGCACTCGTTCGACAACGGCGAGATGACCATCCGCGACGAGCAACTGCTCCCGTGGCCGCGCACCTCCGCCGACGTCCGCCAGATGCTCGCCGACTACTACCGCTACATCTCTTTCCTCGATGGTATGAACCGGCAGGATAGGTGACACTTAATCCGGAGTGATGGGTTACACATACGGCAACGATGCCGTGGAACAATGTAACCCAAATGGAAGAGATCACTCGATTTGTTATACTCGCACAGACCGACCGATTTACGGT
>JBBRLB010000214.1:0-6590 GCA_038231575.1 Opitutales bacterium | reverse complement strand
GGGGATCGGCATGAGCCGGCACGTGTACAACGGGCCGAAGCTCGATGGGCGGGCGCTGCAAGCGTTCTCAACCGCGGACGACTACGTTGAACGCGTCCGCCAAAAAGCGATGGACGACCTCTACAAATGAACGCCGCGCAGACCCGGAAATATTGGTGGGAGTGGGGCCGCGCCCGCGCCTTCTTTCTCGGCAAGGGTCTGACGCACGACGCGGCCGACGTGAAGCGCCACGCTCTTCACGCCAAGGCACTCGGCCGGGACAAGTCGTCGAAGAGTTTCACCAACGCCGATCTGGACAAAGTGATCGCGGCGTTCCGCGCCGTGTGGGACGGCGGCAATCTCGACGCGCAGTTGCGTCAGATCGATCAGCCGGAAGAACGGTTGCGCGCGCTGCATGCTCGCATCGCGCGGCTGGCGGAATTGTGCGGCATCGACGGCGGCGACGCGGGCCTCGCCGCGTATCTGAAAAACTTCCTGAAGGGTCGGACCTATGCCGACCTCACCGAGCGCGATCTTCAGCAGCTCACGGGAATCCTCGACCGTCGAGCGAAGCAATTGGCACCGAAAGAAGGGCAACCATTCTGACCATTTATGAGCACATACCAAACACTTTCCGCTGAAGGAAAACCCACCTGTAGACCCGCGCCCCCGCTATGACGAGCCTCGGTGATATTATCAAGCAGGCGAATCTGCTCACGGAGCCCGCCGCGCCGGCCCCGAAAACCCAGGCACGGTTATACAAAGTGCATCTTTGCGTGAATATTTACGCCGAGATCGAGGTGATGGCGGAAACGCCCGAGCTGGCGTTTCGGATCGCGGAACGACAGGCGCGCGACGCGCGGCGGACCGGCACGACGGCACCCTGCGCTTTCCGGGCGGCGATTCTGCAGCCGATTGATTGGAGGGCTCCGGGGAAAGGTTTCAAGTGGGTTCGCCTGCTTCAGACCATTAATAACGACTCGGGAGTCTCGACTTGGACGGCCGGCGAGGAGGATGTCCCGGTGGTGTCATGAAAGCAGCGCAGCTCGAAATGGACTACGCGCCGGCAACCGAGCCGCGCTCGCGCGCGCCGAAAGCGACCGCGGAACAAGTGGCGACCGTGATCAATTATCTGCGCGGAAAAGATTGGACGCTTCGGCGGGCGATCGAGGGCGAGACCGGCCTCTCCGATCGCATCATCCGCGCGGTCGCCAAGGCGAGCCGGCCACGCATCGTCAGCGCGCCGGGCAGCCACGGCTACAAGCTCTGGGAACACTGCACGACGGAGGAATTGCACCATTGCATAGCGAGCATCCGGTCGCAGCGCGACGACATGGACGAAACCTATCTCGTCATGCACCGTGCGTTCCACAGCGGATACCGCGGAGGCGATTAAATGGATGTGTTCAACAGCTACCTTCAGCAGAGAGACCACGCGGCCGATGCCGCCACCAAAAAAGCTGCGCGCGACGGAACGGCGCCAGCCGAGTCCCCGGATGGCATGGTCGCCGAGCTACTCGCGGAGATCGGCCGGCTTTTCTACGCGCAGAATGACGGAGCGCGCTGGCTGAAGCACCAGCCGGCGCTGTTGTTGGCGCTCACGTGGCAGGCCGGCTGGCTCACACAGCGTGCCATAACGTTGCCGCTGCCGCGCTACCGGGCAGTCATGATGGAAATCATCGCGGGCATCGCCGAGCACGGCGACGTCGCGAAGATCGAGTATTTCCCCGCGTATTTTCTGCGCTGCGTGCAGCTCTGGTTCGTGCACAACGGCGAGGAAGTCTACGAGCGGCAGAAAAGCATCCGGAACGTGATTGATCGGACGCTGCTGCACGGCGCGGCCGGCCGCGCTGGCCCCGCACCGGACCCGATCGAGGCGCTGGCAGCCGCGCACCGAGTGCTTGCAGGCCGGAAGCGGGCGACGAAGACTCATAATGCGGCGGACGCTCAAACGACGTTTTTCGATGTTTAACACCGCATTTAATCTCCGTTCAAACCGCAGCGCCAGATTTACGGTTTCCCCCCCAAACCTCTGCGAATGCCGGTCCGTCGCCCAAATTCCCTCCCAATCTCGTCGGGCGGGCGCGGACTCAGCTCAGCCGGCCGGACTTTACCTGCTAGGTCTGAGGGTTTTTGCAGGTGGCTGAGGGTTTTTTTGGGACTCCCAATCTTCAGCACCGGCAGCAGAAGCCTTGGTGCGGCTCGCGGAGTTGTGCGAACTCGCGCCGGACGACCAGCGCGCACCGCGGATGATGGCGTCCTGCCACATCGAGCTCGGCCACCTTGCGGAGGCGGAGGCGATGATCGCGCCGTGGCTGACGGGGAAGGAGATCGATCCGGAGGCCGCGCTGCTCGGCGGAAGATTGCGCGCGGCGCAAGGTCGCGATGAAGAAGCGCTGGCGTTGCTCGAGTGGGCGCGCACCGGCGCCGGCGAACGGCTGTCGGTTTTGCTCACCGTGGGTTCGCTGCATCTCACGCGTGACCGGCTGCCGGAGGCGGCGGCGACCTTCGAGCAGGCCTTGGCAATCGATCCGGAAAACGCGTCGGCGCGGACCGGACTGGGCGTCACGTGGCAACGACTCGGCCGCAACGAGGATGCCGCCGAACAACTCATGCGTTCCATCGCGCTGATGCACCGGCAGTCGTTCGCGCATCATCATCTCGGTCTCGCGTTGCTGGCGCTCGGACACTTCGAGTGGGCGTTGCGGGCCTTCACGGTGTCGCTGAGTTTCAATGAGGCGAATCCCGAGGCCCACGAGAAGCTGGCGGAGATCTATGGACGGCTCGACCAGCGCGCGGTGTCCGATCAACACGCCCGCGCGGCGATGGGCTGGCGGCGGAGACTGGCGGGGCGAAAATGATCACCATCGTTTCCGGGCTGCCGCGGTCGGGCACGTCGCTCGCGATGCAGATGCTCGCGGCGGGCGGGCTGCCGGCGCTGACGGATGGCGTGCGGCAACAGGATGAAAATAATCCGCGCGGCTATTTTGAATTTTCGCCCGTGCTGAATCTCGCGCGCGGTCAGGCGGCGTGGCGGGCGGAGGCCGAAGGGCACGCGGTAAAAATCACCTGGCCGGTGCTGCGATCGCTGCCGGCGGAGTGGGCAGCGCGCGTGGTGTGGATGGAGCGAGCGCCGGAAGAAATCGTGGCGTCGCAGGCGCGGATGCTGGCGCGGTCGGGACTGCCCGTCGAAGACGCCGCGCAGCTCACGCGCGCTTTTACCGCGATGCAAGGGCAGGCACGGGGGTGGCTCGACGCGCAACGCGGCCTGGCGGTTTTGGTTTTGAACCACGCGGAGCTCATGCATGCGCCAGCGGTCGAAGCGGCGCGCCTGGCGGCATGGCTCGGTGGCGGGCTCAACGTCACGGCGATGGCGGCGGCGGTCGAGCCGGCGTTGTGGCGGGAGCGGCGGACGGGCGTCTAGCTCCGCGGCGAAAGTTGGTAGAGTTCCGCGGCGGTTTCGCCGAGGATGCGTTTGCGGAGTGCGGCGGGTAAAAACGTGAGCGTGCCGTCCGGCGCGTCGAAATCCCAGTGCGGATAATCGCTCGCGAACATCACGGTTTCGTCCGCGTGAATTGCGTCGAAGATGGCGGCGAGGTGCTCGGGTTTCGCCGGTTCCTCGACGGGCTGCGTGCAGAGCCGCACATGTTCTCGGACATATTCCGACGGCAGGCTTTTGAGCCACGGGGCCTGCGCGCGGAGGGCCTTGTAGTTTTTGTCCATGCGCCAAATGAGATGCGGCAGCCAGCTCACGCCGCCTTCGATCAACACGAGGCGCAGGGCGGGGAATTTTTCGAAGACACCTTCGCAAACCAAACTGTTCACCTGCGTCATGTAGTGGGTCGGAAGAATATTGTGCCACTCGAAGTAGCGCGTCGGGAAACCGGATGTGGTTGCAGTGCCCGAAGTGCCCGCGCCCTCGCTGCCGATGTGCAACGCGACCGGCAGCCCGGCCTCGGTGCACGCGGCGTAGATCGGATGAAACGCGCGCTGGCCCAGCGGCGAGCGCGAGGCGCTCGACATCGCAACCTGCACGAAGCGCTTGTCGCCCGCCCAGCGGGCGATTTCGCGGGCGGCGGCGGCCGGGTCGGCGTGGTTGACAATGATGGAGCCGCGAAACCGGTTGCTGGCGCTGAGCCATTTTTCCGCCGTCCACGAGTTGTAGGCGGCGGCGATCGCGTTGCCGTAGTCGGGATCGGGGTGAATCGCGACGCCGACGGTCGACGCGCCGGTGAGAATGCCATAGTCGATGCCGTAGCGCTCGAGATGAGCGGAAACCGTGAATGCGGGATCCGTGCCGGGCTGGCCGGAGGGCGGTCGGGCGTCGCTTCGCAAGAAAACGGTCGGTGAGTGATAGATGGTTCCTGGGACCGTGATGCCGTGGCGCTGCACTTCTTCCCGCCAGTAGGGTTCGAGAAACGGCAGCAGTTCGAGCGGCGAAGAGAGAAGGTTGTGAACGTCGCAGTCGATCAGCATAGCGCGAGGGGAATGCGCGGACGCTGGGCAGCGGGTTTGGACATGGCAAGAGAGTTGACCCGGGTCGCGCCCGACGGGCACGCTCGCGAACGATGCCGGAAGGGAAATCAGCGGTTCAATCGAAAGTGCCGACTGCGCCAGCGGGCGCGGTGCGGCATCGGGTTTGCGCGGTGTGGGATGTGCCACGCGGCGGGGTGAAGGTTGTCACGGTCGCGGGAATCAGTCTGGGAATCTTCAGCGTCGGCGGGAAGCTTGTGGCCTATCGTAACGCGTGTCCGCACGCGGGCGCGCCGGTGTGTGCGGGCAAGATCACGGGCACCGCGCTCGAGACGGGGGTCTACGACTATGCGTGGGGTCGCGCCGGCGAAATTTTGCGCTGCCCGTGGCATGGCTGGGAATTCGATCTTAAGACCGGCGTCCATTTGGCTGACCCGACGGTAAAATTGCGGGCGCTGCCGCTGACGATTGTGGACGACGGGGTGTTCGTGGAGCTGTAGCCGCGACAAGAATTTTGCGCAGCCGAACTTCCGCCCGCGGTGAAATTTTACCCGCGTGAAGGCTGCGAAAAATCGAACGGGATGAGATCGTTCTTCAACGGCAGGCGGTATTTGTCCGGGTCGGCGTGATCGTAGGGCCGCGTGGGCATGTTGATAAACGCGGCATCGATCGTGCCGATATTTTTAACGGCGTGAAAGACGCCAATGGGAATGTTGAACAACGTGCGGGAGCGCTCGGAAAAGGTGAGGACGTTGAGCAGCGTGTAGGTCGGCGAGTCGGGGCGGTTGTCGAATAACGCCCAGGTCATAGCGCCGTCGGTCACGGCGATACGGTCTTCCTGCTTTTGGTGGATCACCCATCCGCGGATCGCGCCGGGGCGCAGCGCCGTCCGATATACTTGGACGAGCGGCGCGGCGGAAAAATTCCACGCCGGATGAAACAACTCGGTGATGTCGCCGCGTTCGTCCTCGAGCGGCGGCAGGCGGCGAAAATTCATGCCCGCGATGCGCGGACCGGTGAGTTCGCCGGCGGGCGTGGCAAGCTGCGGATCTTTTTTCGGCGAAGTCATGAAGGGGCGGGCTGGCGCGGCGAGAGCGCGGTGAGATGGGGATCGGTGCGGTGTTTCTCGCGGAAGGCATCGAACAAATCGAGGTAAACTTCCCAAGCGCGTTTGGTCATCGCGAGCGTGCGCGGCATGGGGGCGGGCGAGTAGCCAAGGACGACCGAGCGGACGTTCGCTACTACCTCCAGCGTGATGGGCAAATCTGGCAGCTCGTGACCAATCGCGGCGTGGGCGATCCGATTGCCGGCCTCGACGAACGCACGGTAGTGCAGCCTTGAGGTATTGGTAGCGTGCTTACGGTAGCTGGTGAGCGATTCCGGCAGGTTGGCAGACGGCACAAGCCGCGTCATCCGTTCGATGAACTCGTAGTCGGAATTGATGGCCAGCGTCTCAGCATAGCGCAACGCGTGCGCCGTGAATGATCCGCGCCGCGCCATCATGGCCGACTGGCGCACCGGGCAATCGAGCAATCCCATCCAGCGGATGCCGAGATGGCCGAGGGGAAACGGCTGGCGGTTGAGCAGCGCACCGTCAGCCGAGATATTTTCAATCGCGGTGCCGAGCAGACCGACGCTCGGATGACCGTGAAAGAAATCGATTTGTCGCGCGAGTCGCTCAGGGTGCGAGGTGTCGTCGTGGTTAAGAAAAGCCACGAATTCGCCGCGCACTTCGGCAAGGGCGCGATTGCGTGAAGCGGCGATGCCGCGATTCGGCCGGCCGGAGCCATGATCGAGCACGCGGACGCGCGGATCGCGGAGTGCGTGTAGCAAGTCAGCCGAACCATCCGTCGCGCCGTCGTCGACGAGCAGCAGTTCGAAATCCCCGCAGGTCTGGGCGAAGAGGCTATCGATGGCTGGGCGCAAAAAAATGCCGGCGTTGAATACCGGCATGATGACACTCACCGATGGCGTTCGCACCGGTTATGAACCGTGCGCTAGGTGTGAGTCGTCAGGAGGTTGTCCCCCAAGTTGAGCCGGCTGATGGGTGCGAGACGGTGTAGAGAGCGATGGGGCCGGTGCCAGTTATATCGGTGGAGCCAGCGCTGGAGTTGGGCGGTGCGTTGGTCAGAGTGAGC
>JBBRLB010000213.1:0-6598 GCA_038231575.1 Opitutales bacterium | reverse complement strand
CCGAGGGCACCTATCCGATCCCGTATCAGTTGCCGACCGTCGCTGAGGTCACCGGCTCGATTGCTCGGATCCGCGATTACCTCGATGTCGCCGCGCCGACGCGCGTAATCGACAGTGCGACGGGCAAGGAGATCACGGACTTTTCTAAACCTGTCGCGACCGCCATCCTCGATCGCGGCGAGATGGAGTTCAGTCCGCTGCAATATGAGATGGGCGTGGTGGACTCGGCGATGCTTCGGGCCGCGGCGGTGACGGGCGACACGAGATTCTCGGACTATCCGAAGAAGCATCTCGAGTTCATCGCGAACGTGCTGCCGTTTTTCCGGATGACGGCCGAAAAATTTGGCACTGACAAAAACGGCCTGCGTTCGGTGATCGAGCCGCGGGCGCTCGACGATTGCGGCTCGCTGTGCGCGGCGCTCATCCGCGCGCGCCTCGCGCGTGTCGGCCCCGATCTCCAGCCGGTGATCGACACGTGGAGCGACTGGATCGCGCACAAACAGTTTCGGATGAAAGACGGCACGCTCGCGCGGCAGCGGCCGCAGGCGCAATCGCTCTGGGCGGACGACGCCTACATGGGCATTCCCGCGCTGGCGGAACTGGGCCGGATGACGGGGGACCGCGCGTATTTCGACGACGCCGTGAAGCAGATCGAGTTGATGTCAGCGAAACTCTTCAACCCGCAACTCGGTCTCTACACGCACGGCTGGAACGCGCACCACCCCGATGCGCCGCACTTTTACTGGGGTCGCGCGAGCGGCTGGATCGTCATCGCGATGTGCGACGTGCTCGATGTGTTGCCGAAGGATCACCCGGGTCGTGAGAAGGTGCTCGCGCAATTGCGCGCGGTGCTGCACGGCGTGGCGGGATTTCAGTCCGGCTCCGGTCTCTGGCACCAGATGGTCGATCGCAACGACTCGTATCTCGAGACGTCGGCGAGCGCGATGTTCGTCTACGGCATCGCACACGCGGTGAACGAGGGCTGGATCAGTCCGACCACCTACGGCTCGATCGCGCAGGCCGGCTGGTGCGGCCTCGCCACGAAGATCAACGCGAGGGGACAGGTCGAGGGCTCGTGCGTCGGCACGACCTTCGCCGGCGATCAGGTTTATTATTACAACCGCCCGGTGAGCCCGAAAGCGCTGCACGGCTACGGCACGACAATGCTCGCGGGCGTCGAGATGATCCGGTTGCTGAAAAATCCGGCGTTCCTCGTCGATTACAAGCTGCGGACGTATCACTACGTGCCGAAAGACGGCGGCGAGACGAGCTACCGCGAACACTTGTGAGTTGATTTTTACCCATGAAAACGCGCGCGCTGATTTCGCTTCTCGGTTTAATCGGCGGCGCGACGTGGGCGTTCGCCGCGGAGCCGCCGGCTCCACTGATGGATTTTTCTTCGGCGGGTTACGGAGATGGCGGCGTGGCGATTCCGACGGTGCCGGCAAAGTTCGCCGTGGTGCCGACCGGCCGCGATGACACGCGGACGATCCAGGCCGCGTTGAATGCAGTGGGCCAGCTGCCGCTGGACGCGAATGGTTTTCGCGGCGCGGTGGTGTTGCGCACGGGGACCTTTCGCATTGAAGGACAGTTGCAGCTCGACGCCTCCGGCGTGGTGTTGCGTGGCGACGGGGCGACGCTGCTCGCCGCCGGGCAATCGCGTCGGACGCTGATTCAAGTAGGCGGCCTGACCAAGAGCATCATTGGCGTGGCGGTGCGTGTGACCGACGACGTCGTGCCCGCCGGCGCAAAAGAACTGACGTTGGCCAGCGTCGATGGCTTGGCGCCCGGCGGCCGTTTGCTGGTGCGGCGCCCGAGCACGCGCGAGTGGATCGAGGCGATCAAGGCGAACGATTTCACGGCGTCCGGTCAGTATCGCGAGCAACGCACCGACTGGACGCCGGGCTCGCGCGACATCGAATGGGAGCGCACCGTCACGGCGGTCGATGCCGCGATAAAAAAAGTCACGCTCGACGCACCGATTACCACGGCCCTTGAAGCGAGCTACGGCGGCGCCACGGTGCACGCGTTGAGCTCGCCCCTCCGCCTGCGCAATGTCGGCCTCGAAAATCTTACCTGCGTGAGCGAGGTCAGTGCCGCGAATCCGCTCGATGAGGAGCATGCCTGGATCTGCGTGGCGGTGGCCGATGCGGAAAACGCCTGGGTGTGGGGCGTGACCGCGAAGAAGTTTGTCAGCTCGTGCGTGTGGGTCGACCGCTCGGCGCGGGCCGTGACGGTCGAGGACTGCGCGAGTGTCGAGCCGGTGTCGGAGATCGGCGGCTGGCGGCGCGTCAGCTTTTATGTCGGTGGACAACAGGTGCTCGTGCAACGGTGCCGGGCGGAAGATGGCTGGCGCGATTTTGTCGTGGGCCACTGCTCGGCGGGCCCGAATGTGTTTCTCGACTGCCAGGCGCTGCGGGCGAACGCGGACAGCGGGCCGTTCGAGAGCTGGGCGAGTGGGGCGCTGTATGATCGCGTGTCGATTCAGGGGGCCGCGCTGGCCCTGGCCAATCTCGGCCAGCGCACGCAAGGGGCGTCGTGGACCGCGGCGAACTGCGTGTTGTGGAATTGCGCAGCGCAGAGCCGCATCAACGTCGATCAGCCGCCCGGCGCGCCGAATCGCGTGGTCGTCGATGAAAAGACCCCGTCGCTCTATCGAGCGCAGCTCGCGGCGCGGGCGGGCGACGCGGCGCTCACCGCCCTGACGCTGCCGCCCATGCCGCGCGATCCGTCGAATGTGCCCGCGTTCCGCGGAGCGCTGCCGGAGCCGGTGAAGCCGGCGGTGAAAACGATCACACTGGTGAACGGCTATTTCATGGTCGAGGGCCGCACGTTGTTCGGCCCCGCGATGGGGAGTGCGCTGTGGCAGGGGCAGTTGATTCCGAATCGCGGCCGGCCCGCGTCGAACCCGACCCGGTGGGCGCCGGGACGCGCCGGACCCGGCCTGACCGAGGATCTCGGCGTGCTTACCGACACGATGGTCGCGCAGCACACGCCGTTTTATTATGCGTTTCCCGCGCTGTGGTATGATCGGCGGCGCGACAGCCACCTGATCACGAAATGGGACGACGGCGAAGTGTGGGGGCCGTTCTTCGAGTCGCCGTGGGCGCGCAGTGGGCAGGGCAAGGCGACCGACGGTCTCAGTAAATACGATCTGACGAAATTCAACCCGTGGTATTTCTCGCGGCTGCGCGAACTCGCGGATGACTGCGCCGCGAAAGGGCTGGTGTTCGTTTATCAAGCTTACGACAACCACAACGTGCAGGAGGCGTCGGCGCATTGGGCGGAGTATGCCTGGCGGCAGGCAAACTGCATTCAGGACGTGGGTTTTCCCGAGCCACCGAACTGGGAAGGCCCGGGCCAAAACCGTCACCACATCGCGGATCAGTTTTACGACACGAACGACGCCCGTCGGCGTCCGCTGCACGAACGCTACATCCACCACATCCTCGATGTGCTGGGCGACTCGCCGAACTTCGTGCTCACGCTCGGCTATCAGTTCGCCGGTCCGCTGCCGTTCCAGCAGTTTTTCATCGATACGGTGGCGGCGTGGGAGAAGACGCACGGCAAGCGTATCCGGCTCCAGTTGCAGACCAGCAAGGCGGTGACGGACGCGATCCTCGCGGACCCGATCCGCGGCGCGCACATCGACGTGATCGACACGCGCTACTGGCAGTATCTGGCCGACGGAAAACTCTTCGCGCCCGACGGCGAGGGGAAGCTGGCGTTTCGCGAAATCCGCACGAACACGTTTGGCCGCGACGCGATCATGCCGACGAAGGCGGAGTTTGTTTACCAACAGGTGCGCGCGTATCGCGACAAGTTTCCCGGCAAGGCGATCGTGGCGGGGCACGGCGGCTTCGGGCCGATTCCGGTTTTCATGAGCGGCGGTGCGTCGCCGGTGTCCGCGGAGAGCGGGTCGCCGCAAGCCGGTGAACGGCGGAACGACGCGGCGTTTTACGCGTTCCTCGACGAGCAACTCGCGGCCGTGATGCCACAACTGAAGCCGGTCGACGGTTTCGCGCCCGATGCGTGGGTGCTCGCGGACACGGCGCGCACGACGGTCGTGATCTATTCGATGAACGGTGGGAGTATTTCACTCGCATCGCCACTCCCGGGCAAAACCGCGACGTGGTTCAACCCGCGCGACGGAAAAACGTCGCGGGCGAATCTCGGCGACGGAAAAGCGATCACGAAGCCGACGGGCGAGGCGTGGCTGCTGCTCGTGCGCAAGTAGGGCGCGTGTCTAGCGCTCGTCGCGGCAACAGGTTTGGCCGCACGCGGGCGCGAAAGGATTCGAGCGGTAGGGCGTCTGTCTTGCAGACGCCGCTCCGGAGGCCATCGATGGGAGGCCATCGATGGGGTCATGTCGCGAATCGCGAATGCGCCGCGCGGCACCCTAATTTCGGGTGACGCGTGTATTGTAGAGTCGGCCGGTTGCGTTCCGTTTTGCGTATGGCCCGTAAACTTCGACTGGAATATGCCGGCGCCTGCTACCACGTCATCAACCGCGGCAACTATCGCCGACCCTTGTTCGCGGGCAAAGGTGCGGCGGCGGCGATGACGCAATGTCTCGATGAAGCCTGCGTGCGTTTCCGGTGGTTGGTTCATGCCTATGTCGTCATGACGAACCATTTTCACCTTGCGCTGACCACGCCCGAACCGAACCTGAGCGAGGGAATGAAATGGCTCCAAGGCACGTGGGCCGCCCGTTTCAATCGCTTCCGTGGCGAGGTCGGTCGGCCGTTTCAGGGCCGATACAAGGCGTTTCACGTCGAACCCGGTCCTGCCTTGGCCGAGGTCGCCCACTACATCCACCTGAATCCGTCGACCGCGGGGATCGTCGCTGGCGACCGCCTCGCAGAGTATCGCTGGAGCAGCCTTCATCGCTTCGCCTCAAGCCTGCGGCCTCCCTGGTTGGTGGGCTCCCTGATTCTGGACGAAAGCGGAGGGCTGGCCGACACCGCCGGCGGCTGGCGCTCCTATCTCGATTATCTCGTCCTGCGTTCCACTGAAGCGCCCCGGGAAAGGAAAAGAAAATTTGGCGCGCTTTGCCGCGGATGGGCGGTCGGTTCGCCCGAGTTTCAGGAGGAGTTGCGCACGAGGTTGGCCGAGCAAGTCGCCGGGCCCGGCCCTTTCAGCCTCCTTGGCGCGGACGCCTTCGCGCTTCAACAAGCCCGCGCCCAGCTCTGGGAAAAACGGCTCAACGGCCTTGCCGAGGCCGCAGGCATCAACTTGCAGTGGCTGCCGGCGGCCAAGTCCGCCCCGGAGAAGGTGCTCCTCGCCGCCGTGCTGAAAAAAGTCAGTTCGGTCTCCAACCGCTGGCTCGGCGAGCGACTGGCGATGGGCGGTGCCAGTAGCGTAAGTTCGCTCGTCACGCGCTTCGAGCGCGCCGGTGGCGCGGAAAGCGAGCAATTCCGGACACTCTATTCGCGATTCGCGACATGACCCCCTTGGATTGGCCCCTTGGATTGGCCCCCTTGGCTTGGCCTAACGCTTCCTGTTTATATTCCGTGCTGTAATGCGTCTTTCCAGCGGACGGCTTCTGCAACTGGGTCTTCATGGGATGCCTTTGGTTTTGGCCCCACACCCGTGTCCGTCAATTCAGGGCAACCTCAACATGACCCCCTTGGGTTGGCTTACTGAGGTCTTTGGCTCGGCCCGTATCGAGGCAGGTTCTGGTTTTCCCGGCTACGACGCATTGCCACTACCACTTGCATACTGCGAATTCCGTCGGCAATAGCCGACGCATCGGCATTTTCTATTTTAAGGTAAATGCAATCATTTTTAGCACACCATTGCTCCCACTCTTTGACTCGCTCTCCACTGTCAACTTTGGGACATAACAATACAGCCAACGGCCTTTTAACGAATACTACCGGAGGAGGATTTTTAGGGAAAATAATATAGCAAAAACCGGCACTGGGGGTCACACTAAATGCAAGTTTGTCGGTTCGACCAACGACAAACAATTCTTTAATCGAAAGCGCATTGTCCGAAGAAAAGGTCTGAGCGTCGCAAATGGTCAAAGATACATAGCGACTTGAATCAAAAACAGACTTGGCAAGTCCTCTCAGGCGCCAATAAGGAATAACGCCGTCATCAGTAACCACGATACCAATTCCGCGGCTGTCGAAGTAAAATCCGCTAGTTTTATGGCTAGTATTATACTCAAAAACCTCGTAGTGCGGCGGTCCATAAAGTCTGATTATGATAAACGCCGTTATAGTTAAGGCGAATAAAACAGTGATAGTATATATAGACTTCATTTATTATTATTTGACCGGACTCACTTTTCTGAGCCACCCGGAATGAGAGTCTGGGCGGGTTGATGATCTGAGTTCGAGTGATGGTGGAGGGACGGGACCGCGGCAAGCTTCCGGCGGAAGGAAGGCCCGGCTTAGCGGGCCTGACTGGAGCCGGGAGCTTGGTTCAAAAGCTCAGCGCGATACTCTGCCGGGGCGTTATAATCGATCGAGCTATGCGGTCGGATTGCATTGTATTCGTCACGGTCGTTACGGGCGATGACCTGCGCTTCGAGCACGCTGCCGAGCAGTTCGCGGTTGAGGCATTCGTCACGGAAGCGGCCGTTGAAGCT
>JBBRLB010000212.1:0-6740 GCA_038231575.1 Opitutales bacterium | reverse complement strand
GCTACGTCGTAGCCGGCAAACCCGTGGTGGGCATCCGGACGGCGAGTCACGCGTTCTCCGTGGTGCCCAACCAAAAGTTGGCTGCGGGAAATGCCGAGTGGCGGGAGTGGGACGCCGAGGTTCTGGGTGGAAATTATCAGGGTCATCATCCCCATGGACCGACCATCGAGGTGAGCGCCCCCAGGTCCGGGCATCCCATCATTCGGGACTTGAAGCTCCCTTTCGAATCGGGGGCCTGGCTTTATAAGAATACGCCGTTGCGCAAGGGTGCCGAGATTCTCTTGACCGGCGTGATTCCCGGCCAGCAGCCGGAACCGCTGGCGTGGACGTTCACCCGCGCAGGCGGCGGCAAGACTTTCTATACTTCGCTGGGCATGCCCGCCGACTTCCAGACTCCGACGTTCGCTCAATTGCTGCGGAACGGCATCTTCTGGGCTGCCGGGCTGGACAATCGCAAGGTGGGCGTGAACGGCCTGAGCACGCCGACGGACCTGGCGGTCGACCTCGTCGCCCAGGAACCCACGGTGGCTCAGCCGGTGTTTCTCAATTTCGACGAGCGCGGCCGGATGTGGGTCGTGCAGTATCTGCAATATCCCGATCCGGCCGGCCTCACCGCCATGTCCCGCGACAGCGTCTGGCGCATGGTCTACGATCAAAAGAAACCGCCGCCACCGTATGATACGCCGGAGAAGGCGAAATTTCGTGGGAAGGACCGCATCACGATTTTCGAGGACATCAAGGGCGACGGTTCCTTCACCAAACAGACGACGTTTGTCGACGGACTTAATATTACGACCGCGGTCTGCCGCGGGCGCGGGGGCGTTTGGGTGCTGTCACCGCCTCATCTCCTTTTCTATCCCGACGCGAACAACGATGATGTGCCCGACGGTCCGCCCGTCGTGAAGCTGGACGGCTTCAACTTGGAAGACACCCACTCCGTGGCCAACTCACTGCGGTGGGGCCCCGACGGCTGGCTCTATGGAGCGATCGGTTCGACCGTCACGGCGGACATCATTCGGCCGGGCATTGATCGCGAACCCTTGGTCCACATCACCGGGCAGGGCATCTGGCGTTATCATCCCGAGACGAGCCGCTTCGAAGTCTACGCGGAGGGCGGCGGCAACACGTTCGGCTGCGAGATTGACGAGAAAGGTCGGGTGTATTCCGGTCACAACGGTGGTGACACCCGCGGCTTCCACTACGTCCAAGGCGGCTACCTGCGCAAAGGATTTGAAAAGCACGGCGAACTCTCGAACCCGTATGCCTTCGGATATTTTCCGGCGATGCAGCATGAGTCGGTGTCGCGGTTCACGCACAATTTTATCATCTACCAGGGCGGTGCGCTGCCCGCGCGTTACGAGGGCAAGCTGATTGGCGTCGATCCCATGAGCAGCTACTTGCCGCTAGCCGAATTGAGCCAGCGCGGGTCCACGTTTGCCACCCGTGACATCGATGCCGTCATTCGTGCCACCGACACGCAGACGCATTTTCGTCCGGTCGATATCAAGCATGGCCCCGACGGCGCCATCTACGTGGCCGACTGGTATGACTTCCAAGTAAACCACTATCGCAATCACGAGGGTCAAATCAGCAAAGACGACGGCCGCATATATCGTGTGCGCGGCGCCGACACCAAGCCGGGTTACGCTCCGTTCGATCTCACGAAGCAGTCGTCGGCGGCGCTCGTGGAACTGCTGCGCGGCCACAACCGCTGGACCCGCGAGACGGCATTGCAGATTCTCGGCGACCGCCACGACGCGAGCCTGATCCCTTCACTTCGCCAGATCTTGGCGGCGCGCACCACCGGACAATTCGCCCTCGAGGCGTTGTGGGCGCTCAACCTGAGCGGCGGATTGGACGAAGCCACGGCGCTCACCCTGCTCACCCATCCTGATCCTTATGTGCGACTCTGGACCGTGCGGTTGCTCTGCGATCGTAACGAGGTGAGCCCGTCCGTCGGCGGGGCGCTCGTTGAACTTGGCGCGAAGGAAACGAATGTTGAAGTGCGGAGCCAGCTTGCGGCCTCGGCCAAACGCCTGCCCGCGACCGCCGCCCTGCCCCTCGTGGAAGTGCTGCTCGCTCGCGACGAAGATGTCAGCGACCCGTATGTGCCGCTCCAGATCTGGTGGGCGATCGAAAACCAGTGCGCGTCCAGCCGCGATGCAGTCGTGGCGATGTTCGATTCCCGGACGGAAAATTCTCTCTGGCTGCGCCCGTTGGTGAAAACCCACATCGCGGCCCGGCTGATGCGGCGCTTTGCTGCTGCCGGCGGGAACGAAAATTTTCTCGCCTGCGCCCGGCTGCTGACGCAAGCGCCCGACGCCGCGACGCGGCACGATTTGCTCGAAGGATTCGAACAGGCTTTTCGAGACCGCGCGCTGCCGCCGATCCCGGATGTCCTCGTGAACGCGCTGGTGAAAGCGGGCGGCGGCTCGCTTTCCCTGCGGGTTCGCCAGAAAGATCCGAGCGCGCTGGAGGAGGCGCTGCGGCTCCTCGTCAACTCTTCCACTCCGCTGGTGGAGCGCATCCGACTGGCGACCACGTTTGGCGAAGCGCCGTATGCGCCAGCGGCGGCGGCCTTCGAGCGTGTCCTGCAGGAGCCGAATCCTGCCCTGCGCGCGGCGGTGCTGGGGGCCGCTGCGTCCTACGATGACGCCGCGCTGACCCGTGCCATCGTCGCGGGCTATCCGAAGTTTTCGACGGCCGAGCAGACGATCGCGCTTTCGGTTTTGTCGAGCCGCCGCGCGGGTGCCGAGGCCCTGCTCGATGCCGTTGCGGAAAAGAGTCTGGATGCAAAAACAGTTCCGATCGAGATGCAGGAAAAATTGCGTCTGGTGGGTGGCGGCGCGTTGGGGGATCGCGTTGACCGGGCCTTCGGACGAAAAGTCGTGGCGATGCCCCAGGAGATGGAGCGAGAAATCGGGCGAATCACCGCAGTCGTCCGGGCCGGGCATGGCAGTCCCTACGCCGGGCGGGAACTCTTCAACGGGCGATGCGCCGCCTGCCACCGCTTGCATGGCAAGGGCGGAGATATCGGACCCGACCTGACCTCCTACAAACGCGACGACGTGGCGACGCTGACGTTAAATATCGTGAATCCCAACGCCGAGATTCGCGAAGGCTATGAGCCCTATGTCCTCACGACTAAAAAAGGCGCAACCCATGCCGGCTTTCTCGCCTCGCGGGACGCGGAGCGCGTGGTGCTGCGCGATATGGCCGGGATGAACATTCCCATGGATCTCAGCCAGATCGCTTCGCTGAAGAGTATGGGACGTTCGCTGATGCCAGAGGGACTGATGTCGGGCCTAACCGACACCGAGCTGCGGGATCTCTTCGCTTACCTTCGGATCACGCAGCCGTTGGTGGGCAAGGAGGAAGGGGTCGCGCAGCGCTCCTCCCCCTGAATTTGACGGAGGCCGGCAACTCACCCGCTCGCGTCGCGAGCGATGGCCCCGGAATCTGCACCTATGTCCCATCCGACCGACATCCGTCCCGTTGCCGCCGAGCTCTATTTTCTTCCGGTCAGCAACCGCGTGCCGCTGAAGTTCGGACGGGAGGTCGTCAATCGCGTCAACTGCGCGCGGGTCTGCCTGCGGGTGCGCGATCGCCAAGGACGCGAGGCTGAGGGTTGGGGGGAGACGCCCCTTTCGGTCACGTGGGTCTGGCCGAGTTCGCTGACGTTCGAGGTGCGCGAGCGCGCCATGATCGCGCTCACGCATCTCCTCGCAGAGCGGTGGGCAGGGTTCGACGTAACGGGGGATGCCATGGAGGTGGGATATGCGTTTCAACGCCGGGTGCTCCCGAATCTCTTGCAGGAGCTCAATGACCGTCGCTCGCACGAGGAACCGATGCCATGGCTGGCGGCGCTCGTGTGCTGCTCGGCCTTCGATCTCGCGCTGCACGACGCGTTCGGCCAAATCGGCAACCACCCGGTCTACGAAATGTATGGCCCGGACTTCCTGAATCAGGATCTCGGTTCTTACCTGGAACCGGCGGCGGGTTCGAGTGTTTCGTTTGCCGGGAAATATCCCCGCGACTTTTTCGTTGCTCCCGCGCCCGTGAAGCTGCCCGTGTGGCACCTGGTCGGTGGCGTGGACCCGCTCGCGGCCGAAGAACTCACGGGCCGTGAACCCCAAGACGGCTATCCCGTTTTGTTGGGCGATTGGATTCGGCGCGATGGGTTGCGCTGTCTGAAGATCAAGTTGCGGGGCGATGATCTGGCGTGGGATTACGAGCGCATCGTGCGAATCGGGCAGCTCGCCGTCGAACGCGACGTGCCATGGCTGACAGCGGATTTCAACTGCACGGTAACCGATCCCGCCTATGTCATCACCATCCTCGACCGCCTGCTGATGGAATATCCGCGGATCTACGGCAGCATCCTTTACGTCGAGCAGCCGTTCCCCTACGACCTCGAGAAATTCCCCATTGATGTCCGTGGCATCTCCGCGCGAAAACCGCTGTTCATGGATGAGAGCGCGCACGACTGGACGCACGTTGCCCGGGGCCGCGAACTCGGTTGGAGCGGCGTTGCGCTCAAGACGTGTAAGACGCAGACGGGTGCGCTCCTGAGCGGATGTTGGGCGAAAGCGCACGGCATGACGGTAATGGTGCAGGACCTCACCAATCCGATGCTGGCGATGCTGCCGCATGTGCAACTCGCCGCCCACATCGGGACGATTATGGGAGTAGAGAGCAATGCGATGCAGTTTTATCCCGACGCTTCAGCGGCCGAGGCAGAAATTCACCCCGGACTTTTTCGCCGCCGACAGGGTGAACTCGACCTCTCCAGTATCAGCGGGCCGGGGTTTGGTTACAGATTGTCCGAAATCGCCCGCACCCTGCCGGCAGCGGTGGCGAGTTGTCGTGATAAGGGAGCCCGCTCGACCGAAGCGAAGGATCAGGGAAAGGGCTGATTTTTTTCGTCCCTCGTATCGGTCGCTCGGTTTTGAACGCGTTGGTGCAATATCACCTCCCGATTGATCGCGGCCTCTTGCTGATCAGGGGGAAGTTTTCGGGGCCACGCGTTCGTCCCAATTTCAAACCGGCTCAGCTTGCGCCAATTCAGCGCGCGCCAAAAATGACCGTAGCTGGCGCAGAACCACGTTCAACGATTTGCGCGGATTTCGTGATCGCGGAAGGTTCTGAAAATAGTTTCGGCCAATTTGCCCGTGCCAACATGGTTCCTTTGGGGAACGCATAATTGGGTTGTGCTCCGACGCAACGATTAGAGTCGCACGCTTCGAAGCCGAAGCGCATTGGCAACAACAGTGATTGAACTGAGGCTCATCGCTGCTCCAGCGAACATCGGGTTGAGCAGCCAACCGGTGAACGGGAAGAGCACACCGGCGGCAATCGGCAGTCCTACGATATTGTAAGCGAACGCCCAAAAGAGGTTTTGCTTGATGTTGCGGAGCGTCGCACGGCTGAGGTGCATGGCGCGGACCAGCGCGGCGAGATCTCCCTGCATGAGCACGAGTCCGGCACTGTGCATGGCGACATCGGTGCCGGTGCCCATCGCGATGCCGACATCGGCGGCGGCGAGCGCGGGCGCATCGTTCAGGCCGTCGCCAGCAAAGACGACGCCGCCGTCGGTGGCGCGGTATTCGCGGACGAGTTCCTGCTTGCGGGCGGGCGTAACGGCAGCGTGGTAGCCGTCGAGACCGAGTGAGGTGGCCACGGCGCGGGCGGTTTGTTCACGGTCACCCGTGACCATGACGACGCGCAAGCCGAGGCGCTGGAGTTCGCGGATGGCACCGGGCGTGGAGGGTTTGATCGGGTCGGCAAGTGCAATCGTGCCGGCGGCGGTGGCGTCGACCTTGACCGAAACGAGCGTGTGGTTGGCGAATGCGCCGATGTCGCTGGCGGCGCGGCCGATGACGACCGCTTTGCCGTCGACGCGGGCACGAACGCCGAAGCCGGGTTCGGCGACGAACTCGGTGGTGGCGGACAATGTGAGGCTGCGCTCCTGAGCGGCAGCAACGATGGCGCGGGCCAGGGGATGTTCGCTGGGCGATTCGGCGGCAGCGGCGAGTGCGAGCACTTGGCCTTCGGAAAAACCGGGCGCCGGTGAGACGCTCACGACGCGCGGTCGACCAGCGGTGAGCGTGCCGGTCTTGTCGATCAACAGCGTGCGGGCGCCGGCCAGGCGTTCGAGGGCCGCGGCGTCCTTCACGAGGACGCCGGCCTGTGCGCCGCGACCAATGGCGGTGACGAGGGCGACGGGAGTCGCGAGCCCGAGCGCGCACGGGCAAGCAATGATGAGCACCGCGACGGCGTTGATGAGGCCGTCAATCCAGCCCGGATGCGGACCGAAGAGGGCCCAACCGACGAACGTGACCGCGGCGGTGCCGAGCACGATGGGGGTGAAGATTGCTGACACGCGGTCGGCGACGCGGGCGATGGGCACCTCGCTGTCCTGGGCCTGCTCGACGAGCCGGATGATTTGAGCGAGCAGGGTGTCGCGACCAATTTTTTCAGCGCGGAGCGTGAAACTGCCGGTGGTGTTGAGCGTGCCGGCGCTGACCTTGCTGCCGACGGATTTTTCGACGGGGAGCGGCTCGCCGGTGAGCATCGACTCGTCGATGTTCGTGGCGCCATCGACGAGGACGCCGTCGACCGGGATGTTTTCGCCTGGTCGCACGCGGAGGACGTCGGAGAGTTTCACGTCGGCCACCGGCACGTCGGTTTCCCCATCGTCGGCGGAGACGCGATGCGCGACTTTCGGCGTGAGATTCATC
>JBBRLB010000211.1:0-6902 GCA_038231575.1 Opitutales bacterium | reverse complement strand
TCCCCTGGTGCGACGAGTGGTTGATCATCGCGGAGGTCAGCGGAACGTCGCCAGTGACCTGGGAATGGCTCTGGCGGCCGGCCAACGAGCATCGTGCGCCGCTGACCCGCCTCGTGGTGTTGATCGTGGGCCGGCTTGCGTCGTCGGATTGGCTCACGATTCATGAGGTCAACCTGACGTTCATGGCCCTGGGGGCGCTGGCGCTTCTCTTCACCGCCCGGAAGCTGCGCGGACGCTCGCAGCTCAGCGACGCGTTCCTCTGTCTGCTGGTGCTGAGTCCCTGGCATTATGCAAGCTTAGTGCAGTATGCCTATTCTTATGCCTTCGCATCCGCGCTGATGTGCCTCGCGATCGGCGGCAACATCGTGGTCGGCTGGTCGTGGTTCGGCGTCAACATGCTCGGCGTCGGCCTGCACAGTTACGGCTTCACCGCCGCGGCGTTTTTCTGGCTGACCTCCTTTGTGATCAGCCAGCTCGTCATTATCGCCCTCGCCAATCTCCCGCTCGGAAAATGGCGGAGCTTCCAAGTGGCACCGGCTGCTAGCCGGTGAGACGGGCTTGAGGTAGGGCGCGTATCCCTCACGCGCCGCCGCAAAACGTCACCACGCAACGGCGAGTGACGGGCAACGCCCTACCGCCCCAGCAATTCCTCCGCGTGCGCCAGCGCACTCTTCGCCTTACTGTCGCCGAGCATCCGCGCGAGTTCCGTCACGCGCCCCTTCCGGCTCGCCTGAATCGGCTCGATCGAGACCACCGCGCGATCCTTCGACTGGTCCTTCGTGACCACGAGGTGACATGTCGCCTGCGCCGCGACCTGCGGCAGATGCGTCACGCAAAGCACTTGGTGGTTCTTCGCGATCGCGGCCATCTTCTCTCCGACCACACGGCCGATCTCACCGCCGACGTTGGCGTCGACCTCGTCGAACACCAGCAGCGCCACCTCATCGAGATCGGCCAGCACGGTTTTCAAGGCGAGCATCACGCGCGCGAGTTCGCCGCTCGACGCCACCCGATTCAAGGGCAGTGGCGCCTCGCCGACATTGGGGGAGAACAAAAATTCGGCGCCGCAGTCGCCCGTCGGCCCGAGTTCCGGGAGCGGAACCACGCGGATCGAAAAGTCCGCCTTCTTGAAACCGAGCTGGGCGATGCCCTTGGCCGCGACCTTGGCCAGTTCCTTGGCGGCCTTTTCGCGCAAGGCCCGCAAGGCGGACCCGTCCTGCTTCGCCGCGCGCCCCGCCTCGGAAATTTGTTTTTCCAGTTTCGCCATCGTGCCCGCCAAATCACCCTGCGCTTCGAGTCGGCGTTTGAGATCGTCGCGCGCCGCGATGACCGCGGCCAGATCGCCGCCATGTTTTCGTTTGAGTTCGAGCCACGTGTTCATCCGCTCCGTGAGCCGCTCGGCCTCCTCCGGTTCGAACTGCAATTGTTGGCCCAGCCCCGCGAATTCCGCCCCGAGATCGTTCAGTTCGATGGCCGCCGACGCCAGCCGATCGGCCAGCAATTTGCTCGCCGGATCGATGGCTTCGAGCTGTTTCGCCTCGCGCAACAAGCCAGCCAGCCGCCCCTGCATCCCCTCTTCGCCGGTCAAGCCGGCGCTCAGCGTCTCGGACAGCGTGGTCAGTTCCTGCGCGCGACTCATCCGGGAAAAGTCCCGCTCCAAGGCCTCGACGGCCTCGTCCGTCAGTTCGAGGGCCTCGATCTTCGCGAGCTGATTGCGGAGAAATTCAATTTGATCGGGCGTGAGCTTGGTCTCCGCCGCGAGCCGATCGCGCGCGGCGACGCGTTCGCGCCACGCTTGGAATTTTTCCTGATAGCGGGAGAGCGCACCGCCCGCGCGGCCGAAGAGATCGAGCAACTCGAGCTGACACGACTCCTTCAGCAATCGCCGCGGTTCGCTCGGCCCGTGAAAATCCACCCAGTGCTCGCCGAGCCGCTGCAGGGCCGCGAGCGTGGCCATGCTTCCGTTCACGGAGATCCGCGGCGCCTTCTCCCGCGGCAGGCTGCGTTTCAAAATCAACACGCCGTCCTCGCACGCCGGCAGATCAAGGTCGGCCAGCACCCGATCGATTTTTTGCGCGTCCTCAAAAAACAAACTCGCCTCCACGTCGCACGCTGGCGCGCCTTGTCGGATGACGGTTTTGTCGGCGCGCTCGCCGGCCAGCAGGCTCAGCGCGCCGAGCAGGATGCTCTTACCCGCACCCGTCTCACCGGTGACGGCCGTGAAGCCCGCCTCGAAATCGAGGGCGACCTCATCGAGGAGCGCGAGGTTGCGGATGCGGAGCGACTGCAGCATGGCCGCTAGCGATGAACACCCGGCTCGCGCTCGTCAAAGCCACTTCTTCTGCCCCCCGGAATAAATCGGCTGGCCCGCCGCCGCCGCACTCCCGTGCGCGATTCAGTTCGCCCGCAACCGAAAATCCTTCACCTCCACCCAGTCGCCGCCCACCTGGTTCTGGATCCGCAGTCCGACGCCGACCCACACGGCATTCGCCGGAGCCAACCCCGCGATTTCGAGCGTCACCGGACTGCTCCAATCGCCGTCCGGGAGGCGGAACGACTTGAATCCGACATTGCGCTCCCGCTGGTCGAGCCAGCCCAGCATCACGCTGACGATGGCGCCGGGTGCCACGCGGCCCGTGAGCACAATGCTCCCCCGGTGCAGTCCCGGTGCGCTCATCGCATCCCATTGAAAAATCATGGTGTCCTTGCTCCCGACGATTCGCAGCGCCCGCCCCGGTCCGGCCTCGAGCAGGTCGGCGCGGAAAAATTGGGCGGGCTCCACCTTACTCGTCCACTCCGGCGGCAGTGAAACTCCGTAATCCAACCCAGCGATTTTTCGTGCCGGTTGCAACGGACCGGCCAACCACCCATTTCGTTCGATCACTTTTTCCGCTTTGAAAGCCTGGGTCGCCGGCCACAAGGCCATGACGATCGTGTCGCGCCAGGTGGCGATTTCCGCCTCGGCCTCCGCGCCCTCTCCCTTCGAGCCCGCCCGCTGCCGAATCGCTAGCAACGCCGCCGGCACCGGATCATTCTTGAGATAGTCATCCCAGCCAAACGGCGCGAGCGCCAGCGGCTGCTCGCGTTTGAGTGCCTCGCCGGAGCGGATAAATTCCCGGCGCGCGAAAAGATACGCCTGCAAGCCCGACGCCAGCGGCCGCCACTCGTCCGCGCCTGACAGAATCTGCCGCGAGACCTGCGCGCGCGCCTCCTCGAAGGCCACAAACCGCTCTGTCACGCCGAAGGCCGCGCTCACGCCCCGCACCCGCTCGCGCACGAGGTCGGTCGCCGCGAGCCGCGCCGCTTCCCCCAGCGTGAGACGCAACTCGCGACAAACTTCCGTCGGGAAAATCGCCGCCTGGGAGTCGTTGCGAAAATGTTTCAGCCAGTAGGACGGCCCCGGCTGCCCCATCCAGCGCGCTTCACACGCCTCGAAAAACCGGCGCATTGGGCCGGCCGTCTCCTTGAAATAGCGCCGGTAATATTCGTCGAGCAGCCGCTCTCTCGATTGGTCGGGATCCCGCAGCAACTGGGCGGCGAGCCAGGGCATGGGTCCGTCGAGACCCCAATTGGGATTCACCTCCGCATAATAATCCGTGAACCCCACCCGGCGCGCGTGCTGCAGGTTTTCCGCCAGCAGCCGGGTATGAATGCGCGGGATCAAAAAACCGTTGCCGAAAAGATAGTCATACATCCCCAGCCGCTTCACGCCGGAGGACGCCCAGCGTGCCTGCAGTTGGAATTCCTCGTCGGAAAATTTCGCATCATAACCCTGCGCTCGATCCGCGGTCAGGAAAGGCACCACTTGCGGATGCACCGGGAAGGGCGGCGTATTCTCCGCAAAATAATACGCCAGCGCCCCCAAGTATTTCGTCGGATGCGTCCGGGCCAAATTCTGCGCGGCCCGATTCATGAAGGTGAAGACCAGCGGAGAATAGTCCGGCCGCTCACGAAACCATTTGGCCGGCGCGATGAGTGCCAGATTTTCCGGCGACTCGCCGAAGATCAGCGCGTCGTTCACGCCGAGTCCGAAACTCTCGGCGTTGGGATGGGCCTCGAAATAGCTTCGCGCGGTGCCCGCCGCGTAGTTCGCGACATCCTCGCGGCCCAGGTCCGGATTCCAGAATGCCGGACCATTCGCCGGCGGTTGCAAGCGCCGGCCGTCCACGAGCGGGAAAAATTCGGGATGGGTTTTGGAGAGCTCCGGCGGAAATACCTGCGCGAGCGCATGGGAAAAAGAGAGCGAGTTGGTCAGCTCGTTGCGCCGGCTCCACTCGCCCTCATCCATCCGATCGACCCCGCTCATCGCTCGCGTCAGAAACGCTCGCGCGGTCGGCGGCGGCAAGCGATGCCCGCGCTCGTGTCCCAAGGGGCCCGGCCTAAACCATCGTTCCGGCTCCTGCTCAAAAATCCCGGCGCGCCACAGCACCAGTCCACCCAAGAGGACTCCACCCGCCATCAGCCCAATCCAGAAACGCCGCGAACGTGCCATTCCCGCGAATGAAGGCGCCCAAAAAAGCACGCGGCAACCGCAATCCGGGACCATCGGCTCCGTCCTTCACGAATTAGGGCTTTTCCCACACGAAAAAGCCGCGAACCCTTTCGGTTCAGCGGCTTATTGAGACTCAGATGGTGGACCTTACTGGACTCGAACCAGTGACTCGTTTTCCCGCCGTGAGATAAGCTCACTTCCCAGAGTAAGAATACCAAAAAACGCTTGCGAACAATCGCGAATGCTGTAACCTATGCTGTAACCCAA
This sequence comes from Opitutales bacterium, assembly GCA_038231575.1. GTDB lineage: Bacteria > Verrucomicrobiota > Verrucomicrobiia > Opitutales > Opitutaceae > CAITWF01. The sequence continues at coordinate 2,143 of JBBRLB010000211.1, read as the reverse complement.
TTTCGCCAATGGCTTATCTCCGGCGCGTGCCAAAGTCCCAATACTGGATCGCGGGTTTCAATCTGCCCGACGGCCGCCGCACGCAGCGGAGCACAAAGATGACGGACCGAAAGAGTGCTATGAAACTCGCGCTTCAATGGGAGGAGGCCGCCGCCAAGCGCATCACCGAGGCGCAAGCCCGACGCGTGCTGTCCGACATTCACGAGCAAATCCACGGAACGCGTCTAGCTTCGCCGTGCGTCGCCGATTTCGTTCAGCAATGGCTCGGCCGCAAGGGAGGCGAGACCAAGGCCGTAACGCTCACCGCTTACCGCCACGCCGCGGACGAGTTCGTGAAGTTCCTCGGTGATCGTGCTACCCAGCCCATCCACTACGTGACCCCCGCGCAGATCATCGCTTGGCGTGATCACGCTGCGACAAAGGCCACGCCACGCACGGCGAATAACAAGCTCAAGATTGTCCGCACGGTTTTCAAATCGGCTTGGCGCGACGGCCTGATCGCGGACGACCCGGCTGCGAAGGTCGCGACACTCAAGTCTAGCGAGTCGAAGCGCCGCCCGTTTACGCTGTCGGAATTGAAGACGATTCTCCAGGTCGCATCCTTGGAATGGCGTGGGATGATTCTCGCCGGCTTCTACACTGGCCAAAGGCTGAAGGACATTGGCTCGCTGACGTGGGCCAACGTGGATGTCGAGCGGAACGAAATCCGACTTGCAACGAGCAAGACTGGACGGCGCCAAGTGATCCCCATCGCGAAACCCCTTCGTGTTTTCCTTTCTGAGTTGCCCGCCGGAAACGATCCTCAAGCTCCCATTTTCCCGGCGGCCTATCCGCTCGCCATCCGTTCAGGTGGGAGCGCAGCGCTTTCACAGCAATTCCATGAGGTGCTCGTAGATGCAGGGTTGGCGGTCGCGCGTCCGCCGAAATGGATCAGCCAAGGTATCGGACGTGATTCGGCGCGCGAGCTTAGCCAAATTTCTTTTCACTCCCTCCGCCATACGACCACTTCCCTCTTGAAGGCCGTCGGTGCCTCCGAGGCCGTCGCGCGCGACATCATCGGGCACGACAGCGCCACTATTTCCAACCACTACACGCACGTGGACGAGGGTGCGAAGCGAAAAGCCCTCGCTAAGTTGCCAGACCTGACAACCGACACATGAAGCACTCAGCAATCGGACCGCACGCCCCTGACGCTCCTTCACTTTACGGCCTCCGCGATCTGGAGCCAGAAGATTTCGGGTTCGCTTGGAATACCCCAAAGTCCGAGCACGATGGCTGCTATGCGTATGAGCTCCACCGTCAGGTTGGAGCGCGGTTGATCTGCCATCCGAAAACACACAATCCAGTAGAGGGAACCGAACAACTGCGACAAGCATGGGTGCGGGAGTTCGCTAAGCCCTGGCCGCAGCTTTCTAGTGCCGAGAAAGCGGCGTGGAAATCCACATACAAGACCACTCATCCTATTCTGTGGACTCAGGCGGGGATGTGGATCAGCGATCCGGCACCCGATATGCCGGGCGAGTTACGCGTGATGAAATTTGATTTCGATTTGAGCGACGCCGAACTGATGAAGAGGTTCCGCGAAACCCTACCGTCGTTGCGCAATGGACATATGCCGATCCGTGCCAAAACAGAAACCGCCAAAGATATGTTGTCTGCCATCGCGGCCCAACGGCTTTTCGACTGCCGCGGTGATGAAGCGACGATGAATTTCGTGGAGGCACACACTGATCGCTTTACGTCGGAATTGCGCTTTCAAGAGGCCTGTCACCGCTATCAAAACGTTGAAAATACTGTGAGGATCGGCTTTCGAGCTGACGGCTCTTATCGGCTGTACCTCGACCCAGCCGCCTACTGTGTTGGGGTTGGCTAACGTCTTAATAAAAATAAGACGTTTTGGGGGCTGTGGTCAAATGCGTGCACGCCACACGGCGCGCACGATGACAACCAAAACCACATCACTAACGACATCCGCCCCGGCCAAGACGCCGGTGCGTTCCTGCCCCGAAACTTTCCCTCTCCCGCAGCGCGGTCCTGATCCGTATTTCGGCGTGGGCCGTTCCAGTTACTACAAATTTGAGTCCCTCGGCCTGCTCCGGTTGATTCGGCTGCGCAAGCCGGGCAACCTTCGTGGAAAGGTTCT
>JBBRLB010000210.1:0-6906 GCA_038231575.1 Opitutales bacterium | reverse complement strand
CGCCGAACCCCGCCTTGGTTTTGGGATCGATTCCGAACGGCGGGGTTCGGCGACCCCGCCCTACCATCGGATCGGCTTATTTCGCCGCGAGGTGCTTTTCGAGACTCGCGAGATAGCTTTTCTGTGTCGCATCGAGCCCCATGAACCATTTCGCGACCGCGCGAAAAATCGGCGGATTGATGAACCCGTCCTCGGTGATCGTGAGCTGCGTGCCGCCGCCGGGCGCGTCGGTGAGCACGAACGTCCACGTGCCGCCGAACGGGAGCTTGTCCACTTTTTCGACCGCGATGATCCGCACGAGTTTTTCGTTCACGCGCGACTCGCTGGTGCGAAACGGAATTTCCTGGCCGTGCGAATCACGGTTCCACGTCAGCTCGGCGCCGTCCGGGAGCTTTTCGGTGCGCACGGATTTCACCGCCGGCCACCAGGACGGCATCGCGGCGTAGTTGGTGACCGCGGCCCACACGGCAGCGCGGCTGGCCTTGAAGGTGGCGGTGACAACGGAGCGATGCTCGCGTGGCATCGACGCGCCGGCGAGGTAGAAGACGAGCGTCGTGACCATCAGGAGTGCGACCAAGCTGAGGACGATGAAGAGGACGATTTTCATGAGGGTGGAGAAAGGAGAGCGGGCAGGCCTGACAGCGTGATGTCAGGAGCGAGGGGGCCGTCGAATTGCACCGTGGTGTTTTTCGAATTTCTGGCCGGCGGCAAGTCTTGAGGCGCCGCGGCGGGGAGGTTTGCCCCGGTTTCGCTAGCTTTCCTCGCCGTGGATTACCCGGAGGGCGCGGACGGGGAAAAAGGGGATGGTGAACGATCCGCGAGATCGGCGCCACCCGCGGTTAAAATGGTTGGGGCAAAAACTTTGTTCGGTTTCGCGGCCGGTGACTGCTATCGGGTGAATATGCCCTACTTTGCCAAGGCGACGCAGGGCGCAGCCGAATGACACCCATTTCCGAGCTTACCGACGCCGAATTGCTCCGCGCTTACGCCGACGAAAAATCCGAGCCGGCCTTTGGCGAACTCGTCAGGCGCCGCGTGAACCTCGTCTACTCGATCGCGCTGCGGCAGTGCGGCGGCGATGCGCACTTCGCGGAGGATGTCGCGCAACGCGTGTTTACCGATCTCGCGCGCAAGGCCCGGCAACTTTCCGGTCATGCCGTGCTCGGTGGCTGGCTTTATCGCAGCGCACAATTTGCGGCGTCGGATCTCGTGCGCGCTGAGCGCCGCCGCCGCGTCCGTGAACAGGAGGCCTCCGCCATGCAGGAAATTTTTTCTTCACCTCAACCGGGGAGCGACGCCGACTGGCAGAAGCTCGCGCCCGTCCTCGACCAGGCCATCGGTGAACTCGGCGAACGCGATCGCGACGCCGTCGTGCTGCGTTTCTTCGAAGGCCGGCCGTTCGCCGAAATCGGTGCGACGCTGCGCCTGACCGAAGATGCCGCGCGAATGCGCGTCGAGCGCGCGCTCGAAAAATTGCGCGCCGGCCTCGATCGGCGTGGCATCAACTCGACCGCCGCGGCGCTCGGCGTGGCGCTGGCGAATCAAGCCGCGGCGACCGCGCCCGCGGGAGTCGCGGCGAGCGTGGCCGGTGCGGCGCTCGCGGGTGCGGCGGGCAGCGGCGGTGCGTGGCTGGCAATTTTCACCATGAGCAAAATCAAACTCGGAATCGTAAGCGCGATCGTCGTGGCCGGGTTGGCGACGGCCGTCGTCGAGGTGCGGGCGAATCGCGATCTGCGCGCGGAGTTGGGCGCGCTCCGCGCCGGGGGCGACGAAGTGGTCCGCTGGGAGCGAGACAACAAACAACTCAGCGCGGCGTTGCAGAAATTCGGCGCGAACAATCCGGAGGTGGGCGAGCTCGCGCGCCTGCAGGCGCGGATGGCCGCCCTGCGCGCGCGGCCGGACGGCGTGACGGACGCGGCGTTCAAGCCGATCGCCAATGTCGGCCGGGCGACGCCGCAAGATGCTTATATGACTTTCGCCGCGGCTTTGAATGCCGGCGACCTCGATGGCGTGGCGCGGCTCGTCACGTTTCTCGACGACTCCATGGAGAGCCGGGACGCGTTTATGGCGAGCCTGAGCGAGGCGGTGCGCGCGCGGTATCGCACGCCGGAGCGCGTGTTCGCGGCGGGGTTGTTCGGCATTCAAGATAGGACGGCGTGGCCTGATCCGGCCGTGACCTGTCAGGTGGTCAGCGTGACGGAGGATCACGGACCGGGAGTGATGCGGGTGCGGCTGTGGGTTCATCAAGCCGGCGGGCGTGAATCGGAAATCAGGGACACCCTGCAACGCACGGCCGACGGATGGGCACTCATGTTCCGGCCGCTGACGGTCGAGAAGGACGCGGCGTATGTCCGGTCGCGGCTCGATCCCGTGACCGGCGATCCCCGGCCGGACAAGATCCTCCCGAAGTGATCGATATTTTTAGGCGATGAAAATTCTCCTGCTCATTCTGTTCGGGCTGCTCGCGGGCGCGGGTCTTTTTGGAATTCACCTGGACAGTGCCCGGCTGCGCGGACGGGTGACGGAGGCACGTCGCCAGCACGAACGCGTCGACCGACTGCGCGAGGAGAACCGGCGCACGCAGGAACTCGTCACGCGTTCGCAAACGGACCTGGCGGATGCGACGCAGGCGATTCATGCCGATGTCGTTCGAGCGCGCAGCGAAGTAGCGGACCTGGAAAAGCGCGCGGCCGAGCGCTACGCGCACATGACCGCGAGGGCCGCCATCGATGCCGCGGCGCTCGAAAATAGTCGCGATCCCCTGAAAGGCTTCACGCGGCTGGAGCATTTTCAAAACCTCGGGCAGGCGACGCCGAGCGCGGCGTTTCAGACGCTCGTGTGGGCGGCGATGAAAGGCGACGAGGCGGTGCTGGGGCAGATCAGCACGATTTCCTCGCCCGCCCGCGCCGCCGCGGTGGCGATGATCGCGCGCCTGCCGGAGAGTGCGCGCGACCAGTGGACGCCGGAAAAATTCGCGGCGATGTTTTTCCTGGGGGCGTTGAATGAAGTGTCGGCCGCGCAGATTCTGCCGGAAACGCCGGGCGATGCGCAGCACACCGGTTTTGGCGTGCGGTTAAAGAGCGGGGAGAAAGAGACGACCGTGCCGCTGCAATGGCAGCTGGGCGCGAACGGCTGGCAGGTCGTGGTGGACGAGAAAATCATGGCGGCCGTCCAAAAGCGGGTCGCAAATGCGGTCGTGCCTCCGCCGAAGAAGTAGCCGGCGATTTCTTGTGCGCTTTCCGCGACGGCGGGTGCTAGGCAAGGCCGATGCCGCGCTTTTCCGCCCTTTCCCTTTTCACCTGTGCGGGCGCGATGCTGGCCGGCTGCAAGCACACGGCGGTCACCCCGCTGGTGGAGGAGGGCACGAGTTCGTATAAATTTATCGATCCGGCTCCGCCGCCGGCGAAGAAAACGGAGGGGACATTGAGCATGAAGATGCCGACCGAGCAGACGATCAACGCCCAACCGATCATGCCGCTGGCGGCGCCCTTCTATCCGGTGTCGGCCCTCGCGGCGCATGCAGGTCTGGCGACCGTCGGCGTGCGTGTCGTGGTCGGCACCGACGGCCGGGTGACCGAGGTCACGTCAAGTCTCGCCAGCCTGACGATGCCGTCTTTCTTTACCGCGGAATTTCGTGCGGCCGTGGATGCGGCCGTCGCGCAGTGGCACTTTCGGCCGGCGGAACTCAGGCACCTCGAGTTAGTGAAGAACCCCGGCGGCGATTTTCAGCGCGTGACGGCGCGAGAAAAGATCGAGTGGGCGTTCGACGTGGAGTTCACGTTCAACGCTACCGGCGATGTGCTCACGCGGCTGCCGAAATAGCCCGCCGTGGCGCGCTACCTTTTGGGCTGACGTTTACGGAATCGCCGCCGTGCCCTGCGCGGGCGGCGTGTGGTGGATGAGTTTGTTCGCCCAGGAAATAAAATACGTCATGTTCGAGCGATCCTCGTGACCGCCGTCTCCATGGCTTTCTCACTGGAGACTCAATGTCGCCCGCCGGCGCCGGCCGGCGAGCGGCAATTTTTTTGTGCGATCTTGGCGGCGGCGGGTGCTAGACCATGAACACCCCGCCATGTTTGAAGATGCTGAACTGCTCCGCCGCTATGCCACGAATCGTGCCGAGGCCGATTTCGCGGAGCTCGTGCGGCGACACTTGAATCTCGTTTACTCGGCCGCGCTGCGGCAGGTGAACGGTGATGCGCATCTCGCGCAGGATGTGACGCAGCTCGTGTTCGCCGATCTGGCGCGGAAAGCCGAAACGCTCGCGTCGCATCGCGTGCTCGCCGGCTGGCTCTTCACCAGCACGCGCTTCGCGGCGGCGAAGGCGGTGCGCGGCGAACGGCGCCGGCAGGCGCGCGAAGCGGAGGCCCAGCTTATGGATGAATTTTCCCTCCCTGACGATCCCGCGGCCCGGCTCGACTGGGCCCGCGTGCGGCCGGTGCTCGACGACGTCATCGGCGAACTCAGCGACAGCGATCGCGAGGCGATCCTGCTGCGCTTTTTCGAGGGGCGTGACTTCGCGGGCGTCGGCGCGAAACTCAACGTGAACGACAACACGGCCCGCATGCGCGTGGAGCGGGCGCTCGACAAATTGCGCGCCCTGCTCGAGCGCCGCGGCGTGACGTCGACGAGCGCGGCGTTGGCCGCGGTGCTCGCCAACCAAGCCGTGGTCGCCGCGCCCGCGGGACTCGTCGCCACGGTGACGGGCGTGGCGCTGGCGGGAGCGACAGTCGCTGGAACCGCGGCGGCGGGCGGCCTCGCAGCTACTTTTATGAACCTCACCAAACTCCAAGTCGGAATCAGCGGTGCGCTCGCAATTGCGGGTGCCGCCGGCCTCACGCTCCAGGCGCAAAATAACTCCCAACTGCGTGACGAAATCGTCGGCCTCCGTCAGGAAAACACCGCGATCGCGGCGTTGCAGATGGAGAATGCCAAGCTCAGCCGCGCGACGGCCGAAGTTGCCGATATGCGTAGCGACGACGCTGAACTCACGCGCCTGGGCGAGGAATCAGTGGCGTTGAAGGCCCGCCTGCAAAAAGTGACGCAAGCCGAGCGAGCGCGGGCAACGGCGAGCGCGGGAGCCGGGGTATTTGAACCGTCCAAGCTCGATCAACAGCCCAGTCCCCGATCGCAGACGCGCCCACAATATCCGTTCGCGTTGCGTCGCGCGGGCCTTGGCGGCGAGGCGACCGTCGATTTTGTCGTCGGAGCTGATGGCGCCGTGATCAACGCTCATGCGGTTAAATCGGGCCTCGCCGGCGATCCGGCAGAGAATGTGACCAGAATGGCATCGTTCACCGTGGCGGGCGAAAATCGTGACCCCTCGACGATCGCGGCTGCGAACCGGTTGGACGCGGAGCAAGCCACGAAGATGATCGAGGAGGCCGCGATCGCGGCGGTCAGCCAGTGGAAATTCCGTCCGGGCCAGAAGGGCGGGCAGGCCGTCGGCACGCACATGCAGGTGCCGATCGTGTTTACCCTGAACAATGACAGCCCGGCGAAACCGAGACCCTGAACCATGTCCACGCTCCGCTGGCTGTCCGCCGTGCTGCTCACGTTGGGCGTCATGACCGGCGCAGCGCTTTGGCTGCAACGCCAGAGCGGTGCGCAACTGCGCGACGAGATCGGATTGTTGCGCGACGAGAACCGCCAGCTTGCCCAACTGCGCTCCGCGAACGCGAGGCTGGTGGCGGCGCAGGCGCCGGCGGCGGAGATGGAGCGCCTGCGCGCGGATCGGGCGGCCGTGGTGCAATTGCGCCGCGAGATTGAAAAATTGACGACGGGGGTGGACGAGCGGGAGCGAGCGTTGAAAACTCCGGTGGTCTCGGCGAACGAGGCCCCCGCCAAGCGGGACCCGATCCCCGTGCTGCAAGTGCTGCCGGTGGGGAGTTGGAAAGACGCCGGGCGGGCGACGCCGACGGCCGCGTTGGAAACAATGCTGTGGGCCGGAACGACGGGCAATGTCGAGGCCCTGTCGAACGCTCTCATCCTCGACGCCGAGTCAGGCAACTTGGCGCGGAAACAATTCGATGCCGCGCCCACCGCGCAACAGCAGGAATACGGCACCCCGCTTCGGATGCTCGCCGCGCTCATGGCGAAAGACATGCCGGGCGGCGACGTCAGCGTCGTCAACGTGAAGGCTGCTGACCCCAATTCCCCTTCGGTGGTGATCGATGCGATGTTGAAGGATCGGGACGGATCGGCCTCGAAGGCCAAATTTGAGTTTGTGCAGGTGAACGGGCACTGGCTGCTGAAAGTGCCGGCCGCGGCGGTCGAACATTTGGGCGGACAATAATGGAAGGGGGCGTGACCCCGGGCTTCTGCGGCGGAGCGTGCCGCCGGGCCGCCCCGCTACTTGTCCCGGAAAAGATCGCTCTGCACCACTGCGTGCACGAGCGAGCGCACGCCGTAATCGTGCGACTTGACCGACTCGACGATCTTTTCGATCGCGGGGCGATCGCTGAAGCGGATGGGGGCGCCGGTGGCGTAGACGACGAGCTGCTTCGCGAGATTGCGCGCGAGCGTGACGTCCTCGTGCTGCAGCAGGCGCTTGAATTCGCGGATGTCCTGGAACGGCCGGCCGTCGGGGAGCTGGCCGCTGGAGTCGACGGGCGGGCCGAAATGAAACGCGAACGGCTGGCCGTTTTTGCCCAAACCTTTCGCGGCGTCTTTCTTTTCGTCGGCCCCGCGGTAGCGATCGCGCCAGCCGCCCATGATGTCGAAACTCTCCAGCGCGAACCCGGCGGGATCCATTTTGAGGTGGCACGAGGCGCAGCTCGGATCGTTGCGATGTTGGTCGAGTTGCTCGCGGATCGTGACGGCGCCGCGGATGTCGGGCTCGATCGCGCCGACCGTCGCGGGCGGTGGGGGAATGTCGATGCCGAGGATGCGCTCGACGATCCATTT
>JBBRLB010000209.1:0-7011 GCA_038231575.1 Opitutales bacterium | reverse complement strand
TCCGTTTTTGGTTGTTTCGGTTGTTGCTCACACTTCAGCCACACCCATGCGGATAGGCCCGGATGCTCTCCGGGCAACCCGCGTCTGCGGGGACAAACACTCTCTTTTTTTCCGCTGCGCTCGCACGCAGCTATAATGTCTCGGCAGAATAAAGACCCCGTCATGAAAATTCATTTATTAATCATCCTGGCCACGCTCGGGTTCTTAGTCGGATGCACTTCGACGGAAACAACATCTCTGCCGACGCCGATAATTCCACCGCCAGTCGCTCCAGTAGTGACGGCACCACCGGAGCCCGTTGAAATCGCACCCATTCAAGCGATACTCGCAGCCGCAGAAAGGGAAGCGGGCATTACCGGAGTGTTCAGATTCGAAGTAAAGGGTGCAGGCCGACAGGATGGGTGGCTATATTTGAACTCCGAAGGCGACTATCGCGACCAGCGTTGCTTAACGCTAGCGCTGACGCCGCCGACAGCGCAGGCCTTTGAGACTGCCATCGGAAACGATCCAGTGGTTGCCGCAAAGGGAAAGAGCATCAGAGCGGTCGGCACCGCGCAGCGAACGATCGTTTGGTTTTATTCCAATGGCGTCCGCACAGACAAATATTATTATCAGACTCAAATTCGAATTCGTGATATCTCACAGATAAGAATCCTTCCGTGACGATAAAAGAGCCGAACCAGCCGCCAGAGCCAACGGCCCCGAGCGGCCGTGACTCATCTTGAACCTTGGGCAAGATCGATGAAGCGCGTTTGGAAGATTCTTACTTCAAGAAATCGTGGCCATGAGATGTGGTGCTGGGCTGCTGAATCGCGTGTCGGGGCGGTCGTCTACATTGCGTCGTGGATTCTGTCACATGTAGCATTCGGCGGATATGCGATTACTGGCAGAGGCTGGTTTAGCCGCGAATCTGAGTCGCTGCTCTACTGGATCGATCTTGGTCTCTTCGGGTTCTCCCTGCTGTGCTTCGATGTTTGGTTTGTCGTGGGATTGCTTCGTGAGCGACGGGCAAGAAAAATGCCGAACCAGTCGCCAGAGCCAAGGCGCTGAGTGGGGCCGCGATTTCGATCATGCCGTTTCCGCTCCACCGCACCTTGTCATCCGAAAAAAGACGGCTCGCCCGCACACCGCGCGCGGCTCATCTTGAACGTTCGGCAGAAGATGAAGACCCACAACCCCCCAATATCCCTCCTAGCTATGTTGCTCGGATTCGTCGCTGGCTGCAGCACAATGGACCCGGGACCGGCCGGCGGCGGCGCGCAGGGCACGGGAAACCTCACCCCCGTTTTGCGACCTGCAGAATTATCTTCCGGAAAGTCTGTAGATTTTTCGGTTCCCATCGGCTGGCGCTTTAGCGAGATCACAGTGCCGAAGGCGAAGCGCTCCTTTGAAAGAGCGCTCAGGTTTCAGCCGGATTCTGGCGGCGCTAGCACGTATTTTATTGTTTATCTTTCCCCTAACACGGCTCCCTCGCTCACTAGTTTCGCGGGGCTCCGTTCCCGCCACGAAACTGACAATGCGCAGTATCAGGCCGACTCGCTGGAGCAGCGGGTGGTCGTCGACATCATTCCGATTACAGCTGGTCTGGGATTCATCTCTTCGTTCACCGACAAATCGCTGGTTGGCGTGCCAATCCGTCGCGGTGATTTTAAGATCCTCACTACAGCTACCATTTACCTCAAAGGAGATGTATTCGCGAGTTGCGAGCTGCTATCCGATGAAACCTCATCCGTTGAGTTTAAAAGCGCCCTGCAGATAATCAGCTCACTGCATGTCGCCCATCCATAGGGCCGAGAATAGTTTCAGGTTTGAAGTGCGACAGGTGATGGGTGTGAAGAAAGAGCAGTAGACCCTGCGGGTGGCGGGAAGCCGGTGGGCCGGTTCCGAGGACAGGAGCCGGAGAGCGTGCCGCAGGCCCTTCGGCTGCGGCGTCTTCGTCGGCGCGACCACGCTGCACGCGATCCCGAGTTGCTGCAGCCGCCGGTAATCCACGTAGACGGTCGGCCCCGCTTCGTAGACCACCTGCAACGTCACGCTCTCGCCGCCGAGTTTGCGCAGGACTTTTTCCAAGGCCCCGAGATCACGGCTGATCGTGCCGTCGAGGGGGACTTGTTCGATTCACTGCCCGCGGTGCGGGCACCCGTTCACCGCACCCTTCGCTCCGCTCAGGGCTACGCCCTCTCTGCGCTGCACGCTCCGTCACCGGTGCGGCCGCCCTCGGCGACCGCGATCACCGTCGTATCTTTATGGACATCCAGCCCGACCTATTTATCTAGGTTTTTCATGTGCTTGTCTCCGTTTCTGGTGGTTGGTTTCACTGCCACACCCATGCGGATAGGCCCGGATGCTCTCCGGGCAACCCGCGTCTGCGGGGGCAAGCACGCTTCTTTTTTCCGCTGCGCTCGCACGCAACTATAATGTCTCGGCTAAAGTTCGTCGAACACATCTTGCGGGTTCGCGCCGGAAATGAGACTGAAAGCGAAACCTTCGGCGCGCTCGGCGAGCGGATTTTTGTGTCGCGCTGAGATTTCGATGTGCGAAGAAACATCTATGACGAAAATGAGCGCGGTTGATTTTGATGCTTCGACCACGGGAAGATTGGGGTGCATCGTCAGCGAGGCGATCTCCAAGGCGCTGCCCAGTGGATGGACAGTGCGCGCGGTGAATCAGCGCGGAAAAGCTCACTGGGCGGTCGAGCCCAACGCCTCGACATCGTTTGACCTCGAGCTCGCGACTCCACCAGATATTTTGCTCGTATTGCACGATAACTCTCCAGTCGGAGTAGAGCCACAATGGAGACCGCGCTCCGCCAAAATTTTCTATCTAACTGGGCTCGACTCGGACATGTTAACCGAAGGGCTGCGGGAAGTTTTCTCAGGTTGCGGACCGAACTGCTGGATTTTGACGTGAAGCGTGTATGAAGGGCGACCTTCCGACCCAACGGGCCGACCAACCCGACGACCTGCCCACCGTGCGCGGGCTCGCGCCGGGGCGGAAGGTTTTCGGGCGCTATGTGCTCAATGAAATTGTCGAACGTGGTGGCATGCGTGACGTTTGGCGCGCCCACGACCAGGAAATGGGTGAGGTGGTCGCATTGAAATTTCTCGCGGACAACGTGGTGCACGACGAAGCCGCGCTCCTCGAACTACGCGATGAGACACGCCTCACGCGACAGCTCCGGCACCCCAACATTGTAGGTGTTTACGATTTTGTTCGGGAAGGAGAATTGGCGGCTTTTTCGATGGAGCTGGTCGACGGCGCGACACTTTCACAGTTGCGCCTCGCGCAACCGGGGGAGGTTTTTTCCGCTGAAGTTCTATCGCCGATCGTAACGCAGCTTTGTGCAGCACTCGACTACCTGCATGGTCAGGCGAAGATTGTGCATCGCGACCTCAAGCCGAGGAATGTCCTCGTGACGAAGAACGGCATGGTGAAGGTGACCGATTTTGGCATTGCGCGCAGCATTTCCGAATCGTCAACGCGGCTCACGGGCAAGGCCGGCGACACGAGCGGCACGCTACCCTACATGAGCCCGCAACAATTGCTCAACAGGCCGCCGCTCGCGGGCGACGACGTCTATTCGCTCGGCGCGCTGCTTTACGAATTGCTGACCGGCAAGCCGCCATTTTTCGGCGGCGACCTATTCAACTTGATTCGTTCCATCACCCCGCCGTCACTCACCGGGCGCCGCAAAGAACTCGGCGTGACCGGTCCGCCGCTGCCGCAGGTTTGGGAAGAAACGATCGCCGCGTGCCTCGCGAAGGAAATCAACGATCGCCCATCCACCGCCGGAGCGGTCGCGGCGCACTTGCATCCAGTGAAGAGCGCAATGCCTCACGAAATCCCGCAGGCGGCGCACGTCGGGGCAGCGCCCCCCTCTCCTGCTTCAGCCTCGGCACCGAAGCTTGGTTCCGTCGACTTTGATGGGTCGCGCACCGTCAACCTGGGCGACCTCGCCGGGGAGGCGATTGCGGAGGACTTGGTCAGTGAGGCGATCAAGAAGGCGCTGCCCAACGGATGGAAAATGGGCAAGGTGAAACAGGACGGTCGAGCTCACTGGAGGGTCGAACCCGACGTCGAGACATCTTTCGACCTCAATCTCGAAGGTCCGGAAAGGCTCCTCGTTTTACATGATAATTGTCCATCCGGTTGCATTCGACCAGAGAGACCTTGCTCCGCTAAAATTTTCTCTCTGTCGAGGGTTGACTCGGAAATGCTCGCGAGGGAATTGCGGAAGATCTTTTCGCGTTGTCGACCGAACTGTTGGATTCTGACGTGAAGCGTGTATGAAGGACGACCTTCCGACCCAACGGGCCGACCAACCCGATGACCTGCCCACCGTGCGCGGGCTCGCGCAGGGGCGGAAGGTCTTCGGGCGTTATCTGCTCGAAGCCGAAATCGGCCGTGGCGGCATGGGTGTCGTCTGGCGCGCGCGCGACGATGAGCTGGGCGAAGCGGTCGCGTTGAAGTTTCTCCCGGAAAATGTGGCGCGCGACGCCGTCGCGCTCGACGAACTGCGCGACGAGACCCGCCGCACGCGGCAGCTTCGGCACCCAAACATCGTGAGTGTTTACGATTTTGTGCGCGACGACCGGTGGGCGGCGTTTTCGATGGAGCTGGTCGAGGGCGCGACGCTTTCGCAGTTGCGCGTCGCGCAGCCGGGGAAATTTTTTTCGGTGGAAACGTTCGCACCGCTCGTGCCGCAGCTCTGTGCCGCGCTCGACTGCGCGCACACTCAGGCGAAAATCGTGCATCGCGACCTCAAGCCGTCGAACGTCCTCGTGACGAAGGACGGGCCGGAATTAAGGGCCGGAATTAAGGGTCAGGCCGTTACATGTTAGGCGGGTGAGCGGCGCGCTACCTGAATCCGGGTTTGCGCCGTCTTGGCGGGCGCGGCGCGGGCTGATTGATCGGGGCCATGGCCCGGCGCCTTCGCCTCCGATAACCGCTAATAGCTCCGCACGCGGTTTGGCGATCACACGAGCGGCACAAGACTCACATCAGAGGATAAGGGTTGGAGGGGGAAGCAGGCGAGACGCGCACGGCAAGAGGCAGCAGGAGGACTCTACCGTTTAAACATGAGCCGGCTACCGTTGGAACGGTAGTCGGCGTGGTGGCGGCGCGGCGGCGTTTCGGGTTTAATCCGACATGAAGTGATGAATGACCGGTGACGAATGACGAGCCAGACGCGGGCGAGCCCATCGTTCTTTCCGCTGGTTTGGCCGAGCTCGCCACCTGTCACTCGCCACTCGTCACTCCTCACCATGATCGACGTCAGCGCCCACAGCTTGGAACTGTTCTATCACGTGGCGTCGCACCAAGGGGTGGGGCCGGCGAGTCGGGCGCTGGGACGGAATGCCGCGAGCCTCCGTCGCCAAATGGGGCAACTGGAGAATCTCGTCGGGCAGGTGCTCTACGAGCGGCAACCGTTTCGCCCGACGGCGGCGGGGCGGCGTTTGCTGGATCACATCAAGCCCATGTTCGAGGGGGTGGGGCCGGTGCTCGAAGAGATTCGCGGACAGGCCGCGCCGGTCCTCCGCCTCGCCGCGTCCGAGTTGGTGCATCAAGCTTACGTCGGCGATTTTCTCGCACTCCTGAAACGCTGGGAGCCGCGGCTCCGCACGAAACTCGTCAGCGGCTCGCAGTCGCAGATGCACGCGTGGCTGGAAGTCGGCGAGGTCGACCTCGTCGTCGCGCCGCTGGGCCGTGCCCTCGATGCGCGTTTCGCGTCGACCCCGTTGTTGTCGAGGCGTCTCGTGCTGCTCGTCGCGGCCCAATGTCCCGCGCGCACCCCCGACGACATTTTCGCGCTGCGACCGCGGCCGGAACTTTTCGTGCCCGCCACGTCCGAGAGTGTGGTGCAGCGGTGGGAGCAGGAGCTCGCGCGGCGCGGACTGCGCTGGCCGGCGTCGACCGAGGCGAGTTCGCTGCCGGCGCTCGCCGCCAGCGCGGGCAAAGCGAATCGCGTTTGTCTCTGCCTCGACGATTCGCATCTCGTGCGTGCGGGCGTGCGGGTGCTGCCACTGGATCTCGCGCCGATCGACGTCGTGGCCACCTGGCGCGAACCCGCCTCGTCGCTGGTGCATCTTTCCGTGCAGGCGCTCCAAGCGCGCGCGCGCCGCCTGACGAAGACGTCCGCCTTCTTCGGCGCGCCGAAATCCCGGCGCAAAGTGCAGGCGGAATGGTAGGGCCATCCCGCGCCACGTCACAGTGGTGAGCGTGCCTGGGAGGCACGCCCAGGCGGGTATTTTATGCACTCACGGTGTTTCTGCGTTTGCGATATTCTCACGCAGTCGACGGTCAACCCGGCAATCACGCCGGGCACCGGAGACACAGAAAGTGAGATAACATGAAAACTGAAACGTTAGGAAACATCGCGGGGCCCGTCCTTCATCGGGCAGGCGCCGCTGGCCGGGAGCAACTCCCGGCCCTTATCGGCCGGTCTCTGACCGGGGAAACAAGCCTCAAACAGGACAGCTACAAGGGTCGTGCAAGGGAGCTGCAAGGGTCCTCCAAGGGAGATCCTAGGGTCGTGCGAGGGGCTTCACCCCAGATTGCATGTCCAGCGGGATTGCTGGCGAAAGGAGGGAGCTAACATGCCCTCCATCGACTTCAATCCACTGGCTCGGCGATTCGGACGTGTCGTGCTGCGGCGCGTGGGTGACCGGATGGTCTTCAGCCGGCCTCCCGTGCGTCGCGGGCCGGTCTCGCCCACGACGGCGCAGCAAGCGCTGCGCTTCCGCGAAGCGGCGGCTTACTCGAAGGGCATCCTCGGCGTGCCTACACGCCGGGCGCCTTACGAGCCCGCAGCGGAGAAGAACCACCAGTCGGTCTACAACGCGATCATGACGGAATTCCTCAAGAAGCCCCTCATTCGTGACGTGAAGATCGACGGCTACCACGGCCATGTCGGCGACGTGCTCGCGGTCTTGGCGCGCACGGACCTGAACCTCGCGACGGTGCACGTGACGCTGCGGCAAGCGGACGACACCGTGGTCGAGGAAGGTGACG
>JBBRLB010000208.1:0-7021 GCA_038231575.1 Opitutales bacterium | reverse complement strand
GGACTGATCGCTGCGGGCGCTTGGGCCGTGGATAAAAGCCGGTCGATCGTGGCTCAATCCCTCATCGCGGTGGCGGTATTCGGACTTTCGTTCTGGGTCGTCTGGACCCAGGTCGACTGGGCGGGCATCGGACGTTGTTTTCTCGGGCTCGTCCTCCTTTACCTCCTCGTCCAAGCCGTCCGGTATTTTCGCCGCGGCGCGACGACTGAACCCAGCAAGGCAGATACCGCCCGATTGTTGATTGCATCGCTGGCGGCCGTGCTGATGGCGCGGATGGTTCTTAACGGTCGCGTCAATCACTATGGCTATTATCAGGCGGCGCTGGCGGGAATCTCTCTTCCCGCGATCATGTTGCGGGAGGTTCCGGACTGGCTGCGCATGCGGGCGCCCGGCCGGTGGCTGATGGCGCTCTGCACCCTCATGGCAGTGACCGTCGGCGTGATAATCCTTTCGCATTTCTCCGCCGGCATTTTCAAGGTCAAGACGTTCGGGGTCGGAACCGGGATCGACAAGTTTTACACCATGGCGCCAGAGGAGGATCCGATGGGCTTGGTGGTGAACTCCATGGTGGAGGCGCTGCAGAAAACTCCCGCCGGGCAGTCGATGCTGGTGCTCCCCGAGGGCGTGATGCTCAACTACCTCACCCGCAAACCGAGCCCCATCAGTCCGTTTCTTTTTTTCTCCGCCATCACCGGGGGCGGCTTGGAACACGGCTTGGTGCTGCAGCTCGATCGCCAGCCTCCCGACTGGGTCATGCTGATCAGCCGCGACCTTTCTGAATATGGCATCAAGCGTTACGGGGAAGATCCGGACAGCGGGCAGGAGATGCTCGCCTGGGTGGGGAGAAATTACGAGTTGACCGCCTCCATCGGGGCCGATCCTTTCGCGAACGGGCAGCGCGCAGCCCAGTTGTATGTGCGCAGGCACCCGGCCCCCGCAAGCCCAGCGGCACCCCACTAGACTCCCCGCTCAAGGTCACAAGCGTTCGCCGCCGGTGGCGGTCACTCGCTCAAATCACCGGCCTCTCCCACCCGCGCGATGGCGTTGGCGAGGTGGTCGCCGGGTTCTGAACGGACTACTTTGCCGTTTTGGCTCGCCTCGAAGTGGCGCAGCCAGCTCGCAATGAGTTCGGTGTTCTCGGCGTTCTGCACCAAGCTCGAGGGCCTTCTCCCGGCCAACGTTGTTCGAAATCGAGTCGATGTGAGTTTTCTTTTCCGTCGTAATGCAGGGTGTGGCGATTGACGCGCGAGAAACGGCGGGAAAAAAGCCGCGATTGCGCCGGCCTCAGAACAGCTCGCCTTGTTTCGCCTCCGGCTCGGACGCGGATGGCGCAGGGGAAGCGACCGGCTCGACCAGCGGCGCGCCGCCGCCGTAGCGCTTGCGCGCATCGATCGCGGTCGTGCGCATCTCGTAGCCGTAGAGCAAACGAAACAATTCCTCCGGCTGCGGCGTGCGCCACTCGGGCTTCACCGCCGGGAGCGCCAGATTCAGGGTCGTCAACTTGAGGTTGAGCCGCAGCCGCTCCGCCTGGCCCACCACCGCCTCGCGAAAACGATCCGGCTTCACTTCGGCGGCGTGCGCGATCACGCCCTCGAGGTTGGCGAATTCTGCCAGCCACTTCGACGCCGTCTTCGGGCCGACGCCATCGAGCCCGGGGATGTTGTCCGAGGTGTCGCCGACCAGCGCGAGGTAGTCGGCGATTTTTTCCGGTGGCACCCCGAATTTTTCCTGCACGCCCGCGGCGTCCATCAAGCGCCACCCGAGCTTTGGATTCGCCGACGGCGGCGGCAGCATGATTTTAATTTTCTCACCGACGACCTGCGCAAAATCCTTATCGGCGCTGACGATCACGACTTCGTGCCCCGCGCGCGCCAGCGCGACCGCCTCGGACGCGAGCAAATCGTCGCTCTCCACGCCGTCCACCTCGATGCCGGCGAGGCCCATCGCCCGCGTGAGTGCCTTGATCGGATCGATCTGCTGACGCAACGGATCGGGCATCGGCTTGCGCTGCGCCTTGTAAGCCGCGTGCAGCGCGATCCGCTCCTGCGATTCGCCGAGATCAAAAAACACCAGCGTCGCATCCGGCTTTTCCTGATCGATCAGTTTCCACAGTGATTTGACCCAGCCGTGCAACGCCCCCGTCGGAAATCCATCGGCACGTGTCAGCTCCGGCAGCGCATAAAAACAGCGGTAAGCGAGATTGAAGCCATCGACGAGCAGCCACTTTGACATGGGTGCGACGCAACCGGTTTCTCGTCCCGGGCGCCAGCGAAGAATCGAACGCGCGCAAGGTTGCAGGGAACCGCCGCGGCGTCTGCGGTTCCTTGACCTTGCATGCACACCCAACCCGTCGTTGTCCACGGCCGCGTCCGACTGAAAGATTTTGATCCCGGCTATTGCGACGGGCTCGACAAGGAGAAGACCAAAAAGCTCGTCAAGGACTACGGTCGCCGGATTGGCGAGTTGCAGGAACGGCTTTACGCCAACTCGAATCACGCGGTCTTGCTGCTCTTCCAGGGCATGGACGCCAGCGGCAAGGACGGCTCGATCCGCGGGGTCCTCGAACACGTCAATCCCGCGGGCGTCGAAGTCGCGAACTTCAAGGTGCCGTCGGCCGAGGAGAGCGCGCACGATTTTCTGTGGCGCGTGCACAAGGTGGTGCCGCGCTACGGTAACATGGGCGTCTTCAACCGCTCGCACTATGAGGCGGTGCTCGCCGAGCGCGTGCTCGAGTTGGTGCCGAAAAATGTGTGGTCGCAGCGTTACGCGCAAATCGTGGCGTGGGAACGGATGCTGGCGGAGAACCGCGTGGTGCTGCTCAAGTTTTACCTGCACATCAGCCGGCGGGAACAGGCTGGGCGCATCCGCGAGCGGCTCGCGAATCCTCAGAAGAATTGGAAATTTTCACACGCGGATCTCAAGACCCGCCAGCGCTGGGGCGACTACATCGACGCGTATGAAGACATGCTCAACGCGACGAGTCATCCCGCCGCGCGCTGGCACGTCGTGCCCGGCGATCGCAACTGGTATCGCGACTACGTCATCGCGAAGGCGGTCGCCGAGGCGATGGAGGGTCTCCACCTGAAATGGCCGAAGTCGAAAGAGGATCTCTCGAAGGTGAAGTTCAAGTAGGCTTAAGTAGGCCCGACGAGGGAGTGGTAGGGCGCGCTATCCCTCACGCGCCGCGCAAGACGTGCGCTTCCTCTCAATCCCGGCGGATGAAGGATAACCCGCCCTGCCCTCAAGCTTACGGGTCGACGTCGTAGACCTCGACCAAGCCGATGCCCGTGGTGTTGCCCACGCCGGTGAGGAGGACGGTGTAGGCGCCGGGTGCCAGCATGCGGAGCAGCACGGCGTCCTTGCTGCCGTTGGCGAGCGGGAACGCACCGCCGGAGACCGCCGCCGCCGCGATGACCGCGGCATCGTCGCCGCTGGCCCAGTTGTCGTTGGTCGCGAGACTGACATTGGCGGAGTCGAAGAGTTCGAGTTGCGGATCGGCGAGGAGCGCCGCGCCGCCGAGGCCGAAATTGGCGAGCGTGGGGCCGACGCCGCGGATGAGCACGCGGCGCGAGACCGTGCCGTTGATCACGAAGCCGGCGATCATCGAGTTGACGCCCGTGCCGGCGATGCCGCGGGTGGAAACATTGATCGCTTTCGGGCTCGTCGCGATCGAGGTCGGCGTGGCGTCGTAGACCTCGATCAACACGACACCGACGGCGGTGCCGTTCGCGCTCTTGGCCTGCACGGTGTAGTTGCCGGGCGCGAGCGTGGCGAGCACGACGGCATCGGCCGAACCGGAGTTGGGGAGCACGAAGGCGCCCGTGCGTGTGGTGGCCTGCTGGATGGCGGTGACCGCGGTGGCGTTGGCGGCGGCGTTGGCATTCTGGGTGCCCCAATTGTCGTTCGTGACGAGCGCGGCGGTGCCGGGTGCGCTGCCATAAACTTCGAGGCGCGGATCGGCGAGGAAGCCGGTGGTCACACCATGCGCCGCGAGACCGGGGCCGATGACGCGAATGAGCATCTGGCGCGTTTGGTTGGCGGGAGCGCCGACGGGAGTCGTGACGACGAAACCGGCGATGAGCGTCTGCGCCGGCGTCGCGCCCGTGGTGCCACGGGTGGAGATGTTCGCGAGCTTGGTGACCGCGGTGGACAGCGTGAGCGTCGCGGGGTCGCTGGTGGCGGAGCCGTTCGAGGTGGAAACGAGGACCGTGTAGGTGCCAGCCTGCCTTGTATCGACATTGGTGAGGCTGAGGAAGGAACTCGTCGCGTTGGCGATCGGGGCGCCGTTAAAGAGCCACTGGTAACTGATCGGCGGGGCGCCGAGCGCGTTGACGCGGAAGATCGCGCCGGAACGCGGGGCGACCACAAGCGATTTCGGTGAATCGAGAATCGTGATGTAGCGGTAGGTGTAGAGGATATCCCGCAACGCGAGGTCGGCCTGCGCAGCGGTGTCGGGCGCGGCGGCAATCGCGGCGATGCGCGTGGCGATCTCGTCGGTCGTCATCGTGGTCGGCGGCTTGTCGAGTTGGTAGAAAATCGCGGCGGCCTCGCCGAGATTGCGGAGGACGAGATTGGTGGAATTCGTGTTGGTGATGACCTCGGCAATCGCGGTGTTGACGCCCGCGACGTTGTAGCCGCGGCCGAGCGTGGGGCGGGCGGTGGTGTTGCTGCGGAAGGCGACGTCGTCGGTGACGCTCGGCGTGCCGAGGCCGGCATTGGCCCAGATGCGCTGCTCGAAGGCCGACGCCGGAATCACGCTCGCGGGATTGTTGAGCAACGCGCTCGTGGGCGTGATGCGCTCGGGATATTTGGCGATATATTCCGGCGAGGTAATGATGTTGCCGACCGCGCCGGCGAGGTTGTTGCGGAAGCCGTTGATGAGCGTCGCGTAGTTGGTGGGCGTCGGCCACTGGCCCATGAGCACATAGTAAAGCGTGAGCAGGTTGACCGGCGCGTTAAAGCCATTGCCGTTGTCGTTCGTCAGCGCGCTGACCAGTTGCGCGCGGGTGAGTGTGCGGGCGGCGAGCTGCGCGGAATAATCGGAAACAATGATGAGGTTCGGCGCGCCGTTGTTGGAGATGTCGAGATAGGTCTGCAGGATGAACGCGTCGTTGTCGATCAGGGGCGTGAACCGCCGGACCGTGACGATGATCGGCGCGGAGACATTGGTGTTGTTATTCGAGTCGGTCGCGACCGCGTAGACGTTGTAGACGCCGACCGCGGCGTTCGTCCACGTGAACTGGTAACCCGCCTGGCCCGGGCTGGGCGGTGTGGTCCGGCTCGCGAGATTGGTGGCGTTGGCGAAATAAGTAATGTTGGTGACCGTGCCGGTGATGCTGCTGGCGGCCGCGGTAAGGACGACCGACTGGCCGAGTGCGATCGAGGCGGGCGCCGCGAAGACGGTGACCGACGGCGCGACACCGGTGCCGGCCGTGATCGTGATGATGGTCGTGGACGACGCCGCGATGTTGCCCGAGCTGTCGCGGGCCAGCGCGACGACTTCGTTGTTCCCGGGGGTGAGTCCAATGAACGAGGCGTTGATCCGCCACGTGTTGGTGAGCTGATCGCGGACCGCCTGGCCGATGCTGTTGCGATTGAGGAAGAATTCGACACTCGCGATCGAGCCGCTTGACGACGTGGCGGTCGCGACGAAGTTGACCGTCGAGCCCGAGGTGGCCGTCGTGGGCACGCTGATGGCAATCGTCGGCGCGATCCCGATGAGCGCGTTGACGGTCACGCGGCGAGTCTGTGGGCTGTCGGTCGTAGATTGGCCCGTGCCCGTGCCGACGATGCCCGTCGCCTTGACCGTG
The DNA here is from genome assembly GCA_038231575.1 of Opitutales bacterium. Classification (GTDB taxonomy): domain Bacteria; phylum Verrucomicrobiota; class Verrucomicrobiia; order Opitutales; family Opitutaceae; genus CAITWF01. The sequence goes on along the minus strand of JBBRLB010000208.1, from coordinate 1,211 downwards.
AACGTGTCCGAAATCGTGGGCGTGAAGATCGCGCGGAACGTGCTCAGCGTGCCGACGGTGCTCACGCGGGTGCCGCTGATGGTGGTCTGCGCACCGGAAATTCCGGCCGTCGCGATGAAATTCAGCGTGGGCGTCGTCGCGGCATTGGCCGTGGTCGCCGTGGCTTCCAGAAACACCGGGGCGCCGACGGTGGTGACCGTGGTGTCGTCGGTCGGACGCGTGAGAATCGTGCCGGGTGCGGTGTTTGCGGTGACCCTGATGGTGGTCAACTGCGCCGCATTGATGGCGGAAAACGCCGAGTTGCCGGTGTCATCGATCGCGGCGAAGAAAATCTGGAAGGTGCCGGCGGCGGTCGGCGTGTAGGTCAGAATGCTGCTGCCGGGTGCGGGATTGTTCAACGCCGCGCCCGTCGCCTGGCCGTTCACGTAAAGCTGGAGCGAAGTGACCGTGCCGTCGGGATCGACGAAGTTGGGCAGGAGCGAGAAACTACCGCCGAGGGCGAAGGTCGTCGCGGTGGTCGCGAGCACACTCGCGCTGGGCGGCGAGCTTTGCGAAGGGCTGAGAACCAGCGTGGTCGTCGAGGAGGCGGTCTGATTGCCGCTGTTGTCCCGCGCGATCGCGAACAGGGGCAGCGCGTAACGTCCGGTGTTCTGATCGGGGACGAGCGCCGTGAAATCAAAATTCGCGAAGTTGTAGACGAGGCGCCAGAGATTGCTCGTGCCCTCACGCGCGGCCTGGCCGACGCTGAAATCGTTGAGGAAAAACTCCACCGACGAAATGCTGCCACCGTTTACCGGCGAGTTGGCGGTCGCGACGAAGTTGACGAATGAGAGCGTTTGCACGACTCCACCCGGAGCCGGATTAGCCCCTACGCCGGTGACCACCGGGGCAGAGCCGGACGTCGTGGCGACCGTGACGAACACCGGCGCGGAGATCGTCTGCAGCGAGTTGGTGTCAGTGACGCGCGCGACGACCTGCTGCGCCGCGCCGACTTGGGCGGCGGTGGGGATCCACGAGAACGTATAGGTGCTCGTGCCCGCGGTGTTCGGAGTCGTGCGGGTGCCAATGAGCGCGCCGCTCAGAAAATATTCGACCAATGAGATGCTGGTCCCGGCCGATGCCACGGCCGTGGCGGAGAGGTTGAGGGGCACGCCCGGAGTGGCCCGGGTCGGATTGTTAGCCGTGCCGGTGGGCGCCGTGAGGGTGATGGT
>JBBRLB010000207.1:0-7043 GCA_038231575.1 Opitutales bacterium | reverse complement strand
GAGGTTCGATGTCATGATGATGATCGTGTTCTTGAAATCCACGGTGCGCCCCTGCGAATCCGTGATCCGACCGTCGTCGAGCACCTGCAGCAGCACGTTGAACACATCCGGGTGCGCCTTCTCGATTTCGTCGAACAGGATCACGGCGTAAGGCTTGCGCCGCACCGCTTCGGTGAGCTGGCCGCCCTCGTCGTAGCCGACGTAGCCGGGCGGCGCGCCGATCATGCGCGCGACGCTGTGCTTCTCCATGTATTCGGACATGTCGATCCGCACCATCGCAGCCTCGGTGTCGAACAGGGTCTCGGCGAGCGTCTTCGCGAGTTCAGTTTTGCCGACGCCTGTCGGCCCGAGGAAAAGGAAACTCCCCACCGGCCGCCGGGGATCCTTGATGCCGCTGCGCGCGCGGAGAATCGCCTCGGTCACGAGCGTGACCGCTTCGTCTTGGCCAACCACGCGCTCGTGCAACACGCTCTCGAGCCGGAGCAGTTTATCCTTCTCGCCTTCGACCAGCCGCGTGACGGGCACGCCGCTCCACTTCGAAACGATCTCGGCGATCTCTTCCTCGGAGACTTCCTCTTTAAAGAGCGTAGTCTGGCCGCGACCGGCTTTTTCCAGCGCCTTCAGCTCGTCTTCCATCTGCGGAATTTTTCCGTGGCGCAGCTCGGCGACCTTGTTGAGATCGTAAGCCCGCTCAGCCTTTTCCATTTCGAGGCGCGCGGCCTCGATCGATTCGCGGAGTTTGCGGGTCTTGTCGACCGCGGCTTTTTCCTTTTCCCAGTGCAGCTTGATGCCCTTCGCTTTTTCGCGGGCCTCGGCGAGTTCCTTCCGCAGCGTTTCGAGCCGGCGCTTGCTGGCATCGTCCTTCTCTTTCGTCAGCGCGGTCTCTTCGATTTCGAGCCGGAGCGCTTTGCGCGTGAGCTCATCGAGCTCCTGCGGCATCGAATCCATCTCGGTGCGAATCATCGCGCACGCCTCGTCCATCAAGTCGATCGCCTTGTCGGGTAGAAAACGATCCGTGATATAGCGGCTCGACAACGTGACGGCGGCCACGAGCGCGTTGTCCTGGATGCGGACACCGTGGTGCAACTCGAAGCGCTCCTTGATCCCGCGCAGAATCGACAGCGCGTCCTCGACACTCGGCTGGTCAACGACCACCGGCTGGAAGCGCCGCTCGAGTGCGGCATCCTTCTCGATGTGCTTCCGATATTCGTCGAGGGTGGTCGCACCGATGCAGTGCAACTCGCCGCGCGCGAGCATCGGCTTGAGGAGATTGCCCGCGTCCATCGCGCCCTCGGTCTTGCCGGCGCCCACGATTACGTGGAGTTCATCGATGAAAAGAATAATGCGGCCGTCGGCCTGCTTGATTTCAGTGAGCACCGCTTTGAGGCGTTCTTCGAACTCGCCGCGATACTTCGCGCCCGCGACCAACGCACCCATATCGAGCGAAAAGATCGTTTTGTCCTTCAGCCCCTCCGGCACGTCGCCACGCAGGATGCGCTGGGCGAGTCCTTCGACGATCGCCGTCTTGCCGACGCCGGGCTCGCCGATGAGCACGGGATTGTTTTTCGTTTTGCGCGAGAGGATGCGAATGGTGCGGCGAATCTCGTCGTCGCGCCCGATCACCGGATCCATTTTTCCTTTGCGCGCCTGCGCCACGAGATCGATGCCGTATTTCTCGAGCGCAGCGTAGGTCGCTTCGGGATTGTCGGTCGTCACGCGCTGCGAGCCGCGGATTTCCTTGAGGACTTTCAGCACTTTCGCTCGATCGAGGCCGAAGCTCTTGAACAGTTGCTTCAGCGCGTCGGGTTTACCGACATCGATCAGGCCGAGCAGCAAATGCTCCACGCTCACGAAATCATCGTTAAGCGACTTCGCCTCTTCCTCGCCACGGGTGAGCACCTCGTTGACGGACTGCGTGACGTAAACTTTCGACGTGTCGACGGCACCCGTGACTTTCGGCAGGCGCTCCAGCTCACGCTCGACGGCGAGTTGCACGGCACCAGGCCCGATGCCGAGCTTGTCGAGCAACCCAGGCACGACGCCGTTTTCCTGCGCCACGAGCGCGGCAAGCAGGTGCCACGTGTCGACCTCATTGTGATTGAGGCGGCGCGCGGTGTTTTGCGCGTCGGTCACAGCCTGACGCGACATCTGGGTAAGTTTGGCGAAATCCATGGCTCCTCACCTTCGCACACGGCGCGCCATTCGGAAAGTGGGTGTTCACCCTCGGAGCGTCCGACCACCTCGTGAGCGCACGCGCCAAAACGAGCCGGTTCACGTCACACGCAGCGCCAGCTTGATCCTTTCGTCCCCGACGCCAAGGTGCCTGCATGACCCCGCGCCTCCTTCTCGCCTTTTGTCTTACGAGCGCCGCCGTGCGTGCCGCCGAAATCAAGCATGACCTGCTCATGCTCGACGAGGGGATCACGCAGCTGCTCCACGTAAACCAAAACGATCCGTCGAAAAACTGGATCGTGAAAGTCGCGCCGCAGCTTCCGGCCGGCGTCACACCCGCCCCGAAATGGAACGCCGCGCCGCGCGACATGCAGCTCGTCGGTGGCAACCGCGTGCTCGTCAGCCATGACGCCGGTTACACGGAATACGACATCGCCACCGGCAAAGTCATGAAAGAGATCGCGAGCTATAAGGGCATCGCGACCGCACGTCGCCTACCGAACGGCAACACGCTCATCGCGGGCGTCGATCTGGACACTTCAAAGGGAGTGGTCGTCCTCGAAATCGATGCCGCCAACGCGATCAAACACAAAACCGTTTTCCCCGGCGACTACGTGCGCCTCATCCGCGAGACGCCGCAAGGCACGTGGCTCATCATGAACAACACGATGATCCGCGAGGGCGATCGCAGCGGGAAGATTTTGCACGAGTGGACCGTGGCCGGCTTCAAGCACGCGTGGAAAGCTGTGCGGCTCCCGAATGGCCATATCCTCTCATCGGCGGGCTACGGTGCGTTCTTCGTCGAACTCGACGCCGACGGCAAGGAGCTGCGCCGGTTCGCCGAAAAGGAAAAAATGCCGCAGGAGATGCACGCGAATTTCTACGCGATGTTTCAACTGCTGCCCAACGGCCACATCGTCGTCGCGAACTGGCAAAACCACGGGGCCGGCCACGGCAAAGAAGGCATTCAGATGGTCGAGTTCGATCCGGCGGGCGATCCGACGAAGCTTCTCTGGCAATGGAGCGAGGCTCCGATCATTTCATCGCTGCAAGGCGTGCTCGTCCTCGACGGGCTCGACACGAGCAAGCTGCACGACGAGCGCACCGGCGTGATGACACCGATCGCGGCGGCGAAGTAATCTCAGGCGCCCCGCGCGGCACACCCATCACTTCGCGTCCGTCTCCAGCACGACGGTATCATACATGATGCCGTTGTTGGCCGCGCTGCCGGGCTGCTGGCCGGTGGGTTCGGCTGCACCGGGTGTTGCGGCACCGCGCCGGCCGCCGCGCGCCGGCATCTGTAGGGCCACGACGTTTTCGCCGGCCTTGAGCGTCGCTGCCGGAAACGTGAATTCGTAGCGCGCGTAGACACCACTGCGGTTCGCGGCGCGCCGCACACTCGCGTCATCGGGCTTCGAGATTTTTCCGACCTCGGTGCCGTTGACGAGAATCGTCACGTTGCCCGGACCACCCGCCACGGGGATCGTCAGATAGGCGTCGCCGGCGGGCACGCTCGCGACGTTAAACTTGATCGACCAGGTGCCGCTGTGCTGCGTGTAGAACCAATCGCTCGCTGGGTTGCTTTTGCCCACGGTGAACGTGAGGTCGGACGGAATCTGGTTCGTATTTTGGTTCGAGCGCGGCGCGTGGCCGAGCTTGAACTCGCCCGCCATCCGATCGGCCTGGCCGACTTGGAAAATGAGATTCGGGTGATACGGCGCATCCCATTCGATGGCGCCGAGATCGAGTTTGTCGCCCTTCACTTCGACGCCGTCGCGCGCAAACGACGACGTGATCGGTCCCTGCGTTTGCCACGCGTAGAGCGTGTAGGTGCCGGGGCGCACGGCGGGCAGCGTGAATTTCCCGTTCGCATCGGCCTTCACGTAGAAAATGTAGTCGCCCCCTTGCGTGTAGATCGCGCTCGCGCGATCCGCGACGGGCGGCGCACCGGCCGGTGCAGCGCCACCGCGACCACCTCGTCCACCAGCACCACCGCGACCGGGATTGTCGGGCTGACCGAGAATGATGTAGGCGCCAGCTGCCGATCGATCGTGGGAAATCTTCAAATGGCCGGTGACAGCCGTGCGCTTCACGGGATAGAGCGGCTCTTCCATCCACGCGCAGGGCCATTTCTTTTTTTGCGACGCGGCGACGACTTTCGCATCGGCGACGATCGCCTCGGGCGTGTCGCCGGTGTTGAAGTAGAGAAACCACGGGCCGTGAATTTTTTCGCCGTTGCGCCCGGTCGCGCTGCCACCGCCGCCGAAATGTCCGCCGCCGATATAGTTCAAGATGAGCGCGTCTTGGTGCACCGCGAGTTCATGGCGCAGCGGTCCGCCGGCGTAGGACTCGGTGCTCACCGGCATGAAGAACACACCGAAGCCGTGGCCGAAATGGCCCCACATGTCGGTCTCCGCGTAGTAAGGGCAGTAGTCGTATTTTTGGTAAACGGTGCCGTCGGCCAGCCGCCACGTTTCGTCGCCCATGTTGCCGGCTTCCGAGATCGCCTGGAGCGTCGCGTAGCTCGGCTGCTTGCCGGTGCGCTCGCCGCTGTAAGCCCAGTCGAGCAGGCTCATGTCGAAGCGATACATCGTGCGCGTCTCGCCAGAGTTGGCGCCGAGCTCGTTCTTCACGATCACGTAGGGATGCACGCCGCTCTCGCCGCGCAACATCACGAAATGGTGCTCGAGGTGCAGCGCGCGATTGTCGACGACGGCGAAGTGCGCGAGGTCGGGCGTGTTCTTCACGATGCGCACGACATCGGTCACGAGATGATTTCGGCCCGCACCCGAATCGAGGTAGAATGTGCGGTGCGCATCGACGTCGCGCGGCTCGACGCCGTGGAGATTGTGCGCGAGCTCCTGGCCGTTTTTCATGACGGAGATCGCACTGAAGTCGCCGTTCGCATCCTTGCCGAAGGTGAGTTTGAGACGACCATTCGCGAGCACGAGCGACGAGACATCCGCCGGCTTGAGATCGCCCGGCGTCGCCGGCGCGCCACTGACGGTTAGCGTTACATCATCCGGCGCGGCAAAAATCGCCGGGGAGAGGGATAATCCGATGACGGCGAGCAGCAGCGCGGGGATTTCGCGGGGGAGGGATTTCATGCACACGGCGTGACGGCTGGTGCTCCGAGAAGATGCGCGGCTTGCGCGAGTCGCACCCACCCGGCAAAGTGCGGCCCCATCGTGGTGCGAACGTTGAAGTTACTTTTCGTCTTGGGCGTTGCCGGACTCATCGCGTCCGTGCTCGCACGAGCGAAGCCGGCTGCGTCGCCGGCCAACCGGCCGATCGCGGAGCACGCCGCCGGTTACGTCTCGTCGGATTCCTGTCGGAGTTGTCATCCGGGCAACTACGCGAGCTGGCACGCCTCGTTTCATCGCACGATGACGCAAGTCGCCGCCGGCGCGACGATGCCGGCCTCGCTCGATGGCTTCGCCCGGGAATTCGACGGTGCGCGCTACCAGGTCGTGCGCGAACAGGATCACTTTTTTGTCACGCGCGTGCCGATCGACGGCGGTGCGCCGGAGCCGCGCCGTGAAATTGTCCTGACGACCGGCTCGCACACGTTGCAGATTTTCTGGACCGACACCGGCGAAGGGCGGACGCTCGCGCAGTTTCCCTTCGCTTACCTCATCGTGGAAAAAAAGTGGGCACCGGTCGCCCAGACTTTTCTGCTGCCGCCCGAGTTTCGCACGATTTATGCGGCCGGCGAATGGAATGGCGCGTGCATGGACTGCCACGTCACGGCCGGACGCTCGCGGTTTGTCGAGGGCAACACCTTCGATTCCCGCGTCGCGGAGTTCGGCATCGCGTGCGAGGCGTGCCACAGCGAAGGGCGCGCGCACGTCGCACAAAACCAAAATCCCCTCACCCGCTATGCGAAGCACCTCGCCGGCACGGGCGATCCCACCGCTGCCAATCCCGCCAAGATGCGCGGCGCCGAGTCGGCCCTGGCGTGCGGGCAGTGCCACAGCGTGTGGGCCTTCGAGGGCATGGAGCAGAAGATCGCGTGGAACCGTGACGGCGGCACGTTTCGACCCGGCCATGCCGCTCTCGCGGAGCGGTTCGTCGTGCAGCCGGCGAGCGCGGATCATGCGGCGCAGAAAAATCTTATCGCCCAGACGAACGAGAATTTCTTCAGCGATCGCTTCTGGAGCGATGGCATGGTGCGCGTGACCGGACGCGAGTTAAACGGCGTCATGGCTTCGCCGTGCTACCAAGGCGGAAATTTTTCCTGCATCTCGTGCCACGAAATGCATCCCGAGAAAACCGACGCCGCGACGGTCACCGCGTGGCGCGAACACCAAATGAAGCCCGGCATGACCGGCGACGCCGCGTGCCTGCAATGCCACGAGACGAAGCGGGCGCAGTTCGCCGCGCACACGCACCACGCCGCGGACTCGGACGGCAGTCGCTGCATGAACTGCCACATGCCGCACACCACCTACGGCCTGTTGCGCGCAATTCCGAGTCACCAGATTTCGTCGCCCACCGTCCGCGAGAGCCTCGATCACGGCCGGCCCAACGCCTGTAATCTCTGCCATCTCGATCGCACGCTCGCGTGGACCGCGGAGAAATTGCGCGAGTGGTATCACCAACCCGTGCCCGCACTCGCGCCCGATGATCGAACGATCGCGGCGGCCGTGCAGTGGCTGCTGAAGGGCGACGCCGGCCAGCGGGCGCTCGTCGCGTGGGGCATGGGTTGGGCGCCCGCGCAACAGGCCGCGGGCCGTGACTGGCTCGCGCCCTTGCTCGCGCTCACCCTCAACGACTCCTACGCGGCTGTCCGCTTCGATGCGTGGAAATCGCTGCAAACCCTGCCGGGCTTCGCGAACTACGACTTCGATTTCACCGCCGCAGAAACCGTG
>JBBRLB010000206.1:0-7085 GCA_038231575.1 Opitutales bacterium | reverse complement strand
TTGGGAGAACACCTGCTGGTAGCCCGCGCGTGCCTTCTCCGGCTCGGTGAAATAATCCGAAAAGTCCGTGCCCACGAGTTTTTCGCGCGCCACGCCGGTGGCCTGCACGGAGGCGTCGTTCACGTCCGTGATCTTACCTTCCGCGCTGATGGTGACCAGCGGATCAAGCGAGGCTTCGAGCAAGCTGCGTGCGTAAGCGGCGGCTGTCCGATCGGCGTTGCGGAGGGTGTCTTGGGGTGAATTCATTTCAAAGCGGCAGATTCAATGGCAGTTCCAAGACGGCGATCGTGCCGGCGTCAGGGGCGCTTTGCAGGGTCAGGGTGCCGCCGTGCAGCTCCGCGAGACGGCGGGCGATGGCGACCCCGAGCCCCGCGCCCTGCTGCTCGTGGAGCTGGCGGTCGAGTTGCACGAACTCCGCGAGCCGGCCGATCGCCTCGGCGGTGATGCCACGGCCGCGATCCTGCACCCGCCAGCGCGCCCGGCCCTCGTGCCGGTCGCAGGTGAGGCTGACTTGGGAGCCGGGGGCGGAAAACTTGAACGCATTGTCGAGCAACTCGTCGAGTATCTTGGCGAGATTGCGCGCCGAAATTGGCAGAACCAGCGGCGCAATTTGCAGGTCGAGGTCCGCCGCGCGAGCCCAGGTCCGGGCCCGTTTTTTTACGGCCTCGGTCAACCCGGGCGCGGCCGAGGAGGTGGAGCCACTGCGAAACAGCGCGAGCCGGGCGGGATCGCTGGCGGCCAGCTCCAGATCGGCGCAGAGCAGGAAATTCGAAGCCAACCGGTGCAGGCGCTCGCCGGACGTGCGCAAGACACCCGCGTAGTCGGCCAGGTCGGCCGCGGTACCGCCGCCCATTTCGAGGAGTTCGGCGACGCCGAGGATGCCGTTCAACGGGGTGAGAAACTCGTGGGGCAGCATCCCCAGCACGTCGCGGCGCATCTCGCCCAGCCGTTGCTCCGCGAACTCATGCAGGACGTGCTGCCGGTGGAGGCAGCGTTCGATGACCGCCACCAGCTCCGATGCGCTGAAAGGCTTCGGCAGATAATTGTCGGCCCCGCGGTTTATCCCGTGGCGCATGCCGGCCAGCTCCGGCCGCTGCGTCATCAGGACGAACGGGAGCAGCGCCGTGGCCGGTTCCTGCCGGACGGCCGTAAGCAGTTCGAGTCCGTCCAGCCTCGGCATGACGACGTCGCTCAACACCAGGTCCGGAGGTTCCCGCTGGATGACGGCAAGGGCGGCCGCACCGTCTGCGGCCATGAGAACCTCGTAGCCGTGCGTCTGCAACATGGCGGAGACTTGGTCGCACAGCGAGGGATCATCATCGACGACCAGGATGCGCTTCATAACGCTTGAGGATTCAGGTTGAGCAGGCCGCGATGTGGCGGTGCTGACGTAGCGGCAGGGGAGCAGTTTTCATCAGGTGAGTTCAAGAGAAGTGGTCCTGGGGCACTGCCAAGACGGCGATCATGCCCCGGGTCAGGGGCGCTTTCCCGCGTCGCGGTGCGAACGCGCGGCGACTCAACAAGGTCGAGTTTCAAGTAAGCGTGACGTAAACCGTATCCTACTCCGCGGGCTGAACCCCGGATATGGGGTGAAGGCCTACGTGGGCTCATGCGGCCACCGTAACCCCCTTCGGGTTCCGTCGCGACCTAGCGGTTGCTTGAGCGCGCGTTGATCCAACCCCACGAATAGGGTTAATAACCCATTGCTCCCGGTTGCCTGCGTGGTCATAATTATCCTCGGAGGCGAGTCGACGAATGAATCTTCATTTTCCAAGACCATTTCTTCAGTTCGCCAATTCTCTGTTGCTCGTTGCCATCGTCACTTGCCTCGGAAGCTGGGCGAAAGCTCAGACCACCATTGTGCTGGGCACCGCGTCGAGTTTTGCGATCCTCGGCGGCTCAACGGTGACCAACACTGGGACGACCAACATCATCGGCGACCTCGGCGTTAGCCCGGGGACAGCGATCACGGGGTCGCCCAACGTAACCGGGACGATCCACTCCAATGACTCGCTGGCTCAGCAAGCCCATGCCGACGCCCTGACGGCCTACAACCAACTCGCAGGCCTTATCCCTACCCAGACTCTGACGGGCACTGACCTTGGCGGGCTCACGCTCACGCCGGGCGTGTATTTTTTCTCAACGTCAGCCGGGTTGACTGGAACGCTTACTCTCAACGGCCAAGGCCTGACGAATCCGCTATTCGTTTTTCAGATCGGGAGCACACTTACGACCGCGGCGTCCTCGTCGGTCGTCCTGAGCAACGGTGCCGTCTCCGGCAACGTCTTTTTCAAAGTCGGCAGCTCCGTCACCTTCAACTCGAGCACGACGTTTGCCGGGACAACAATCGCCCTTGAGAGCGGCACCCTAATTACGGGCACAAGCATCGATGGCCGTGTCCTGGCGATCAATGGTGCCGTTACGCTCGACACGAACAACATCACAATCAGCAGTGCGATCCCCGAACCCGCGTCCACCGCCGCCCTATTGGCGGGACTGGCGGGGCTTCTGATCGTCGTGAGGCGAACCAAGTTTTTTGGCCGTCATACGACAAACCGCCAGTGAGCACCGGTCATGGCAGGTCCGACCTCAATTTATCGCCTTCATCGGCAGACGAGGTCGTGAGAACCAAACGGCGCCGCTATCGCGTCCATGCCAGATCTCAGCAAAATAGGGCAGCGCAAATTCGATCCTGACGATCCGATTTATCGCGGCAAGCTCTGGGTGCGTATCACCACGCACGACTCAGAGTATTGGCACCTTTTCTGGCGTCGCATCGCAACCGTCTTAGCCGCTTTAGCCGTCTGTGGCTGGCTCGCGATTGCGGGAGGATTGTGGGTGTTTGTCAAATATCAGCGCGGTTACGCCGACGTCAGTTACCTTGATTTCTTATTTTATCCGCTCCGCGCCCAGCACTATCGCACCGGTCTGGGTCGGCACTACTTGGCGCTGGGCCACGCGGAGCTGGAAGCGAAAAACTACCTGAACGGATATCGCTGGCTGCGTGCCGGCTTGGACCGTGTGCCGGACGACGTGGAGGCGCGCCGACAAGTCGCCGAGCTGCAAGTTCAGCTCGGACGGGCTGATCTCGCATTGAAAACACTCACCGAGGGTCCGTCTCTCGCCAAGGCCGACCTCGACTATCTGAGGGTCCTTTTTGCCCTCCTGTTTGAGACGCATAACGCCGAGCGCGCGCTGGCGATCGCCGGCACGATCCTGCCCGCCAAGCCCGATGCAATCCTCACCCACCAATTCATCGCGCTCCAATCAGCCACGGCGCATTTCGACAAAGGTGACTACGACCGCGCCGAAAATCTCCTGCATGAGTGGCGCCTCACCGACTCGCTCGAGGGCGAGATTCTCCTCGCGAAATGCGATTGGGAACGCGGTTACCCCGAACTCGCGCTGGCGCGGCTGGAGAATGAACTCCCCCGGTTTCATCAACGCGACGAACTCTACCTCCAACTTGTGCGCCTGCATCTTGCCCTTGGACACACAGCCGAGGCGCGCCGGATGTCGCTGCTTCGGCAGTTCAACGATCCGGCGAGCCCAGGTCCGCGCATCGACCTGCTGAGTAGCTACCATGCGACCGGCAATCGTGTCGCCGAAATTCGTGAACTCGCCGCTTACGTGGCCGACTTCAAATCCGATCCCAAAGCGCTGCTGTTGCTGGCGGAGTTCTCGGTTGACACGGCGCAGCCCACGCTCGCTTCCCAAGTGCGCGATCTCGCCGCGGCGCAGAAATTTGCGCTTATGCCGTTCAACCTCGCGCGCATTCAGGCCGCCCTAGCCGTAAAGGACTACCGCACGGCCGACACGCTCGCGGGCACTGCACTCCGGGAGGACCGCAAAGTTAATCCAACCTACACCGCCACCTTGCACTGCCAGCGCGCTGTCGCGCTTTTCGGCCTCAATGAAACTGCCGAAGCGAAGCTCACTCTCACCGCTTTTCTCAATCAATCCCAACTTCGCGGAGCCGCTGCACGGTTGCTCGCCAAACAACTGCGTTTGCTCGGCGCAGTTAGCTCTGCGCGTGAAGTGCTGGAACGTGCGTGGGTGATTGAACCGCTCAACCAGAGCGTGCTCACCGAATTGATCCGGTTCGACATCGAGTCCGTCAACCGGCCAATGCTCGCGCAAAATCTCCCGAAATTGCTTCAGGCGATGAAACCATCGCGCGAAGTGTTGCAGAAGGCCCTGCTTCGGCTGGACCAGCCTGACGATGCGTCGCTGCGCGCGCAAACACGGGCCGCGCTCGTTCGCGTTACAGCGCAGCCCGCACCAAATTAAACTCTTCAGGTGACCCCTCCCGGCCCGACCCCCCTGAAGATCCAGTTTCCTTCCAGCTTCCAGCGGGCTTCGTTCCTCCGCCCCCGCTTCCTGAATCAGTTCCGCGATGCGGCCCAACTGGGTCTGCATCCCCATGGCCACGACGACGGCCTGGCCCGTGCCCGTCGCGACGCTGGTGCCCATGAACAGAATGTTTGCGCGATCGGCCACGGGATTCGCCCGGTTCGATCGTCGCAGCCTGCTTCGTAACCGCCTCCGACTCGCCGGTCAGCGCGGACTCGATACACGTGAGGGAAGCCGCCACCAGGAGCCGGGCATCCGCTGCGACCAGGTCGCCGGACTCCAACTCGAGAATGTCACCGACGACGATGCCTGCGGCCGGAATCGAAGTGATCTGCCCGTCGCGGCGCACCTTGGCTTGGGGCGCGGTCATCTTCTGGAGAGCCGCGATGGACTTCTCGGCGTTGAACTCCTGGTAGAAGCCGATGACCGCGTTGAAGACGACAATCGTGAAGATGGCGATGGCATCGATCGTTTCGCCCAGCAAGCCGGAGACTACTCCCGCGGCGATGAGGATCCAGATGATGAGGCTCTTGAACTGCCCGAGGAGGATCTGCAGCGGGCTGATGCGATGGCCTTGCTTTAGCTCGTTCGGGCCATGGGTCGCGAGGCGCTGCGCGGCTTCCGGCGCGGAAAGTCCGGACGCGGAGTAATGGTTTTGGGCCAGCACGTCTTGGACGGGGCACTGATGCCACGCATTGCCGGCCGTCGGCCCCGCTGGGGCGGGAGCTTGTCGCCAGTTGGGAGCAGGTCCCGCGCGCGCTTCAACCAGCGCCGTGCCAACAGAAACTCGGTCGCCAGAATCGCGAGCCCGAGCGGGATCACCAGGATGGCCGGGCCGGGCAACACCACCATGGCGATGCCCACCAGCACCACGGTGCCCCCCGGCGCCGCGACCACGACTTTGCGTGAGAGACGAAAAGTCGGCTGGCGCCGGAGCAGACGAAATCGGGCGATGAAGTGTTCCAAGGTCGTTTTCACTTCGGCTCGACCCGATGAAGGCGTCCCGCCTTCACCCTGCCTCCGCCTTCGCAATCTGGACAATTTTCCCGGCGATTTCTTCGGGTGAGAGGATGAAATCGATGCACCCGCTGGCGATGGCGCTCTTGGGCATGTCGGGCTGCGCGGCCGTTTCGAGCTTCTGGGCGATGGTGACGCCCCCCACTTCTTTGATCCCGCGCAGGGCCTCCGCCCCGTCGCCATCATAGCCCGAGACAATGACCGCGATCAGTTTGCCGTCCCAGTGCTTGGTCAGGGAGCGCAGAAACACCGTGATCACGTCGGGCCATCCCCGCGGCTTGGAGATCGGCTGCAGCCGGAACTCCCCATCAAGCACGTGCAGATCGCGCTGCGACGGAATGATGAACACGTGGTTCGGCTGGATATCCAATCTTTCCGTGATCAGCTCAACGGGCATCGCGGTGAAGCGCGGGAGTATCTCGTGCAGTTGCGTGGCGATGTTTCTCACGTGATTGACGATCACGATCGCCACTCCCATATCGGCCGGCAGATGCCGGAGCAGTCGGGTATAGGCGTCGAGCCCCCCGGCCGAACCGCCTACGCAAACGACGGGAAAGTCTTTGGCCGCATTCGTGGGTTTCATGATCCGGGGCTCCGTTTTTTGAGGTTCATGCCGGTTGCGCCATGCATCCGGGAGCGTTTGGCCGGCGGCTGCTTGGCCGTGCGGCTTGCCGTCGGCGCCGGGTAGGTGATCGTCGTGCCGCGGACTTTGGCAAAGGGCGTGAGGGTGTGCACCGCGCGGCGGATCGCGCTGCTGATGTCCTCGCTGCGGATTCCCCGGGTGAGCAGGGCATCGGCGATGAGCGAACGATGGCAGCGCCACGGCACCGCCTCAGCGCACATCACCACGATTTGGCCTTGTCCCGCCAATTGGATCAGAGCGGCAAGACCCTGGGCAAACGCGGGCGTCTGCATGTAATCGGCGTAGCCGCGGAAAGAGGCTTTGCGCCAGCCGGCGTTGGGGGAATCGGGCGTCGTGTGCCGGAATCCGCCGAGCTCGGCCAGGTGCACATAGCCGATGCCGGCGGCCTGCAACGCAGCGGGCAGGGTTTCGCGATTGAACTGGGGATTGTGCCTCGAGCGCGGCACCGTGCGCACGTCCGCGATGCCCGTTGCCCCGTGGGCCTTGAGCAGGCCGATGAATTCCCCGAGCGTGCGGGTGGAATGCCCGATCATCAGCACAAAGGACGGGGCTTTGCTCCCTGACTTTCGCGGTGCCCGCGAGGCCGCGGACCGGGCCTTGGTGCCGGCGAGACGCGGCGTGGTGGTTTTCCGTTTCATTGGATTCCCCGGGGGCTGGCCGCCGGCAGGCCCGCACTGGGCTCTCTCCGGGCGTGACGATAGGTCAGCAGGGTGACGATGACCAGCGGCACGACCCCGAAGAGAATAAAGACCACGTCGGCCGGCATCCGCGCCCATTCCAAGGCCGCGATCAACGGCCGGTCGGAGAACGCCGGACTGCGGGCGTGCCAATAACCGTGGCGGGTGACGTCCAGCAATTGCAGAACTCCGATCGGGAAAAGATTCAGCACCACCATCCCGGCCAGCCCGAGGTTCAGGCCCCAGAAGGAGGTGCGCAGGTAGATCTGCATTTTTTCCCAATGCTTCGCGGTCGACACCTGTCGGAGGACGAATACCAGCAGCGCCACAGCCAGCATGCCGAAGACGCCCATGAAGGCCGCGTGCGCGTGATTGGCGGTGAGGTTCGTGCCGAT
>JBBRLB010000205.1:0-7119 GCA_038231575.1 Opitutales bacterium | reverse complement strand
GCTCACTCTGACCAACGCACCGCCCAACTCCAGCGCTGGCTCCACCGATATAACTGGCACCGGCCCCATCGCTCTCTACACCGTCTCGCACCCATCAGCCGGCTCAACTTGGGGGACAACCTCCTGACGACTCACACCTAGGTGAGCGACCCTAACCCCACGAATCCCCCTCTGCTGGAACTCGACCATTTTTGCGTCGCGGCCTTCGAATGTTGCGCTCCGGTCCTAGCCCGTAGCGTCGCAGGCGAGTTGAGCGCGCCCTTTTTTCCACCCCCAACACCACCACATGAACATCATAAACCCATTGGCGTCCGTCCCCGGGCGTCTCCTCGTCACCGCGCTCGGGCTGATCATTGCTTCCCAGCTTCATGGGCAGGCGACCACTCCGACCACGGCGGCTGACCTCGCCAGATACGACAAGAATAAGAACGGTGTCCTCGACCCCTCCGAACTCGCCCAGAAAGCGAGCGACGAGGCCAAGAACGGCGATGCGCTCGTATTGAATCCGTTTCAGGTAAGCACCTCCAAGGACGTCGGCTACGCGGCGGGTAACACGCTCTCCGGTGGTCGCGTCGATACCCCATTGGAGATCACGCCCGGTTCGATATCGGTCATGACGAAGGAGTTCATGGATGACTTCAACATCACCAACATGAACGAAGCCGGCGCTTATATGATCGGCGTCGACCTCGGCACCGCGGTGCCAAATTCCAACCCCACGGGTGAGAGCGTCTATCAAAACATCATTCGCGGTTCCCAACCCGGGGACGCCCCGAATTTCCCGACCCGCAACGGCACGATCAACTTCGGTGCGGCCGACAGCTACAATACCGACCGCTTCGAGTTCCAGCGCGGGCCGGACACTTCGATGTTTGGCGACGGCGGCCCTGGCGGTCGTCAGGGTAGCACCAGCAAAGTGGCCACCTTCAACCGCACGGCCACCTCGGTGAGCCTGCAGGGAGATTCGTGGAACGGCTATCGTCACACCCTCGATTACAGCAAGGGATGGGATCGTTTTGGCGTCCGCTTGAACCTCCTCAACCAGAATGCCCCTGGTTATCAGTCCGGCGAGAACAAGCTCAAGAAGGGCATCACCCTTTCCACCACCGCGAAGCTCACGAAGAACACCAACCTGTATGCCTCCTACGAGCGGATGAACGATTGGAATAACCTTTGGTCGATTACCAACGGCGACGCACAGCTCGCCTGGGACGGCGTCACCATCAATGACGATAATCTTACCACGCTGACGTCCGCCCAGCTCACTGCCGCCGGTCTCGACTTAAACCGCGCCGGTAACGGCAACGCGGCCCAGATGTATATCTATAACTATGCGACGCATGACCTGCAGGACTACGGTGGCAATAACTACCGCACCCGGGCGGCCATCGGCAATCTGCGCATTCCATATAAGGGCAATCCTTACCTGCTCGCCATTCCCTCACGTCGTCCGGCGATTCGTGGAATAGATCCGAAGTTTAGTTTTGCGCCGAAGGACAATATCGCGGCCCGCGATGCCGATACCGTTGAGGTCCGGTTGGAGCAACGCCTCGGCAATCTGTTCACGCAGTTCAAATACACGAAGAACGACTTCGACAATAACACGATCTGGTCGAACACCAGTCCCAACAACTACCTTATCGACGTGAACAAGCTGCAGCCCAGCGGGCGGCTCAATCCCCGCTATGGGCAGCCGTTCACCGACGTGGAGCAGAACAACATCTACAGCCAGGATGCGATCGAGGAGTATTCCGGGCTGGCCACCTACCGTTTCTTCAAGCCGAAGTGGTGGGACTACAAGCAGCAGTTGAGCCTCAACGTCAGCAAGCGCGAGACGCTCTCGGAGAGCAACACCCGCGCGTGGCGCCGGACGGATAACCCGGCCGAAACCGACCCCTACCAAAACGCGAATAAATTGTTCTATCGGGTCTACTGGGCCGATCCCCGCGCCGATCTGGCGCCGATCTTCACCGATCCCAACAAGGCCCTGGGCGTCGGTAAATGGGCCTACGTCGAGGGCGTCGCTGGTGCCGTCAACGGCACCTCTGGCGGTATCACCAAGCGCACGCTCGACCACTACGGTCTGACCTCGCAGAGCGCGTTCTTCAACGAGAAGCTCGCCCTCACCGCCAGCTACACCCGCGACAAGGTGGGCGTCGACCTTCTCTCCCCTGTGGCCACCGGTCTGGCCGGCTCCACCCGTGCGGCGGGCGGCTACAAGAGTGTCCTCGGCTTCAACGGTGTCGCCGGTGCCCACTTCAAGCGCACCGAACAGGTCCACTCCGCCGCGTTCGGCGTCGTGGCCTATCCCTTCCAGTTCAAGAACGAGGGTGTGCTTCGGACCTTCCTGTCGCCGCTTGGCTTTGTGTTTAACTTCGCTGAGAACACCCAGCCTCCGGGCACCGGCACGCCGTCGCCCCTCATCGATGGCAGCCAGCCCCCGCTGACGCACTCGCGCACGCGGGACTACGGCCTCCGCTACTCCATCCCCGGTGGCAAGGCCTACCTGACGCTCTCGCATTACAAGACCGATCAGATCGACAATCCCTCCGGCTTCGGCAGCCGGACCGATATTCAGAATCTCTGGCTCGCCCTTGGCTACACGGACCCCGTTCGGACGACCAACTTCAACTACTCCGATCCCAATTCCCGCCGCCTCGAAGGCTGGGAGGCTGAGCTGCAGGCCAACCCGACTCGCAATGTCACGCTGTCGATGAACTATTCCCACCCGCTCGTCTACATCGTGCGCGAGAGCGAGGATCGTAAGATCTACGTCGCGGCCAACCGTGCGGAGTGGAATGCCGGTCTGAACGGCGCCGCCAAAGGCCCGCTCGGCCTCCAGACTGGAGCCACCGGCGCGACCGGCACCATCCAAACTGCGCTCGACAACATCGATAACAGCCTCAATGGGCTGACGACGGGGACGCTGCAAAGCGGTTCCGAACGCCATCGCATCAACTTCAACGCTCGCTATCGCTTCAGCGAAGGCACGCTGAAAGGCTTGGGCCTCGTTGCTGGCGTCCAGTATCGTGGGCACATCAAAAGCGGCAGCCGCGACGCACGCCTCAAGTTCGGCATCCCCGATACCGCTGGTTCCCCCGCCCCAACGGTTCTGCAAAACACCCAAGCGGCGTATGACTATCTCTGGACGAAGGGCTACTGGAAGAATTCCCTTACTGCAGGGGTGAACTACACCTACCGCTTTTTCGGAAAATACCAGACCCGGTTCCAGCTCAACGTGACCAATCTGCTGGACACCCTCGACCCGATCTTTGGCCGCAGCGGGATTGGCAATGACGCCTACTTCACCGCCGCGAGCAACTTGCTGAACGCCGGCAATCCGCGCACGCAGTTCCTCTACAGCTTCACGAACCCCGATCCGCGGAAGTTCACGTTCACGACGACCGTCAGCTTCTGACGTCGTCGGCGAAACTCACCAATCCGAGCCCGAGCGCTGTGGCGCCGGGCTCTTTTTTTCGCTCACCCCACCACGCATCGCCAACGTTTTCGTTGCTTATCTCTCAAGAATCACCGGCGAATGGCGCCGCTGCTTCAGCTACACATCCCTCGCGTCGATTTCTCCTCGCCCGACACCGCCCACGAGTGGCTCACGTGGCGCCGGTCGCTCTCCGATTTCGCCCCGCGTCGGTTCCGTTGAATGCGACGGCGCCCGCCGGCCTGTGCGAGACTGTCTTCAAATTAGTTCGTCCGGCTACCATGGGAGGCGTGGGGTGGCACTGGGCTGGAATCGACTGGGGAGGAGCGCATCAGGGAAATCCTATGCCACGATCAGCGTTCCGTCTTCCCCGTGGCCGGTGTGATAACCGAGGGCGGCGTCCACCCGAACAAATCTCCGCCGCTCATCGGGCGGAGCTGATTCGTCTCGAGCGGCAGCGCACCGCTCGGCCCGGGAGCGGTGGTGCGGAGGTCGTTGATCGCGTCGCTCGCGGAATCGAACACGGGATCCATTTCTAGCGCGCAGCGAGCGGGTCGCGCGTGGGCTGGCCGTTGACGAGCCGCAGCAGGGTGAGCGGGTTTGCGCTTTTCAACGCCTCCGGCAGCAGGGTATCGGGCAGACCCTGGTAGCACACGGGCCGGGCGAAGCGTAGCATCGCGGCGGTTCCGACAGAGGTGTAGCGCACATCGGTCGTCGCGGGATATGGACCGCCGTGGTTCATCGCGTGGCAGACTTCGACGCCCGTCGGGAAACCGTTGAGCAACACGCGGCCCACTTTTTGTTCGAGGGCGGCGAGCAGCGGGCGAGCGGCGGCGAAGTCGTCGTCGTTAGCCTGCAGGGTCGCGGTGAGCTGGCCCTCGAGCGCGGCAGCGCACGAGGCGAACTCCCCGAGGCCGTCCGCAAGGAGCACCAGCGTGAACGGGCCGAAGGCTTCGGTTGCGAGAGCGGGATGCGCGAGGAGGTTTTTCGCGGTGCTGGTTGCGGCGACGGGCTGGCCTTCGGTTTTCTTGGCGTCAGCGGCGCACGGTCCGGCGGCGAGCGGCTGCACGCCGGCGACACCGGTGATCTTACCGCGGTTTTCGAGAAAGGAATCGCGGATGCCGCTCGTGAGCATCGTCGCGTTGGGCGCGGCGCGAACGAGTTCGGAGAATCTGGCGAGAAACGCGTCGGTGTCCGCCCCGCGCACGGCGAAGACGAGGCCGGGCTTCGTGCAGAATTGCCCAACGCCTTGCGTGAAGGAAGTGAGCAGGCCCTGCGCGATCGCCGCGCCGCGTTCGCGGAGCGCGCCCGGGAACAGGAAGACGGGATTGGTGCTGCTCATCTCGGCGAACACCGGAATCGGATGCGGCCGGGACGCCGCGGCATCGAACAGTGCACGGCCCGCGGTGTGCGAGCCGGTGAAGCCGACCGCGGTGGTCGCGGGATGTTTCACCATCGCGATGCCGACGGTCGCGCCGCCGCCGTGAATCATCGAGAACACGCCCGCGGGCAGGCCGCACGTCGCGACCGCGCGCGCGACCGCGCCGGCGACAAGCTCCGAGGTCCCGGGATGCGCGCGGTGCGCCTTCACGACGACGGTGCAGCCGGCGGCAAGCGCCGAGGCGGTGTCGCCGCCTGCGACGGAGAACGCCAGCGGAAAATTACTCGAGCCAAACACGACGACCGGTCCGAGCGGAATCAACATGCGACGCAAGTCCGGCCGCGGCAGCGGCTGGCGATCGGGCAGGGCGGGATCAATGCGCGCATCGACCCACGATCCCTCACGGGCGACTTGCGCGAAGAGCCGGAGCTGTCCGCACGTGCGCGCGCGTTCACCAGTAATACGCGCGAGCGGGAGCCCGGTCTCGGCGTTGGCGCGCTGGGGGAGGGCGTCCCCGAGTTTTTCGATTTCGTCGGCGATGGTCTCGAGGAGTTTCGCCCGCTCAGCGCCGGAGCGCTGGCGATACTCGGCGAAGGCGGCGGCGGACGCATCAAGCGCCGCCGCGACTTCGCCGGCAGAGGCTTCGTGAAAATCCGGCGTGAGCTTCTCGCTCGTGGCGGGATTCTCGGCGCGAAACATTTTTCCGCCGGTCTGACCTTGCTGGCCGGCGATGAGGCTTAGTC
This sequence comes from Opitutales bacterium, assembly GCA_038231575.1. Lineage (GTDB taxonomy): Bacteria > Verrucomicrobiota > Verrucomicrobiia > Opitutales > Opitutaceae > CAITWF01. The sequence continues at coordinate 1,559 of JBBRLB010000205.1, read as the reverse complement.
CGTGGAGTGTCATAGCTTAGTCGACGAGGTTAACGAGAGTTCCCACGGGTTCAATTGTGATGCGAATTTCGTCGTCCTTTTGAAGAGTGAACGAATCCGGCGGCACGACGCCGACGCCCGTCATGAGGTAGCAGCCGTGGGGAAAACTGTTTTCCCGAAACAGCCAGTCGGCGAGGGAAGGGAGCGGGCGTTTGATTTGGCCGACCGTAGTTTCACCCGAAAAAACGCTTTTTTCGGCGCGTCGAATATCGATCGCGATAACGGTCGAGGACGCGGGAAGGGTATCAGTGATGACCAGGCACGGGCCGATGGCCGAGGCGCGGTGGTAGGACTTGGCCTGCGGAAGGTAGAGTGGGTTTTCGCCTTCAATGTCCCGCGAACTCATGTCGTTGCCGATCGTGTAGCCGAAGATTTTTCCGACGGAGTTGATCGCGAGCGTGAGTTCGGGCTCGGGGACATTCCACTTCGAATCGGCGCGAATCCGCACGGCGGCGCCGGGCGCGACCACGCGATGCGGGGTGGCCTTGAAGAACAACTCGGGGCGGTCGGCTTCGTAGACTTTGTCGTAGAAGGTGCCACCACCCGCGTCTTTCGATTCAGCCATCCGCGCCGTCTTGCTGCGCAGGTAGGTGACGCCGGCAGCCCAGATTTCCTGTGAATCGAGCGGCGCGCGCAGCGGGCTTCCGTCCGGCGCGGCGGCGACGGGCGCACCGGCGGCAAACACTTCGGCCGCGAGCGTTCCTGGGTCGCCCGCGGAAAAAAGTTGATCGAACGTGAAGCCGGCGGGGGCGCGCACGCGGCGCGAATCTTTTTCGAGGATGAGGCCGGCGGTCGTGGCAGTGAGACGAATCATAGGGAGGTGAGATGAGTTCTCTAAGAGATTCTGGGGAGAAACTGGCGTTCGCGATACTCGAACCAGTCGAAGTCCGCTTGAAGCCTGGCGCCGGACATGTCCTGGCAGGCCACGCCGACAAAGGCCCCGGTGAAATTCGGCTGGCCCGGGGCGCTCGCTTCGTCGGAAAGGATGCTCGCGTCGAAAACCTGTGGCAGCCATTGCCACGCTCCGTTGCCAACGCGATACGCGAAGAGCAGCCGCTCTTCGTCCACTTCCACGCGCAGTTCCACCGGCTGGCCGCTCGGAATCGCGATCGGCGCGGTAAACGCGTCCGACTGCGGCGAGTCCGGCGTGCACGTCATCACCCGGAGATGCTTGCCGAGCGCGTCGTCGTGCGAGAGGTAGAAATAATGGAATTTCACGGCGTTGTAGTAGCAGACGAGTCCCGCGAGCTGTTGAAAATGCTCCGGCTCGAACTCGACGGCTGTCGCCGCGCTGTAGCAATGTGCCTGCTGGCGACGCGCCACGAGCGCTTGCTGGAACGGACTGCCGATCGTCTCGCGGCCGAACAGCCGGAGATATCCCGGGCGTGCGGTTAGCGAAAAAAGTTCGTCGGGCCAAGGGGACCGCAGCCATTGAAAATCGAGCGGCAGTTTCGCGTCATCGAAGTTCTCGCGCACGGGCGCGGCGGGAAATTTGTGCTCGGGAATTTTCGGTGGTTGGG
>JBBRLB010000204.1:0-7140 GCA_038231575.1 Opitutales bacterium | reverse complement strand
TCAATCCGTCCGACCACGGGCCGACTCCTGCGGCAAGCTCTTCGGCTCCTGTCCTCGGAGTCGGCCAAGGCAACTAAAGCGCCTTTGTCTCTCATAACTTAATTTACCCGATCCGCTGTCCAACGAACGGGGTCCACCTCAACCGGTCTAAGAAAAAACTTGGGACGTTACTCGCAATTTGCTTCACCGCGACCGACGAGCAGTTTCATCATTGGAAGTGTTTCGCTGATGGAGTCAGTGGCGTCTGTATCGAGTTTGATAAACAAAAATTGTTGCGCGGAATTCAAGGTCGCAACGGATTTACAGTTGGAAGCATGGACTACAAGCGCGTGAAACAGGTGGAGAAGGAAATGCCACCAATGGCGACTTGGCCTTTCGTGAAGCGGGAGCCGTATCGGGATGAGAACGAATTCCGAATCATCTACGCGCGAAGAAAAAAATCACAGAAAACCATCACAATAGGCTTCGACTTGTCCTGCATTAATCGAATCACCCTGAGTCCTTGGCTCGCTCGGCCGATCGCCGAGAACATAGCTCAGATTTTGAAGAAACTTCCTGGTTGCAAAGCTCTCAAAATCAAAAAATCGACTTTGCTCGAGAACCGACGTTGGCGAAAGGCGATTTCGCCGAACGATGCTTCAGAGGCACAGTAGAAATCGGCGACAGTTAATTTCAGTGTGCTCAGGTTGGCAACCGAGTCGACGCTTCCATCATCATGAAGGCGTCGGGCCAGTTACCAATAGCTCACCGAGTTCTTTCTCGTGTCCGCGACCTGATTCGAAGCCAGTAAATCCGGGCCGCCGGTTGGCGTTGCGACTCGGGTCATAGTAAACGCTAAACACTCCGGTGAGTAGAAATTGCAGTCCGAAGTAGAGTTCATGTTGTTTATGTTCGAGCCAGACATACTTTGCAGTTTTCGGCTGGGAGGCAGAAGGACGCTTTTTGAAGATGCTGCCTTTCTTAAATACACCGATGTAGCCAATCAGCTCATCAAATGACACGTGCTTTGTGCCTACCGGTGACTCTTCCAGACTCTTCCACAGTAACTCTTCGGTTGGCGCAGGCTTCCAATCGGCTGCGATGTCCATTGCGACCAAGCTGAGGAAGGGACCGCGTCGCGGACTTCCATCCTTTGTGAGTGTAGCGCAAAGAGAACCGACGCGCTGCAAGCGCATGGTCTCGTCCTCGATATCGCTTCGTCGTAGGTGTTTTTTGATCGAGCAGACAGCAACCACGCCTTCGGGAGGAACGACAACGTCGTCTCCAAGCCTTTCGTAGATTGGAAAATTCGCCGAGTCGTAGACGATAATATCGAGTTGCGTTGAGTGGTCGTCCTTCTGCCCTTTGCGTTCTCGTCCATCGACTCCAGTTTTCACGGCCGGGCGAAGGATAAACCCCGTCAAGGCTTCAAGATTCTTTGGCAGAAATTTCCGAAGGTAACTCCTAACGAGAGCCTCAACGTATCGGCCATCTTCCCCAGTGTGAGCGGCACCAGATCTAGTCGCGTGGGGGACGAGTGTTTCAAATTGTTTATAGGTATTGAGCAGTGCCGAGACCTCATTGCTTAGCAGGCCTCTGACACGAACTCCGTCCATTTCGTGGCTCGATGGCTTTGCGGTCATATCGATGGCCACTGTTCGTCGGCTAGATCTGCGCCAATATATCGTTGAGGGTCTTGCTCGGGCGCAGCGCTGCTGATGCCTTCTTGTCGTCCGGTTGATAGTAGCCGCCGATGTCGGCGGGCTTGCCTTGGACAGCGATCATTTCGGCCACGATTTGTTTTTCGCTGGCGGTCAACTTCTCGGCGATGGGTTTGAAGATCGCTGAGAGCTGAGCGTCGCTAGTCTGTTTCGCCAAGGCTTGGGCCCAGTAGAGGGCGAGGTAGAAATGGGAGCCGCGGTTGTCGATGCCGGCGCCGACTTTTCTTGCGGGGCTCTTATCGTTCTCCAGGAACTTGCCGTTGGCTTCGTCGAGCGTCTCGGCGAGGACTTTCGCTTTCGCGTGGTTTTGCGTGATGCCCAGATGTTCGAAGCTCGCGGCGAGCGCGAAGAATTCGCCGAGCGAGTCCCAGCGGAGGAAGTTTTCCTCCGTGAATTGCTGCACGTGTTTCGGGGCGGAACCGCCGGCGCCGGTTTCGAAGAGGCCGCCGCCGTTCATCAACGGGACGATCGAGAGCATCTTCGCGCTGGTGCCGACTTCGAGGATGGGGAAGAGGTCGGTGAGGTAGTCGCGGAGGACGTTGCCGGTGACGGAAATCGTGTCCAACCCGGCCTTGAGGCGCTCGAGCGTGGCGAGGCACGCGGCGGCGGGCGCGAGGATCTTAATGTCGAGGCCGGCGGTGTCGTGCTTCGCGAGATAGGTTTTAACCTTGGCGATGACTTGCGCGTCGTGCGGGCGTTTTTCGTCGAGCCAGAAGATGGCGGGCGTGGCGGAGAGGCGGGCGCGGTTGACGGCGAGTTTCACCCAATCCTGGATCGGGGCGTCCTTGGTCTGGCAGGCGCGCCAGATGTCGCCGGTGTCGACTTCGTGTTCCATGAGGACGCGAGGCGTTGTAGCCGGGGTCGCTGACCCCGGGCCGGCCTCAGCGAGGCCGGCTACATCAATCACGCGGATGACGCCTTTGCCGGGAGCCTGGAAAGTCTTGTTGTGCGAGCCGTATTCCTCGGCGGCTTGCGCCATGAGGCCGACGTTGGGGACGGTGCCCATGGTCTTCGGATCGAAGGCGCCGTGCTTTTTGCAGAAGTCGATCGTGGCGGCGTAGACGCCGGCGTAGCTGCTGTCGGGGATGAGGCAGAGGGTGTCCTGGCCCTGGCCGGCGGCGTTCCACATCTGGCCAGAGGTGCGGATCATCGCGGGCATGGAGGCGTCGACGATGACGTCGCTGGGGACGTGGAGGTTCGTGATGCCACGGTCGGAATTCACCATCGCGAGGGCGGGGCCGGAGGCGTAGATGGCCGCAATATTGGCCTCGATCGCGACTTTCTGGTCGGCGGGCAAGGTGGCGATTTTGGCGACGAGGTCGCCGAAGCCATTGTTGAAATCGACGCCGAGGGTGGCGAGCGCGTCGGCGTGCTTCGCGAGGAGATCGGCGAAGAAAACACTGACGGCGTAGCCGAAGAGAATGGGGTCGGACACCTTCATCATCGTCGCCTTGAGGTGCAGCGAGAAGAGGACGCCCTCCGCCTTGGCGCGGGCGATCTGCTCGCCGAGGAAGGAGAGGAGCGCGACCTTGCTCATGAAGGTCGCGTCGAGGATTTCGCCGGCCTTGAGGGGCGTGCTGGCCTTGAGGACGGTGACGGTGCCGTCCGTCGCGACGAACTCGATCTTCACGTCGGTCGCCTCGGCGACGGTGACGGATTTCTCGTTCGAGCGGAAATCGCGCGCGCGCATGGTCGCCACCTCGGTCTTCGAGTCCGGCGACCAGACGCCCATTTTGTGCGGGTGCGCGCGGGCGTAGTCCTTCACGGCCCGTGGCGCGCGGCGGTCGCTGTTGCCCTCGCGGAGGACGGGATTCACGGCGCTGCCCATCACCTTGCCGTAGCGGGCTTTGACGTCCTTCTCGGCGTCGGTCGACGGATTGTCCGGCAGAGCGGGCAGGGCGTAACCCTTGGCCTGGAGCTCGGCGATGGCGGCCTTCAACTGCGGGATGGAGGCGCTGATGTTCGGGAGCTTGATGATGTTCGCCTCGGGCTCGAGCGTGAGCTTGCCGAGCTCGGCGAGGTGGTCGCCGATGCGCTGGTCCGGGGAGAGGAGCTCGGGGAATTGCGCGATGATGCGTCCGGCGAGCGAGATGTCGCGCGTCTCGACGGCGATGCCGGCAGGCTTCGTGAAAGCCTCGACAATCGGCAGCAGCGAGTAGGTCGCGAGGAGGGGGGCTTCGTCGGTTTTCGTGTAGATGATCGTCGGCTGCTTGGACATGGCGGCCACCTTGCCAAGCTCGGGCGGCTTCGGAAAGGCCAAGGAACCCTCTAGCGAGATTTTTTGGGCTTTGGCGCCTGCGGCGTCACCGATGCGATGAGCAGCGGACTGATGAAATGCGAAGCCTCGTTCCGGTCGTAAACGAGGACTTCCGTGCCCTTCGGCGAGATGCTGAGGAAGTCGGGATGCGGGACGTTGAACTTCCGTCCATCATTCATCTGGATCACAAACGGCCGAAACGGAACCGCCTTCCACATCTGCCGCATGCTTTGCGTGACCACACTGCAAACTGGCAAGGGGGCGGAATCGTGTCAACCGCACTTCCGCCTTTATCGCCGCGCCGGCCTCGCGCATTCTCCGGCCCGGCCCCCGCCCCACCATGAGCTCACCCATCGAGTCCCACCTCGTCGAGAACCGCCTTTTCAAACCGTCCCGCGAATTCTCAAAGGCGGCGCACGTCGGCAGCCTGGCCGAATACAAACGCCTCTACGACGCCTCGATCAAAGACCCGGAAAAGTTCTGGGCGGAGCGTGCCCGCGAGCTCACGTGGCGGAAGAAATGGAGCCGCACGCTGGACTGGAAGCCGCCCTTCGCGAAGTGGTTCGTGGGCGGTAAATTGAACGCCAGCGAGAACTGCCTCGACCGCCACCTCGCGGGGCCGCGCCGCAACAAGGCGGCGATCATCTGGGAGGGCGAGCCCGGCGAGAAACGCACGCTCACCTACCACCAACTCCACCGCGAGGTTTGCAAATTTGCGAACGTCCTCCGGCGCAACGGCGTGAAGCGCGGCGACCGCGTGCTCGTTTATCTGCCGCTCATTCCCGAGGCCACCGTCGCGATGCTCGCCTGCGCCCGCATCGGGGCCGTCCATTCCGTCGTCTTCGGCGGATTCAGCGCCGAGAGCATCAAGGACCGCCTCGCCGACTCGGGCGCGAGGGTTGTCGTGACGGCCGACGGGGGATATCGCCGCGGCCAGACGGTCACGCTGAAACAAAGTGTGGATCGCGCCATTGAGGGCAACGACGCCATCGAGCGCGTGATCGTTTTCCGCCGCGCAAACATCGACATCCACATCAAGGAAGGCCGCGACGTCTGGTGGCATCGCGAGATGAACTACGTCGACGCGGATTGCCCCGCCGTGCCGCTCGACAGCGAGCACCCGCTCTTCATCCTTTATACGAGCGGCTCCACGGGCAAACCGAAGGGCATTCTCCACACCACCGGCGGCTACCTCACCGGTGCCCACACGACGACGAAATACATCTTCGATCTCCGCGAGGAGGACGTCTATTGGTGCACGGCCGACGTCGGCTGGATCACCGGGCACAGCTACCTCGTTTACGGTCCGCTCGCAAACGGCGCGACCTGCGTGATGTATGAAGGCGCGCCGAATTGGCCGGAGCCGGACCGGTTCTGGAAAATCATCGCTGACTATGGCGTGACGATCCTCTACACCGCGCCGACGGCCATCCGCGCCTTTATCAAGTGGGGCGACGAGTGGCCCGCGAAGCACGACCTCTCCTCGCTGCGACTGCTCGGCACCGTCGGCGAGCCGATCAATCCCGAGGCGTGGATGTGGTTCCGCGAAAAGATCGGCGGCGGCCGCTGCCCGATCGTCGACACGTGGTGGCAGACCGAGACCGGCGCGATCATGATCTCCCCGCTCCCCGGCGCGACCCCCGCAAAGCCCGGCACGGCCACGCTGCCGTTCTTTGGCATCGACGCCGCCATCGTCGGCGACGACGGCCGGGAATTGAAGCCCGGCGAGGGCGGCAAGCTCGTTATCCGGAAGCCATGGCCCTCGATGCTGCGCACCATTTTCGGCGACCGGGCCCGTTACAAGAAGACCTACTGGAGCGAGGTGAAGGGCTGTTACTTCACGGGCGACGGCGCGCGGCGCGACCGTGACGGCTATTTCTGGATCACCGGTCGCATGGACGACGTCCTCAACGTCGCCGGCCACCGCCTCGGCACCGCCGAAGTCGAGAGCGCACTCGTCTCGCACGAAGCCGTCGCCGAGGCGGCCGTCGTGGGCCGGCCGGACGAGATCAAGGGCCAGGGCGTCGTCGCCTTTGTGACGCTCAAGGGCGGCGTGACCGCCAGTCGGGACCTCAAGGAAAAGCTGCGCCGGCACGTCGGCGAAATGATTGGCCCGATCGCGAAGCCGGACGAAATCCGGTTCGCGGAGATGCTGCCCAAGACGCGCAGCGGCAAAATCATGCGCCGCCTCCTCAAGGAGGTAGCCGGCGGCGGCACCGTCACGGGCGACACCACCACGCTCGAGGATCTCAACGTGCTGGCGAAACTCGGCAAGGCCGACGAATAGACGCCCGATGGAGGGCACCGCGCCGGCGGTGCCCACTTCAAAATGGGGAACGACCGCCGGAGCGCCGCGGAGACCGCCGCCGGCAAAGCGTCCCCAAAAAAAACAGGCCGCGCGGGTGCGCGGCCTGTTCGAAAGTTTGGAATCGAGAAAGTGGCGACTTACTTGCCGGCCTTGTCTTCGATGTATTTGATGACGTCGCCGACGCTCTGGAGCTTCTCGGCGTCTTCGTCGGGCACTTCGACGTTGAACTCTTCTTCGAAGGCCATCACGAGCTCGACCGTGTCGAGGGAATCGGCGCCCAGATCTTCAATGAAAGATGCGGCCGGGGTGACCTGCTCGGGCGTAACGCCGAGTTGTTCAACAATGATGTCTTTGACTTTTTCTTCGATGGATTTTTCGGACATAAGGATGCGGTATTGGGTGAGTGGGGCTAGCAGTTATGCGCGGCTCTTGGCTTTGACAACCATTTATTTCCCGTGACCGGAGAAACAGGCTTTTCGCGCGGGGGGTCAAGCGAAAACCCCCATCCTTTCACGAGCGTCTTCGAGCGTTCGACGTGGCTCGACGCACCGATCGACGACGTCTTCGCGTTCCATGAAAATCCGCGTAATCTCGAGCGGATCAGCCCCGCGTCGCTGCGGATCGTGCGCATCGAGGCCGCGCCGGAGGCGCGCGTCGGCGAACGGTTTCGCATCGTCGCACGGCAGTTCGGCATGCCGATCGACTGGGAGGGCGAATGGCTCGTGGTGGAGCCACCGACGCGGCTGATCGACGGCGCGCGCCGGGCGCCGTTCGCGGTGTTCGATCACGAGCACGGATTTGCGATGGAAGGCACGGGCACGCGCATGACGGACCGGGTGACGTATGCGCTGCTTGGCGCGGGCTGGGGGATTGCC
>JBBRLB010000203.1:0-7223 GCA_038231575.1 Opitutales bacterium | reverse complement strand
CTTCGGCACCAGCCTCAAAGAGACCGCCGCCTCGATCTCGCCCTTCACGCCCGAGTTCCTTTCCGACATCGGTGCGACCAACGTCAACGACATGCTCGGCTACGCCGCCAACGCCGAGCTCAACTCCGGTGACGCCGAAGGCTCCGGCTTCAACAATCCCCGCGACTTCAGCTCCGCCGGCGGCGAGCCCTTCCGCATCCGCGGCATCCCCGGCGGCGTCTCCACCGACTACGTCGAAAACGCCGCACCGCAGGATCTCTACAACATCGAGCGCGCCGAGGTCGCCAGCGGTCCCAACTCCATTCTCTTCGGCTCCGGCGACGCCGGCGGCCTCGTCTCCCTCTCCAGCAAAAAGGCTAACGTCGCGCGCTCCAAATACTCCGCGCAGGCCCAGTTCGGCTCCTGGGCGTTTCAGCGCTACACCACCGATCTGAACCTCGTTCTCGTCCCCAAGAAATTCGCCCTCCGCCTCAACGCTCTCTACACCGACGCCCAACGCTGGCGCCGTTACGAATTCAACGAAGCCAAGCGCGTCTCCGGTGCCGTCACCTACCGACCCTTCAGTCGCACCACCATCGCGGCGCACTACGAGGACGGCCTCACCGCCAACAGCGTCGGCCTCAACTGGAACACCACCGACCAGGTCTCCCGCTGGATCGCCGCCGGCCGCCCCGTCTCCGACGCCACCGTCGCCGACCCCGCGCGCGGGTTCTCGAGCCTGGGGGCCAACCAGCGCTTCACCTACTTCACGCAGGACGGTTTCGTATCGAATCAGCGGAACGAACTCCGCTCAAATATCGCCCCCGGCACCGCCGACACCCTCCTCCCGTCGTCGGTCTTCCCCTACGATATCAACTGGGCCGGCCCACAGACCAAGCTCACCCGCGATTTCCACAACTACCAAATCTCCCTCGAACACCGCTTCACCGAAGCCCTCACCGTGCAGGCCGTTTACCTCAACAACGCAACCAAGGCCAAGGCTCGCACCTTCGTTTACCAGGGCAACGTGCAGGATTTTCTCGGCGACCCCAACCTCACCATCCCCGCCCCCTCCGGCACCGGCACGATCGCCAACCCCCGCGCCGGCCAGCTCTACCTCGAGACCAACCAGCGCTCCGACGCCACCGAGACCGACAACGCGATCAAGCGCCTCACCCTCGCCTACGAATTCCGCCTCGGCCGCTGGTTTGGCACCCACCGCGTTGCCGTCCTCGGCGAGAACGCCGTTCAGCACAAGCACACCAACGACCGCCGCGAAATCCTCACCGACCAGCTGAACCGCCCTGTCACCAACGTCGCCGCCCCCGAAAACGCGCAGAACCTCATCTATCGCCGCACCTATGTGCGCGAGGGCGATTTCTCCACCTACGCCCTCACCGGTCTCTACACGCCCCTCGCCCCCTTCACTTATAACGGACTCACCGTCGGCTCCCGCCTCATCAACAGCGGCGAACTCTCCTCCGTGAAGGACATCGACAGCCTCATGCTCGCCGCCCAAAGCACCTGGCTCGACGGCCTCATCAACACCACCCTCGGCTACCGCCGCGACGCCATCGTTTACCTCGACACCACCTCCGGCCGCGTCACCGACCCCGCCGATCCCCGCATCACCTCCGGCCGCATGGTCCTCAACGAAGTCGTCGCCCTCCCCGGCTTCAACAAAAACACCTTCGAGGCCGATACCCTCACCGCCGGCGGCGTCCTCCACCTCCACAAACGCTTCTCCGTTTTCTACAACCAGTCCACCAACCACGGTGCCCCCCGCTTCGACCGCCGCATTCTCCCCACCGGCGCCATTCCCCCGCCGCCCGAAGGCGAGGGCCGCGACCTCGGCTTCATGATCGATCTCCTCGGCGACGACCGCTACTTCGCCCGCTTCACCTACTTTGAAACCAGGCAGGTCGGCGACGCCGCCGTCTCACCGAGCGGCGCCGTCACCAACGCCGCCGCCCTCGGCCGCTCCCAAGTCCTCGCCGTCAACGCCGCCCTCGTCGCCGCCGGCAAGCTCACCCAGGCCCAGTCCGACGCCGCCGGCTTCAACTGGAACGCCGCCATCATCGACACCGCCAGCCAGGGCATCGAACTCGAACTCATCGCCAACCCCACGAAGAACTGGACCGTTCGCGCCAACTACTCCTATTCCAAACGCGACCGCGAAAACTTCTTCGTCGAAGGCTACACGTTCTTCGCCGCGAAATTCGCCGAGTGGCGCGCCCTCGCCGTCGGCAACCCCGCCCTCGCCGCCACCATCGAGACCAATATCGCCGCTATCCAAACCAACGAACTCGACGGCCGCGCCGTCGCCCAGGAACAGGGCTTCGGCTCCATCCCCCACAAAGCCACCCTCACCACCCGCTACAAATTCGACGGCGGCCTCGGTGGGGCCCACCTCAAAGGTGCCTTCATCGGCGGCGCCATCCGCTACCAGTCGAAGGCGTTCAGCCAGACCGATACCCGCGCCGTCAGCGCCGGCGGCACCGGCAAAGATTATTTCGCCGACGGCACCCTCTTCACCGACGCGTTCCTCGGCTATCGCTTCCGCCTCCCCTGGAAAAAACTCCCCGCGAGCGTGCAGCTCAACGGCAAGAATATCTTCAACTCCGATCTCTACAGCATCGCCCGCTACAACGCCGATTTCAGCGGCGCCCGCCGCATCTACCTCCGCGACCCACGCTCCCTCCGCGTGACGCTTGGCATCGATTACTGAGTCTGCTTTCTGACCCACCCCGCCGCTATGCCCACGCTCACCCGCCGTGCCCTCCTCAAAAGCGCCGCCGCCGCCAGCCTCGTCGCCGCCCTTCCTCGCCGTCTCGCCGCACAGCCCGCCCCGTCCGCAGGCCGCGCCGCCGTGCTCGCCTACCTCGCCCGCCACCTCCGCGCCGATCACGGCTACGCCTTCGCCGACCAAGAGCGTTCACACCTCACGCCCACCTTTGCCGTCGTTGGCGCCTACCGCCTCCTTGGCGAGACGCCCCCGCACCGCGACGCTCTCCGCGCCTACGTCCGCGCGCACCACCCGCGCGACTTGAAAAAACTCGAGCAAGAACGCCGCATCTTCGACTACCAACAAGTCCAGTCCCTCGCGTGGCTCGGCGACGACGCGGCTGATTTCCGTCCACGTTTCGCCCCGCAGATCGCGCCCCTTCCCTACCTCAAGCAATACGAACGCCACGGCTACCCCGTCTTCCAATCCGAGCTCGGCCTGGTCAAAACCCACGCCCTCCTCGGCCTCCCTCTCGCGCCCCTCGCGTCCGCCTTTCTCCCCTACATCGACGCCCGCCGCCGCACGGCCGGCAGCTACAACAACACCCCCGCCGCTGAGGGCGGAGACGGCCACGTCATGAACACTCTGTGGGCCCTCGAAGCCCGCCGCCTCCTCGCCGGCGCCGACCCCACCGCCACCGGAGCTGACCCTGAAAAAACCGCCGCCACGATCGCTTGGCTGCGTGCCTGCCAGTTGCCGAGCGGCGGCTTCACCTATCAACCGCAACCCCTCCTCGGCGGCGTGGACGACGTTGCCTACACACGTGCCGCCGTGCGCGCGCTCCGCCTTCTTGGTGCCGCGCCCGCCGATCCCGCCGCGTGCGTCGCATGGCTCCGCTCGCTCGCCCACGCCGAGGGCGGCTTCGGCGACCGCCCCGGCTGGGGCGCCAACCCGACTGCCACCCACTGCGCGTTCGACGCCCTCGATGCGTTGGGCGCGCTCGACGAGACCCTCGCCACCCTCCGCCCGCCCGCGTCGCGCACGCGCCCGGCGCTGCCGGCGGGCCTCCGCGTGTGGTCCATCCAGATCCAAGCCCACGGCACCGGCAGCCCCGGCGAGGCCCTCGCCCTCGCCGCCGCGCTCCGCATCGACCTCTGGGGCGCGAAAAACGCCGCGCCCGCCTGGCTCACCCGCGCCCGCGCGCTCGCCGCCGCACGCGGCGCGTCCGTTCAGTTTTTCCGCGCCGACGAAGAATACGGCACCTGGCTCGATTTTCCCGGCCTCGGCACCTACAGCCACATGAGCGACCTCATGGCCCCCGCCGACACCAACATCGGCCCGCCTCTCGGCACGCGCGACGAAATCTCGCCCCCCGTGTCCTGGCCCGAATTCCGCGCACGCCGCCTCGCTCCGCTCGCAACCGGCGGCGGCCGCCTCGTCTGGCAGTTCGGCGAAAACGAAGAACTCGTGCGCGCCGTGCTCGATGATTCCGTGGAGCGCGGCGGCTACGCCGCCATCAGCACCTTTCATTTCGGCAACCCCGATTTCCTCAACACCGAACCCTTCCTCCAACGCTGGCGCGGGAAAATCCCCTTCATCGGCCTGCAAGACGCGCACGGCGCCGAGCCCTGGTGGTTTGCCGACATGACCGAAGGCTACCGCACGCTCTTTCTCGCCCCCGAGCCAACCTGGGAAGGCTGGCTCGAAGCGCTCCGCACCCACCGCGTCGCCGCCGTGCGGCACGATGCTGTGAGCCGCGGCGAGACCTGGATTCACGCCGGGACCGACGAGGTGCTCGCCGCCGTGCGTGCGAGCGAGGCCACATGGCGCTGGTGGGATAACCCCGCCGCGCGTCGCCCGCTCGTCTCGCTCGTCGCACTCACGCCCGCCGACACCCTTGAGACCGCGCGCCCCGAGACGGGCGTCGCCCTGCGCGTGCGCTGCGCGTGGCGCAACACCGCGCAGGGAATGCCCCAGACGCCCCTCGCCGAATTCGTCGCGCTCAGCATCGACGGCGCTTCCGTAGCGCCTTCCCTCGTCGAGCGCCCCCGCCCCAAAGGCGAGGGCCTCGCGGACCACTACCACCTTTTTGCGCGCGCGGATTTCGCGCCCGGCCGCCATGCCGCCGTCGCAACCGTGCGCGACCTCGCCACCGGCCGCACCGAGACCGCGCGCGTAGAATTCACCGTGTAGCGGCTTCGGGTAGCAAAATTGAGGCGGGCTTTTTTCGGGATTCGCGCCGGACGAAGATACCCGTCGATTTCGCGAGATCCGTGATCTCGACCGCCCGTCGGTTTCCACGCGGAACTCCCCTGCTGCCCCTCGTGAGTCGTTTCACGCCAGATCCGTCCCGTTGGTTCGCCGAAGTGGTGCCGCCGCACGAATCTTCGCCCGCGATCCGGCCCAGGCTCCGCTCCAGCAGCGACTGAAAGACCTCGCGCTCCAATCCCGCCGCCTCGACGCCTCCGCTCCGCGCCCCTACCTGCCCGCACCGGCACTGCGCCCGCCCTCGCCCAGGATTGGAGCGGCCCCGGCATCGCCTCCCAACCCCTCCCCGCCCAAGCCCTCCGCCATCTGCTGCCGCCACCCTGACGTCGCCACCGAAAAGTCCGCCTCACTTCCGCCGCGCCCCACGTCAGCGCCACCATAGTCGGATTCACGCAGAAGCTAGCCTGCGAAAGACGCGAAAAATCTCCTCTGAAATTCTTGGGCTCTTTGTCATTCAACTCCGAAATCTAGATTCATCGGTTTGCCATTCGCGTTCTTTCGCAGGCAACGGCATCATCCTTGATTAGCCACCCCGCGACGTGCGGACTTCGTTCGCATCCCCGAAAAATTCCACCTTCCCCATGAAGCGCCTCCTCGCCCTCATTCTTCTCGCTCACGCGACCCTGCTCTCCGCCGCCCCCGCCCGTCCCAATATCCTCTTCATCATTTTCGACGATTGGGGTTGGCAGCATGCCGGCGCCTACGGCTGCGATTGGGTGAAGACGCCCAACTTTGACCGCGTCGCCCGCGAAGGCGTGCTCTTCAAGAACGCCTTCACGTCGAATCCCAAATGCAGCCCGTGCCGCGCGAGTATCCTCGCGGGGCGCAACACGTGGCAGCTCCGCGAGGCCGTGTCGCACTACGGCATGTTTCCCGATGGCTTCGAGACCTACCCCGATCTTCTCGAGAAATCCGGCTACGCGGTCGGACTCACCGGCAAGGGCTGGGGGCCCGGCGATTTCAAAACCCTCGCCAAGCGCACGCGCAATCCCGCCGGCCCGAGTTTCGACGAGGCCAAGATCACGCCCATCGCGTCCGGCATCAGCCACATCGACTACGGCAAAAACTTCGACGCCTTTCTTGAGCGGCGCACCAAGGATCAGCCATTCTGCTTCTGGATGGGTTTCCACGAACCGCACCGCGGCTACGAACTCAACTCCGGCACCCGGCTCGGCAAGAAGCTCGCCGAAGTCGTCGTGCCGCCCTACCTGCCCGATACCGCCGTCGTCCGCAGCGACCTCGCCGACTACGCCATCGAGGTCGAGTGGGCCGATGCGTTCATCGGCCGGGCGCTCGCCAGCCTCGAGGCGCGCGGTGAATTGGAAAACACGCTCGTGATCGTCACTTCGGATCACGGCATGCCATTTCCCTATGTGAAGGGCCAGATCCACGAGGACGGTTTTCGCCTCCCGCTCGCGATGCGCTGGGGCAAGGCAATCAAGCCGGGCCGCGTCGTCGATGACTACGTCAACGTGCGCGACTTCGCGCCCACCTACCTCGAACTCGCCGGCGTCGCCCCGCATCCCCAGATCACCGGACGCAGCCTCACGAATCTGCTCCGCTCGCCCCAGTCGGGCATGATCGAAAACCGCGCCGAGATGCTCGTCGGCAAAGAGCGCCACGACATCGGCCGCCCCGATGACCTTGGCTACCCCGTGCGTGCCTTGCAGACAAAAGATTTTCTCTACGTGCATAATTTCCAGCCCGACCGGTGGCCCGCCGGCAATCCGGAGACTGACTTCGGCAACTGTGATCCCGGCCCCACCAAAGAAGTCATCAAGGCCCTCGGCGGCTACTACTACGACCTGTCCTTCGGCAAGCGCCCTCCCGACGAACTCTACGACCTCCGCCACGATCCCGCCGGCATAAACAATCTCGCCCACGATCTCGCCCACACCGCCACCCTCGAAACGATGCGCACCCGCATGATGAAACTTCTCCTCGACGACCAGGATCCGCGCGCCCTCGGCCAAACCGCGATCTTCGACACCTATCGCTACACCGGCACGCGTGAAAACAGCTACGACACCTGGCTCAAAAATCAGGAACCAAAAATTGCGGTTTCAGCCCCCGCCGAAGGCGCACCAGCCCCGAAGAAAGGCGGCAAAAAAAAGAGCGAGGCCAATACCCCTTGATGGTTCATCATCCCACTCACGCGCCCTGCCCGCTCGTGAATCCCGGCGACCTTCTTCCCACGCCAATCCCCGTTCTCCACCGGCTGGCCTCTCTAAGGAGACGCTGAATAAAGAAT
>JBBRLB010000202.1:0-7255 GCA_038231575.1 Opitutales bacterium | reverse complement strand
GTCTCGGGGCGGAACGCGTTGCGCTTCGCCGGCCGGTTGATCGTGATTTTGGCGATGCCGTCGGCCTTGTGATAGAGGAGGTCGGAGTAGGTCTTCGCGGCCGTCCAAGCGGGAGTCATGAAGCTAACGTGGGGAGTTTCGCGAGGGTTGTCCACCCGCCTTCGCCCGTCGCGGGAGGCCGGCACGTGATAGCAAGCTGATTTCCGGGCAGGTCCCGAAACTGCTTGGAGCGTTGCCCGCCATTCTCGACACTAGGTGACGTTCATGAGCGGTCACAAGCCACCCACCCTCAAGGTCACTGCGCAAGCGGGGCTTTGCCTCGGCGCGCTCGGCGTGGTGTTCGGCGACATCGGCACCAGCCCGCTCTACACGATGAAACAGTGCATCCAGCACCTGCCTGAAGGAGTCGCGCGCGAAGCCGGGGTGCTGGGAATCCTGTCCCTTATTTTCTGGGCGCTGATCCTCGTCGTCAGCGTGAAATACCTTTGGTATGTCATGAGCGCCGACAACCAGGGTGAAGGCGGCATCTTCGCCCTGCTCGCGCTGCTTTCCACCACCAAGGCCACGCCGCGAAAACATGGCCTCGGCCTCGCCGTCATCATGATTCTCGTCGGGGCCGCGCTGCTTTATGGCGACGGCATCATCACGCCGGCGATCTCAGTGCTCGGCGCCGCCGAAGGTTTTGCGACCATGAGCCCGCGCTTCACGCCGACGGTCATCGCGTGGATCGCCTGCGTGATTCTGGCGGGGCTCTTTTGGTTTCAACACAAGGGCACCAAGCAGATTGGCGGCATCTTCGGGCCGGTCATGTTAGTGTGGTTCGTCGCTCTCGCCGTGCTCGGCGCATGGCACCTCGCCGGCAACCTGTCGGTCCTGCGGGCACTCAACCCGCGCTGGGGCTTCGCCCTCCTCCAACACCGCCCGGTCGAAATTTCGGCGCTGCTCGGGGCCGTCGTGCTCGCCATCACCGGGGCCGAGGCGCTTTACGCGGACATGGGTCACTTTGGCCGGAAGTTTATCGCGCTGGCGTGGTATGGCGTGGCGTTCCCCGGTTTGGTGCTGAACTACTTTGGCCAGGGCGCCTACATTCTTGCGCATCCGGCGTCGGGCGAAAATCCGTTTTTCGCCCTGGCGCCCGCCGGTGTGCCGCGCGCATTGCTCACGGCGCTCTCGATTGCCGCAGCGGTGATCGCCAGCCAGGCGTTGATTTCCGGCGCGTATTCACTCACGCGGCAGGCGATCCAGCTCGGCTATTTTCCCCGGCTGCGCATCACTTATACCAACGCCGAACACTCCGGTCAGATCTACGTGCCGTTCGTCAACCTGCTGCTCGCCCTCGGCTGCATCGTGACGGTGGCGCTCTTCCGCTCGACCGATAATCTAGCCGCCGCCTATGGGATCGCCGTCACGGGCACGATGGCGATCACGACCATCGCCTATTATCTCGTGACGCAGAAAACTTGGCGCCGCGCGCGCTGGCGGGCCGTGCCGATCTGTGCGGTCTTTCTGGCCATCGACCTCGCGTTCTTCGGCTCGAACGCCCACAAGATTGCCGAGGGCGGCTGGTTCCCGCTCGCCATCGGCGCCGTCGTGCTCGCGATCATGCACACGTGGAAAATCGGCCGGCAGGAAATCTTCCAGCGCGTTTACGGCAATCAGGTCACCGAAGCCGAGCTGACCAGCATCGCGCGCAGCAGCCATGTCACTCGCGTGGCGGGTGGAGCGGTTTTCATGGTCGGTTCACCCCAAGGCACGCCCATTGCCCTGCTCCACCATGTGAAGTCCAACCGCACCCTGCACAAGACCGTTGTGCTGCTCAGCATCCTGACCAACGAGGTCCCCGTCGTGCCCGACACCAGTCGGCTCGAGCTCCGCGAAATCGGCGAAGGCATCTGGCGCGCCACCGGCCGCTACGGCTACATGCAGTCGCCCGACGTCGGCGACCTCATGGACAAGATCAAAGCGGCCGGCGTGCCGATCAATCCGCAGAGCGCGACGTATTTCTTTAACCGCGAAATGATTCTTACCGGCGGCGGCGCCAAGATGTGGGAATGGCAAAAACGCCTCTACGCCGTGCTCAGTAGCAACGCCAGTCCCGCGCGCGATTACTACCAAATTCCTCCGTCGCAAATCATCGAGCTCGGACTCCCCATCCAGCTTTAGTTCCGTCACCGCATCTCTAACTCTGCCATGAGCTCCGCCTCACCCGCACCGCTGTCCCGCCGCGCTCATGCCGCCATGACGCTCGGCGCGCTGGGCGTGGTCTTCGGTGACATCGGCACGAGTCCGCTCTACACGATGCGTGAGTGCCTCGCTCATCTGCCCGCCGGCGAACGCACCGAGGAAGTCCTCGGCGTTCTCTCGCTGATGTTTTGGGCGCTGATGTTCGAGGTTAGTTTCAAATACCTGATGTTCGTCACGCGCGCCGACAATCGCGGGGAAGGCGGGATCTTTGCGCTGCTCGCCCTCTCCCATCGCCCGCGCGCAAGTGGCCGGCGCGGCATCGGACTCGCCACGTTGATCGCGCTCGGCGGCGCCGCGCTGTTGTTTGGTGACGGTGTCATCACCCCGGCGATTTCCGTGCTCGGGGCGGCGGAAGGATTCACCACGTTTAGTGACGCGTTCACCCCTTACGTCGTGCCGATCTCGATCGTGATTCTTGCGGCGCTGTTCTACATCCAGCACAAGGGCACCAAAATCATCGGCGGGTTTTTCGGCCCCATCATGCTCGTGTGGTTTGCGGCGCTCGCGGTGCTCGGGTTGTGGCATATTTTTGACGCCCCGATCGTCGTTCAGGCGCTCAATCCCCTGCTTGGCGTGCGCCTGCTGCTGAGCTATCCGGGACGCGCCGCGGCGGTGCTCGGCAGCGTCGTGCTGACGATTACCGGCGCGGAAGCGCTCTACGCCGACATGGGCCATTTCGGCCGGCGCTACATCACCCAGGCCTGGGCATTCGTCGTCTGCCCCGGTCTCGTGTTGAACTATTTCGGCCAAGGCGCTTACGCGATCGTGCATCCCCTCGACACCACCAACCCGTTCTTTGCGCTCGCCCCCGCGGGCGCCCTGCGGCTCGGGCTCGTGGCCCTCTCGATCGCCGCGGCCGTAATCGCCAGCCAGGCGTTGATCTCCGGGACGTTTTCCCTCGCCCGCCAGGCTATCCAGCTCGGGTTCTTCCCCCGGTTGAAGGTTCTCCACACCAATCCCGATCATCCGGGGCAAATCTACCTGCCGCTCACGAACTGGAGCCTCGCGATCGGATCAATCTGGATCGTGTTCAATTTCGGCTCCAGCACCCGGCTCGCCTCGGCCTACGGCATCGCGATCACGTGCACGATGGTCGTGACCACGTTTGCGTTCTTCCGCGTGACCCAAGGCCGGTGGAAGTGGCCCCTCTGGCAATCGATCCTGCTGTGCGGGACCTTCGCGGCATTTGATCTGACCTTCTTCGCGGCGAATCTTCACAAGTTTCCCGACGGCGGTTGGCTGCCCATCGCGATCGCGGTCGGCGTGCTCATCATCATGCACACGTGGAAAAACGGCCGCGACGAGATCCAGGAAAAGGTCTACAGCGGGGCGACGGAGGAATTGGAGCTGTCCGCGATCGCCCGGAGCCAGCACATCCTGCGCGTGCCGGGCAGCGCGGTTTTCATGGTCGGCCGGCCGAAGGGCACCCCGCTCGCCCTGTTGCATCACCTCAAGGCCAACCGCTGTCTCCATCGCACCGTCGTGCTGCTCACCATCACGACCGAGGAAGTGCCGCAAGTGCCCGACGCGACCCGACTCACGTTCAACGATCTCGGCGAAGGCGTCTGGCGCGCGATCGGACGCTACGGTTACATGGAGTCGCCGAATGTAACCCAACTCGTCGAACGGCTGCAGGTCGCCGGCGTGCCGCTCAACGTCCAGGGCACCACGTTTTTCTTTAATCGCGAAATGATCGTCACGGGTGGCAATGCGCAGATGTTCGAGTGGCAGAAAAATCTTTACGCCTTCCTCAGCCGCAACGCCCGCCCGGTTAAGGACTATTACCAAATCCTGCCGACCCAGATCATCGAGATCGGTCTCGCGGTGCAGTTGTAAGTCGAAGGGCGTCCGGTTGGCGGCCCGGCGGGCGCAACCGGCCGACAAACAACTGCACGGCAGGGGCCGCCTACCCGACCGCCGCCGCGATCGCCGCGAACAACCGCTTGCGCGACTCGGCGTCGTCTTTTCGATCCGTGCGAATTTCCAGCACCCGCATCCCCGACTCGGGCAGCACCTCAATCAGGTCGACGAAATGCCCCCAGTCGCGGACCAGCGTGTGCTCCACCCCATAGGCCGTAGCCAGTTCCACAAAATCCGCGTCCTGCGGCGTGGCGAAGAATTCCTCGAACGGCGGATCGAATTGCGCCACCGGCAGGTGTTCGAAAATTCCGCCGCCGCGATTGTTGATCAAGACGATCGTCAGCGAGCCGCGGAACTTCGGGCGCAGGAGAAATCCGTTCGTGTCGTGCAGCAGGGCCAGATCGCCCGTGAGCAGCGCGGCCGGCACCCCGCCATGCGCCGCGCCGAGGGCGGACGACAAGGTGCCATCGATGCCGTTGGCGCCGCGATTGAAGACGGGCCGAATGGCGCGATCGCCCGCCGGCCAGACGAACTCGACATCGCGCACGGGCATCGAGTTGGCGATGCTGAGCGGCGTGCCGGCGGGCAGATGCCGGGCGAGCAACCAGGCGGCTTTCATCTCAAATAAATCCGTCGTCGCGTCCAGCCGCGCATCGAGCGCCGCACGCGCGCGTTTTTCGAGCGAGGCCCACATCCGCTCGTAGCCGTTCGGCTCCTCGGGCGGCGGCAGTTGGGCCGCAAAATTCTCGAGAGAACAGCGCAGCGTTTGCGTGCGGCCGTGCAGGGCGTCGCGATTGCCCACCCGCGTGGTGACCAGCAACGTGGATACCCCCGCCGCTTCGAGCCAGCCGCGCAGCACCTTGCTCGTCGGCCAGCCATCGAGACAAATCACGCGCTCTGGCTTCAAGCGCTCTGCCGCCGCCTGGTTCCGCAGGATGCCCGCGTAAGCGGTCACGAGCCCCGGCACGCGCGCGGCATGGTTGCGCAACGGCGAAAGCCCGTCCGCCAGCACGGGCCAGCCGAGCCGGCGCGCGATCTCGCCGACGACTTCGGCATACGCGATCGGATCCGCGGGCTGCGCCGGGCCCACCACGATGACACCGTGCACGGACGCCGCCAGCGATGGGATGGCCGTTTGGATGAGTTCACTTGGCGCGGGGGCGACGTGGAAGAAAAACCTATCCCAATCGAAGCCGGCACCAAATTCCGCGGCTGTCCCGTCTTCAATCGGCGGCAGCGGATCGCGAAAAGGCGCGTTGAGATGCACCGGACCCGCGTCGGGACGCAGGGTGCGGGCGTGGGCGTGTGCCACCATTTGCCGCAAATACGCGAGCCGCTCGGCGTTCGCTTCGGGCACCGCCAGCTCGTGATAAAAATTCACGTGCGAGCCATAAAGTTTTTGCTGATCAATCGTCTGGCCGGACGCGCATTCGCGCATCTCCGGCGGACGGTCGGCCGTGATGACGAGTAGCGGCACCCCGCCCTCCTGCGCCTCGATCATCGCGGGGAAAAAATTCGCCGCCGCCGTGCCGCTCGTGCACACGAGCGCCACGGGCTGCATCGTTTGCTTCGCCAGTCCGAGCGCGAAAAACGCCGCCGACCGCTCGTCCAACACGGGAATCGCCTCGATTTCCGGATGACGCGCGAACGCAAACGTCAACGGCGTCGAACGCGATCCCGGTGAAATCACCACCTGGCGCAGGCCGAGCCGCACGAGCGTTTCCACCAGCACGCCGCTCCAGAGGGAATTCGTGTTGCGCAGGTCGATCAGGGGATTCGAGTCCATGGAAAGAGGTAAACGAGCGAGAATCAGTTGTTCGCTCGCGGTTCGGTTGGCAACTGCTTCAGCGCGAAATCGACCAGCGACTCGATTTGCGCGCGCGTCAACGGTCCGCCGCGCTCCGTCGCAAAGGCGGGCATGAGCGATCCGGCACGTCCCTCGGTGATCCACCGGCTCCAGAAGGCGGCGTCGCGATGCTCCCGCGCGACCAGCAAATCCGGCACCATGCTCGCGCGATGCGCGGACACATGGCAGATCAGGCACGCCGTCTGGAAAAGCTCGCCGCCGGTTTTCGCCACGGTGGGCGCGGCATGACACGTGGCACAGTCGCCCTGAAACACAGCCTGGCGGTTAGCTGCCGCGAGTTGCCGGTTGCGTTCGCGCTGCGCTTCGCCCGGCGGCGGAATATTCACCGTGATTCGCAACGTCTGCGTCCCGGCCGAGCTGGTGATCTCAATCGATTTGGTGAGGCTGCCGTCCTTGCCAGCGAAGCTGATGGTCCCGGTGATTTCTCCGCCCTTCCCGGCATCGAGTGTCCATGGCACGCGGGGAAGTTCCGCCACCGTGCAACTGCACGACGGGCGCGCGTCGCGGATCGTCACGGGTTGCGCGCCTTGGTTTGTGACGTGAAACGTAAATGCGGCCGCCGCGTCGCCCGGCTTCGCGTCGATGGTTTTTTCCATCGCGTCCCACACGAGCGGGTTTTCGCGGCCCTCCCGCACTTCGGCACCCGCGGTCAGCGCGAGCGTGCCGACGGTCAACGCCAGCGCGATGAAATGGCCGGAGGGCGTCATCGTTCGTTGGCGGGCGAGCCGCTGATGGCCTCGAGCATCGCCTTAAACTTTAGCTCGGTTTCGGCGAATTCCTTTTCCGGCGTTGAGCCCGCCACGATTCCGGCACCAGCATAAACCCGCGCCGTCGCGCCTTCGACGAGCGCCGAGCGGATGCCCACGAAAAATTCTCCGCCGCCGCGCGCATTAAGCCAGCCGAGCGTGCCAGCATAGAGCCCGCGGGGAAACCCCTCGAGTTCGCGGATGCGCGCCACCGCCGGCTCGCGCGGACTGCCGCCGACCGCGGGCGTCGGATGCAGCGCTGCGAGGACATCGAGCAGCCGCACCGACTCGGGCAGTGCCGCGCGCACCGGCGTGCGCAGATGCTGGACGTTGGCGAGCCGCCGCATCTCGGGCTGCGCCGGCACCTCGAGCGCGAGTCCGAGGGGCGCGAGCCGTGCGACAATATCATCGATCACCTCTTTCTGTTCGCGGCGATCCTTCTCACTGGCAAGCAGCGCGGCGGCGAGCGCGGCGTCCTCGCTCGCGGTGGCCCCGCGGCGCGTCGAGCCCGCGAGCGCCTCGGTTTCAAGCATGCCCT
>JBBRLB010000201.1:0-7283 GCA_038231575.1 Opitutales bacterium | reverse complement strand
GCCGCCGAGGCCCAGAAATCCGCCACGCGCGAACTCCTCCTCCATTCAGCGATCGCCGCTATCGGCATTCTGCTGCTGCTTTCGGTCGTGCTGGGTCACTGGCGCAACCTCGTCGTGATCCTCGCCAATCTTCCGTTCGCCCTCGCTGGCGGCGTGCTGATCATCTACGTCGCGAAAGTCTTTGGGTCCGACAGTCTCGGCTCGCTCACGATGGGTTCGCTGGTCGGCTTCGTGACGCTCTTCGGTGTGACAACGCGAAACGCGATCATGCTCATCTCCCATGCCGAGCATCTCGTCACGCAGGACGGGCTGCCGTGGAATCTCGCCACCGCAACGCGCGCTGCCTCCGAGCGTCTCGTGCCGATCTTGATGACCGCGACGGTCACAGCGCTCGGCTTGCTGCCGCTCGCGTTAAAGAGCGGCGAAGCAGGCTGCGAAATCGAAGGCCCGATGGCGCTGGTGATCCTCGGCGGCCTCGCGACCTCGACCGCGCTCAATCTGCTCGTGCTCCCCACGCTCGCGTTGCGCTTTGGCCGCTTCGGGCTGCCGCAGGCGAGCGACAACGAGATTTGAAATCGCGGCGAGGGTCGGGGGGTAGTCTATAACTCTTTGCTGCGCTTAGAACGACTAACTGGAGGTCTCCGACCGGTTCTGCGTGCCGCACAGGCTACGCCATCGCGGTTTGTAGAACGCGCAGCAGCGTGGCGCCGCTGGTGGCAAGCTGCGTTTGGCTGCGAACTTACTTGAGCTGCGCGCGGCTCGCCGCCGCTTGAGTCTCGCGCAGCGGCAGGAAGATCGCCTGGTCGTGGATCACGCGCTGGCCTTCGCGGCTCAGGATGAACTTGAGAAACTCGCCCAGCACCGGATTGGGTATCTGGCCGGGCGTGCGATTAAAATTCATGAAGCAGAGCCGGCTCAGCGGATAGTTGGCGCGCGCGACTTCCTCGTAACCGGGCGCAAAAAATGGCGCGCTCCCGGTCGGCGAGAGCCCGAGGAACTTCACGCCCTCGGCCACATAGGCGAGGCCGGCGTAGCCGATGGCGTAGCGGTCCTTCGCGACGGCGGGCCAGATGGGGAAAACCGTGTCGACGAAGCTGATGTCGTCGCGCCACTCGCCGCGCTTGGCGGCAGCGAGCCCGCCCGAGCCGTCACCCACGCTGAGCACGCGCTGGCGGACAAATTCCTCGAACCCGTTCCACGGCTTCACGCCCCAGCGGTGAATCGGCTTGTCCGCCCACTCGCCGGTCAGCCCGAGCTGGCCCCACGTCGTGATTTCCGCGCCGCCGCGGTGGCGGGTGCTCGAGTAGATCGCGTCGAGTTGCGCGAACGTGAGGTGCTTGAGGGGATTGTCCTCGTGCACGAATACCCCGATGGCGTCGAGGAAGCCGAAGTGGCGGTAGGTGCCGCCGGAAATCGGCACGCTCGTGGGATCGTAACTGAACTTTTTGCGGAAATCGGAAATGTCGGTCGGCTTCAGTTCGCGCGACACCATCACAAAATCGAGATCGCCCTTGATCAGTTCGATCGCGCCGAGGCTGCCGGCGTAGGGCGGCGGCAGATCAATCGTGACGTCGGGATAATATTTTTGAAACGCCGCAATCCAGTTTTTCGTGAGGAGGGCGAGCACGTCGGACGCCGCGCCCTTGAAATGCCCGGCGAGCGCGACGTCGCGCCGCGGCACGTAGGCCGGCAGTGCGGGATCGAGCGTCGGCTGGAGCAGCTCCGGCGTGGGCAACGTGCGCCCGTGTTCTTTCCAATCGGCGGCTTGGGCCGGTGTGGCGGGCGTCGGCATCGCACCGTAGACGGCGACGCGCGATAGCAGCAGGCTGGAGGAAACAACGAACAGACTCAGTCGGAGCGGAGGCATTTTCATGGGGAGGGGCAGCGAGGTTTTCGCGACGAACCGGGATTACGGTGGGCGTTTCAGTAAGGCGGCGCCACCTGAATTTCCCGTGAACGCGGGCTGAAAAACTTTTCAGGTCCGCACGAGGACGGAGCGATTCTGCGCGGGGTCCGTGCCGGTGACTTTGCCTCCTCCTCCGCGACGCTCTTCCGGACACCGAAAGGCAGTTTCTTTCTTAACGGCCATGGCGGCGCTGCGTCGAAGTATCGCCGGTCATCAAGGCGGCGTGGGCTACCGCGGCGGCCAAGACATTCACGCGCTCACGCCGGACGGGGCGTTGGAGTGGCTCACGCAGCGCGTCACCCGGACGTCGTTGATCAACACTTCGGAAAATCCATTTCGGACGCCTAACGCGTTACGAACTCCGCGT
The DNA here is from genome assembly GCA_038231575.1 of Opitutales bacterium. Classification (GTDB taxonomy): domain Bacteria; phylum Verrucomicrobiota; class Verrucomicrobiia; order Opitutales; family Opitutaceae; genus CAITWF01. The sequence continues at coordinate 5,010 of JBBRLB010000201.1, read as the reverse complement.
TCTGCCGGCAGCAGGCGAGTTCGACGTCCTCGCCGGGACGCCCAACGTCCTCATCATCTTCGAGTGCAAGGCCAAGGCTCCGACGCGTGCGACCAGGTCTGAGCGGATGAACTCCGGCGCGCCATGCTGTGCGATCATACACGCTGCGGCGATCACCGGAGGAGGTGACGACGGTTTCGAGGGAGCTGCGGAGGGCGGTCACAGCGGTAGAGGCGGGGCTAGATTCAACTTGGGAAAACCTGGCGGATTCGAAGCCGTCGGCATTGTGCGCACCTATGCCGAGTCCGACATAAAAATTCTCCCGCAAACGGCAGGCGCACGGATGAACCCGCTGGCGTAAAGGCACCGTCGGCGCCCGCGAGCGAGAGGTGAATCGCGTCGCCGATTTTATCGAGGCGCATCCGGCGCGGAGCGCTGGCTCGCGCCTGGACTTTACGGGTGAGGGCGCCGGCCGCCTCGCGAAATTGCAACGAGGCGAGGCCGTCGCCATGCACCGCTGCATCGACGTAAATTGAATCGGCCGTGAGGGCCTGGCGGACGACGAGGCCGGCTTTGCGATGGGGATCACCGCCCTGGCCGACGAAGTCGATCGCGGCGGAGAAGGCGATGTCGCCAGTCGCTTTTTGCCAGACGAAAATGAACTCGTCGCGGCGCGCCCATATGTTGAGGCCGGCGGCACCGAGGGTGTAGGTGCCCTTCGCCGAATCGAAGGCGACCGCGGCGGGGCGTTTGTGTTCGCCGAGTTGAGTGCGGCCCGAGAAGATCCCGGTTTCGTCCGCTGCGCGAAGCGGAGCGAGGGTCGCCGCCAGCAGGGCCAGCGACGCGACGCCGTCGCAGTGGCCCGACCGACGGAATCGAAAAATAACGGAGAGAGAACATCGTCGGACTAGGGCGGGAGCAAAAGAGCCCGATGCGAACATCGGGCTCTGCAGTTATCGGCTGACCCGGTGGAGGCTTAGAAGTTCAGCGTGGTCGTAAATGTGAACTTGCGAGGATCGAGCTGCACGAAACCGCTTCGCACTTGAATGCGCGGGTTTCCACCGGCCACGGTCACGGTGCCAGTGGGCACGCCCTGAATGTTCTGCAGTTGGCCGGCATTGATGGTGCTGTAGCTACTCCACTGCGGCTTCTGATCGTTCAGCACATTGTCGATATTCAGCTGAAAACGGGCGGTGTGTTTACCAAAGCGGTAGGAGTAGCTTGCGCCCGCGCTGGTGGACAACGTGGGGGCAACCCAGAGGTAGTCGTAGGCAGCTTGTGCAGTTTGGGTGACCGTGGGAGTAATCGTGTTGAACTTGATGTTCGAGTCCACACTCCCGACCTTCTTGTGACCGCGGTAGTTCAGGCCGGCGTTGAAGCGAAACCCGTTGAGCGTTCCTTCCCGGAATTGGTAGCTGCCCGCGAGGTTGATCCGGTGCCGTTCCAAGTTGTTGGCGAGCGTGCCGGGCGTGAAGCCGTTGAAACTGTTTTCGATGTTCTGAAGGCCCGCTTGGATTTGAGTTGGATCCTGAATAATGTGGCCGTTGATCACATCGCCGGGTCGTGCCGCAGCACCGGCTTGAAACTGCTTGAGGTTCGCAGCATAGTAACCGCGGCGTCCGGGGCTGTCGGAGATCGTCGTCACGATGGGGTGCCCGTAGTTGGCCGTGAGCGTCAAGTTCCTCGTCGGATTGGCGGTCACTTCAACCTCCCAGCCCTCAAGCTTGCGATCATTCGTGTCGCGGTAGTTGAAGTCGTCACCCGAGAGATTGGTCTCGGTGTAGCCGAGATTGCGCCAGATGTCCCGGAAACCCTGGCCGCTGCCGGCGGGCGATGAATTGCCCAGATTACCGAAGGCGATGATATTGCCGGTTTGTTCGGTTTGATAGTGGCTGAGGGTGGCGTAGGCGATTCCGTTGGGCATTGAATATCTCAGGCCCCAATCTTTGGTCGTTGCCACCGGCGGAGCGGGACGCTGACCGTTGATCAGATTGGCACCGGTGCTCGGAATCGAGAAGTTCTGGGAGTAGTTCGCTACGACGCCGAGCGGTGCGAGCCACCGCAATGCCGTCGCCTCGCGCGTTGCGAACGGATAGGCCACAATGCCGCCGCTCTTGCTCGTGCGATAGGTTGTGAGCACGCCGTGACGACCCGCTTCGTTTTTCAACGTGATCGGATTTTGGGCGCCGATCAGGATGAGATGCGTGACGGGATCGAAGCCAATGTTGCCTTGAGTGTCGTCTTGATTCCGATCGCGCCGGTAGCTCGCGATAATGCCAATTCGCTCATTGAAGAACGAGGTCTGCGAAACGATCTGGCCGTAGGTGAGACGGCGATCGTTGTGCGCCGCGAAGCCGGTGTCCACATTCGCAAACGTCATGCCGGCCACGGTGGGCGGGAGCACTTTGGCGATGCTGGGCCGCGGTTGATCCCAATAGATGCGGTAGTTGAGCGTGTTCACCCCGTTGGTGAAATCGGGCTGCAGCGGATTGTTCGTCCAGCGCCAAGCCCGGTTCCAGGCTTCGTAGAGGTCTTGGCGCCAGCCGCCGTTCAAGACGAAGTTTTGTTTCAGATCGAACCACTTCGGCACTTGAAATTTGTAGGTCGCATCAAACCGGTATTCTCGAACCCCGTTTTGCTGATACTGGCTGTTTTGCCCGAAATCGGCGTAGGCCTTCCCAAAATTGGGGTTGCTCGCTCCCGTCGGCAACAGCCGGTTGACATCAATGCGGTAGTCGCTGGGGACGCCTTGCGAATACAGCGCTACGGGATCGATGTCATGGCTGAGGTAGGCAACCCGGAGGAAAAGATCGCGACTAAAGCTGTGCTCGATCGCCAGGGTTCGGTTGTTCAAATCGCGCCGAAACGCGGCGTCGGCCGGCCCGAGGAAGAAACGCTTCGATACTCCGGGTTTGAAGTTCGGCAGGTCGGTGCGGCCCACCCACGGAATCCGGTAACCCAGGCCGATCGTGCGGTATTGGTTGCCCTTGTAGTTAAACAAGGCGTTCATCCCAAAATTATAGATGAGGCTGTCGTTGGTCGCGCTGATCTGTTGGAGGCCATACTGACCGGGTGTAGCGATGGCGGTGTTGTTTTCGTTGACCGTCGTGCGATTCCACAGATGGGCGTTTTCACTGTAAGTCTTCGCATACTCGATCTGCCACTCGTGGGTCCGCTCAAACTCCGCTCGAATCTGGGTGTTAGCATCGAGTTTGAAAGAGGCGGACAGGGTTATGGCGTTTTCCGTGTTGTTCGTGCCGTCTTGGTAAGCCTTGGTTTCCTGCCGGAGAGCATTAACGCGCAACGATAGCCGATCGAGACCGTAAGTCGTATCGAGCGTCGCCCGGTAGCCGCCGTAGCTGTCGGCGCGGAGTGTGGTGCTCGTTCGACGATCGTTGAAGCGAGCCTGCTTGCTGGAGCTGCCCTGCATGCCGCCTGGTCCGGCGTCGCCGAAGAGCGCGGTATTGGGGCCGCGCGAGAACTCAAATCGTTCGGAGTTGTAACTGTCCGCGACGAAATACTGCAACGCACCGTTGCGCGACGGATAATTCTGGCCATTGCCCGCGCCGCGGAAGTTGGCTTGGAATCGATTTCCACCGAACGGGCCGGATTCGCCCCCCGTGGGTGCATCCATCCCTACCGTCCACTGCGCGGCCTGATTCATATCGGTGATGGCGAAATCATCGAGAAATTCCTTGGTCATCACGGAAATGGAGGCCGGGGTAATCGCGAGCGGTGTATCGGCCCGCCCGCCCGAGAGCGTGTTTCCGGCGGCATAGCCACGATCCTGATCGGTGCGCACCTCGAACGGAGTGAGGACGACCGCGCCGTCCTTCGTTTGATCGGCTGCGGGAGTCTTGGCGCTAGGAGCAGGAGCAGGTGCAGTCTGCCCAAGCGCGCTGGAGTAGAAGGCGCCGAGGGTGCCGACGAGGATGATGCAGCAGCGACGTGCCGCTGCCAGCGGGCGGGTGGAGGTCATAGGTGTTTTCGAAGGGGCGAACCAATCAATGCACGGCCAACCTGAGACAGGCTGAATGGGTGCTCTCTTGGTTCGAGGGTTTGGGGGTGGGAGGTAACGGAACCACGCCGAAGCATATTACCTATGAGTCAGAGTAGCCCGCCGCTGCACCACACCAAGAATCTCAATGCGTGCGAACCTCAGCGCGCCGTTAGCTGTAACGGATCCATCGGTTGAATCTGACCCGATTTCAGAGGAGAAATGGCGGTGCGAACGAAGCGTCCTGCGTGCGATCTCATCTCACAGACAAAGGATCTCATTTGCTGCGCCTCGCGCCCCCGGCTTCGCCACCGTCTCTATTGCCAGGCCCCGAACGCTCCCCACCCCGCGCGCCCATGCTTTTGCTTTCTCTGACTTCCGCCGTCTGGCGCTTCCGCGACAGCCGACAGAAAACGTGGCACCCCGCCGTGGTGCCCGGCTGTGTTCATACAGATCTGCGGCGGGCCAGAAAAATTCCGGATCCGTTTTGGGGCACGAATGAAACCCAGCTCCAGTGGATCGAGGAACGGGACTGGGAGTATCGCACGATCGTTTCTGTGGCCGCCGACGTGCTCGACCAAGAAATAGTGGAACTCGTGGCCGACGGGCTCGACACGGTGGCGCGCGTGCGCCTGAACGGCCACGAGGTGGCGCGCACGGAAAATATGTTCCTCGGGCACCGCTGGTCGGTTAAACCGTTGCTTCGGCCCGGCGCCAACGAACTGACGATCCGGTTTGAGAGTGCCCTGCGCACGATTCGCGCCGAACGTCCTTCGCACGCTCCGCGCGAAATCAACGATCCGGTCGGCCGCTGCACGGTGCTGCGCAAGCAGCAATGTCAATTCGGCTGGGACTGGGGGCCGCGTTTCGTGACGGCCGGCATTTGGCGCGATTTACGATTCGAAGCATGGAGCGGCAATCGCCTCGACTCGGTGCGCGTCGGGCAGACGCACGCGATCGACGGCAGCGTGACGCTGGCTTTCGTCGCCGAACTCGGCCGCGCCGATCCCACCGTTCGCCTCGAAGGCACGATC
>JBBRLB010000200.1:0-7470 GCA_038231575.1 Opitutales bacterium | reverse complement strand
GATGTGTTCAACGTGCTGCTGCAGGTGCTCGACGACGGTCGGATCACGGATTCGCAGGGGCGCACCGTGGATTTCAAGAACACGATCATCATCATGACATCGAACCTCGGCTCGCGCTTTCTCCTCGAAGGCGTGACCGGCGACACGATCCCCGAGAGCGTGCGCGAGAGTGTCTTCGCGGAGTTGCGGAAAAATTTCCGCCCGGAATTCCTCAACCGCATCGATGAAACGATTCTCTTCAAGCCACTCACGCTCGAAGAAATCACGACGATCGTCGATCTACTGCTCGCGGACTTGAACAAACGCCTCGTCGATCGCCGCGTGACCGTGGTGCTCGACAAGAAAGCGAAAGAGTGGGCCGCCGAGAAAGGCTACGATCCGGTCTTCGGGGCGCGGCCGTTGAAGCGCTTTCTCCAACGCAACATCGAAACCAAGCTCGCGCGTGCGCTGATCGGCGGCCAGGTGGCCGAGGGCAGCGCGGTAAAATTCTCAGTGAAGGACGACGAGCTGGTGATGAAGTGAGTTGTAGCCGGCCTCGTTGAGGCCGGTGCCGCAGGTCCGGGGTCGGCGACCCCGGCTACAACGGGTGCATGCCGAATAGGTGAGGACGAGGAACCGCTGACGAATTTCGCCAACGGGCGAAATTTTGAGACAGAGGCTCCGGCTCATCGCCTGCGCAACAAAACAGGGAGCCGGCAAATCGCCGGCTGGGCCTTGCCTGCGGTGAGCTGGCTCTGATTCAACCTGCGGACCCCGCTCGCCTACAACCTAACCACGATTCTGAAGTTCTGACGACAGTGGGTTTCCCGCGCCGTGAGCCATTCCAACGGTGGGCGCGAGTTCTGGTCCGTCGGCCCGGGTCTGTTCACCGCAGGCAATACCTCCATTGATCTGGTTCCTTACGTTAGCACTCGGCTTCGCGTCAGCGTTTTCCCCAAAGCCAATTAGCTTCGCAGTGTCGAAGCACGGGGACGAGCCATGCTGTCGGGGAGGATTTGGAGAGAACGATAGGCAATTCCGCTGAAATCTTCTCTTGTTCTGCCAGGAAATTATTCCAACATTTCAAGCATGTCTCGCTCAAGGGCAAAAGTTTGGCCGCGTGCTTTTGGGCCGGAGAACGCGCGACGCTTGCTTTCGTTTTATGTGATCGCGTCAGTCCTCACCGGATTCCCCGTGCCGAATGCATTCTCTGCTGAACTCAGCGCCCAAAAGCCTGCGGAATTGACCAAAGAGGCTGTTGAGTTCTTCGAGTCACATATCCGTCCGGTCCTAATCGAGCGCTGCTACGAATGTCATTCGAGCCAGGCAAAGAAGGTCAGGGGCGGGCTGCTGCTGGATTCTCAACAAGGTGTCGCTGAAGGTGGCGTCAGCGGTCCAGTTATCCTTCCGGGTGATACGGAAAACAGTCCTCTGATCCATGCGATCCGTTGGACGGATTCCGAGTTCGCCATGCCACCCAAGGCCAGCCTGACACCGCAACAGGTGCAGAATTTCGAGCAGTGGGTCAAAATGGGCGCACCCGATCCTCGGATCGACCCCGGGTCGAAAGAGGCGAATAAAGTGAAGACTCGCGACCTGACCGCTGATCGAAACTGGTGGGCCTTCCGACCGGCCGTCGAGGCGAACGCTCCAGTGGTCAGGCAATCCCCGTGGGTGAGGAAACAAATTGATACCTTCGTATTACAAGAACTCGAGGCCAAGGAGCTCTCTCCTTCGCCCAAGGCCGATCCGCGGAGTTTGATTCTCCGCACCTATATAGACCTCACCGGCTTGCGCCCCAGCTACGAGGAAATCGCCGATTTTGTTAAAGATCCTTCCGAGAAAGCCTATGCAGCCGTCGTCGAAAAACTTCTCGCCGCCCCTGGTTACGGCCAGCGCTGGGCGCGCTACTGGCTGGATGTCGCGCGCTACGGGGAAGACAACCCTACCACGGAAGCGACCAATCCCGGTTATCCGAATGCCTGGCGCTATCGCGATTGGGTCATCGACGCGTTGAATCGCGACCTGCCCTACGACCAATTTGTCTCGTTGCAACTGGCCGCCGATGTGATTCCCGGAACGCCTCGCGGCGATATCGCCGCGACCGGATTTCTAGGCGCTGGTCCGGTTTATCACAAGGACGGACGTCTTTCCAAAGACGTCATCGAAAATCTCTACATGGACGATTGGGACGAGCGCGTAGACGTCGTTTCCCGCGGCGTGCTTGGACTCACCGTAGCCTGCGCACGGTGCCACGATCACAAGTTCGATCCGATCAGCACTCGCGACTATTATGCTTTCGCCGGGGTCTTTGCTTCCACGGCGGCCGCTCCGCGTCCGTTGACGGAGATTGATTCCGAAGTGGAGACGCGCTTCATGGCCACGTCTCAGCGGCTCTTCTATCTCAGCTACGTCGCCAACCTCATGCGCGATGAGCCGGGATCCTCGCCGGCGGACGCGCGAAAAAAAGTGGAACGGTTCGGGTCCGAAATGGATGACATTAGGGCGGAAACCACCGACCTCCGTGACAAGTTTCCCGCTCTCGGCGCGCAACTGGCAAAGCTGGAAAGGCGCCCGAGACCGTATCCTGCCGCACAAGAAAAGCGATCGGACGCTCCCGAGGTGGCGTCAGACGCTCCTGCGATTCCCGCTGCCAAAGAGCCGGGAGCTTTGATTGCCGCGAACGAGACCGGTGATCTTCCCGTGACCGCAGCGCCCGCTGTCGCAAACGGAGCAACGGTTCCCGCTCCAGCAAACCAGCTGCCGCCGGTCGGCCGCCAAGCACGGGGGCGCGGTGCTCCCGCCGATCCCTATTTTCACTCGGTGTTCGATGCCGGCGTGTGGATCGATGGGACCGATCCCGATCTCACCATGATTGGGATCAAGCCCGGAGTAGCGCGCGATCTTCGCGTCCTCGCGGGCGGTAACGTCGCCAAGCCGGGCGACGTTTCTCCGCGAGGATTTCCGAGCGTGCTGGCCAAGGGTGATTCCGTTTTTCACCACGGCTCTGGCCGCCGGGAACTGGCTGAAAAAATATTTGCCGACGCCGCCTCCCTCGCCGCTCGCGTCATCGTCAATCGGGTCTGGGGCTGGCACCTCGGCAAACCTTTGGTGGCCACGCCGAGCGATTTTGGTGCACAAGGCGACCTCCCCACCCATCCGGCATTGCTCGACGATTTGGCGGCACGCTTCATCGCCAATGGCTGGTCGCTCAAGTGGCTGCACCGCGAGATCATGCTCTCGGCCACTTATCAACAGGCCAGCCGGTCACGCCCGGACGCTGCCAAGATCGATCCGGGCAATCGGACCCTGTGGAGAATGAACCCACGCCGTCTCGACGTAGAGGCCTACCGTGACACTATTCTCCAAGCCTCCGGCAACCTCGACTCGAGTTTGGGCGGACCTTCCACGTCGCTGGACCAGGCTGACAATAAGCGTCGCACCGTTTACGCCCGCATCAGCCGCAGTCGTGCGAGCAATCTTCTGCAACTTTATGATTTTCCCGAGGCGACGATGCACAGCCCCAGCCGCGAGACGACGATCACACCGCTGCAGCAATTGTTCGTTTTGAACAGTCCCTTCATGCGCGCGCAGGCTGAGGCCCTGCTTGCCAATGTCGCTGAAGCGGGAGACGACAACGCCAAGGTTCGGGCGATCTATCGCAGGGCATTGTTACGCGATGCCGACGATCGCGAACTCACGCTCGCGACCCGTTATCTTGCTGCGGGCACAATGACCGACTTTGCCCACGCCATTTTGTGCACGAACGAGCAAATTTTCTGGCCATGAACCAAGTAATATCACGACGCGAAATGCTTCGCTCCCTCGGCGCCGGCCTGGGCTCGGTCGCGCTGTATGGGATGCTGGCCGAAGAACAGGCGCGCGCCCAAATCCCGCCACTCGGAAACGTTCTGCCGACCGGGGCGCCGCACTTCGCTCCCAAAGCGAAGCACAACATCGTGCTCTTCATGCCGGGCGGTCCTTCGCACATTGATATGTTTGATCCCAAACCGGCGCTCGCGAAGTTTGCCGGCCAGCGCCCCGATTCGGTCAACGTCCGCACGGAGCGCACTACCGGCGGCCTGCTTCCGTCACCTTTCACCTTCAAGCAGCATGGCAAGAGCGGCCTCGAAATCAGCGAACTCCTGCCCAATCTAGCCTCGGTGGCGGATGAACTGTGCGTCGTTCGGTCGATGTATACGTTCAACCCCACGCATACTCCCGCCCGCAGCCTGTTTCATTCCGGCAATATCGCGGCCACCCGGCCTTCGATGGGCTCTTGGATTTCCTACGGGTTGGGCACTGAAAACAAAAACCTGCCCAGCTTTGTCGCCTTGAGTCCTGGCGGCGGTGGCGGGCCCGGCCTCCGCAGCGGCTTCCTTCCCAGCTGTCATCAGGGAGTCGCTTTCGACGATTCCTTTGTCGACCCGGAAAAAATGATCCGGGACCTGCGGAATCGGAACCTCACGCCCGAAGCGCAGCGTCAGCAATTGGACCTCATCCAGGAACTCAACCGCAGCCATGACGACATGGTCGGCGGCGATGAGTTTCTGGAGAGCCGCATTCAGGCCATGGAAACCGCGTTCAGCATGCAAGCCGAAGCCAATGAGGCCTTCGATTTGCGCGGTGAACCGGCATCCGTTCGCGAACTCTACGGCAATACTCCGTTCGCCAACGGCTGCATCCTCGCGCGGCGCCTGGTGGAACGCGGGGTGCGCAGCGTTCACGTTTACTCGGGCGGCGGGCAACCGTGGGATGATCACAGCAAGATCAATCAGAACCTCCGCGCTCGCTGCCCCGACATGGACAAGGCTTCGGCGGCGCTCATTCTTGACCTGAAGCAGCGTGGTTTACTCGACCAAACCGCGATCGTGTGGGGCGGGGAATTTGGTCGCACACCCGTTTCGGAAAGCGGCGACGGGCGCGACCACAACCCTTTTGGTTTTACCATGTTCATGGCTGGCGGCGGCTTCAAAGGTGGCTTGTGCTATGGAGCCACCGACGAGTTCGGCTTCCGCGCGGTTCAAAATCGGATGTCGATTCACGACTTGCACGCCACGTTGCTGCATGTTCTCGGCATCAATCACGAAAAACTGACCTACCGTTACGCCGGTCGCGATTTCCGGCTCACGGATGTCCACGGTGAAGTCATGCACGATCTGTTGGTGTAGGCAGGGAAAATTCAAATGTGGTAACGTGCGGCGCGATTACCCCAAGAGACTGTCTGGGGCCAACACGTTCCTCCCTTACGACGAATAACTGCGGATCGGAACGGTCGTGGAGGATGAAACGAACGGTTGCTCTCCGTCGTTCCCACTCGAGTTGCCAAAGGCGGTCATGACACAGCCAGCGCGGCATCGCCTAGATGCGGCACCGTGGTCCGCCTGGAACAAGCGGAATACATGGAGAAGCACAGCGTCGCGCGCATGATCGGCGCGCCGCCGGGCTACGTCGGCTACGACGAGGGCGGCCAGCTTACCGAGGCCGTGCGGCGGAAGCCCTACGCCGTGATCTTGTTCGACGAAATCGAGAAGGCGCACCCGGATGTGTTCAACGTGCTGCTGCAAGTCCTCGACGACGGTCGGATCACCGATTCGCAGGGGCGCACCGTGGATTTCAAAAACACGATCATCATCATGACGTCGAACCTCGGCTCGCGCTTCCTGCTCGAAGGCGTGACCGGCGACACGATTCCGGAAAGTGTGCGCGAGAGCGTGTTCGCGGAGCTGCGCAAAAATTTCCGCCCGGAATTCCTCAACCGCATCGACGAGACGATTCTCTTCAAGCCGCTCACGCTCGAGGAAATCACGACTATCGTGGATCTGCTGCTCGCCGATCTGAACAAGCGTCTCGCGGATCGTCGCGTGACAGTGACGCTCGACAAAAAAGCGAAAGAGTGGGCGGCCGAGAAAGGTTACGATCCGGTATTTGGGGCGCGTCCGCTCAAGCGTTTCCTGCAACGCCAGATCGAGACCAAACTCGCGCGCGCCCTCATTCGGGGCGAAATCGCCGAGGGCAGCAAAGTCACCTTCCACGTGAAAGACGACGCGCTCATCCTCAAAGGTGCGGCGGTCGAGACGTAGGCGTAGAGAGAAACGCGCGGCTCCGAGGCGGACGTGGCCGAGGTGTCTTCCCGTCCACCTTAGCGCGGGCGTGGGGCCAACCCGATCAAGCAATCAAACTGGGGTAACCACGGATGGACACGGATGAACACGGATAAAACCGCTTCGTCGTCCGCGTGCATCGAAGCCGGAGCGGCGGGACGTGTTGCCGGCCTGACCGAAGAGCAGTATCGCACCGTTGCTTGACACGATACGCCATTGGCGCACCGTGCCGAGGTGGAATTTGTCAGATTCCCCGCCTTCGAGAAGTCTGCTGCCGGCCTCTTGTCCGAGGCGGACATCTTGGAGTTGGAGATGCAGCTCATCGTCCATCCGGACGCGGGCGACTTGATCCCCGGTGGCCGTGGCCTCCGCAAACTACGCCGACCTGCCAAAGGCCGGGGTAAGCGTGGTGGCGCCCGCGTCATCTACTATTACGTCACTGCTCAATCCCTCATCTTGCTCATCATCGCCTACGCCAAGAACGAACAGGAAGACCTCGATCGCCATCAGCTCCAGATTTTCGCCCAGCTCGTTAAATCCGAATTCCCATGAAAGAAGCCGATTTCCAAACTCTCCTCCAAGGCATCCGTGAAGCGGGTGCCTATCTCCGCGGAAATAAGAAAGCCGCCGCCCGCATCGACCGGATCGATCCCGCATCCGTGCTCGCTGTGCGCACGAAGCTGCGCCTGAGCCAGAAAGCGTTTTCCTCCGCGTTTGGCATCAGCCCGGCGACGCTGCGGAATTGGGAGCAAGGCCGCCGGCAACCCACCGGCGCCGCCCGCGTGCTCCTGCGCGTCGCCGCGAAACATCCGAAGGCGGTGTTGGAAGCGGTGACGTGAGTTGGGGTGGGCACCGGCCGCCGAGTTAGAATTCAGGCCTGCCTTCTCGGTCGCGCTCACAGAAATTAAGAATTAAACCAGACCCCATCTGGCTGCCCTGCATCCTTGCGCGGATGGCGGAGAGGGCTCATCGTGCCGCCATCATCGACCGAGACCTTTCGCACACCGCGCTGGAGTTGCCGCCCGCCGAACGTCTCGAACTCGCCCGCCGGTTGGTCGAGAGCGTCGTGGCGCCGCTGCCGTTGAATGAGGCCGTGACGGAAGGCATCCGTCGCATCGAGGAGGTGGCGGCGGGACGGGTCGCTGGTTTGACGGAAGAACAATATCGCGCCGCGCTGGAGTAAACATCCCCGGGGCAAGCCCCGGGGCATTAGGGCGTGTTTGCAAAATCTGAAGGAACCGAAAGCGCACGGAGCGATCCCAGCGTGCGCATGAAACTGAACTTGCGGTGGGAGGTGCCTGAGCCCGTGTGGCGACGGCTAAAAAAATTAACCGTGCGCGCGGTAAAACTCACAGGCGGGGGCTGAGAGGCCGCCCGCCGAAAGATG
>JBBRLB010000199.1:0-7664 GCA_038231575.1 Opitutales bacterium | reverse complement strand
TCGGGGGGGGGGGGGGTGGGGTCGTGTTTGGGGGGGGCCGGGGGGGCGCGGGGGGGCCCCCCCCGGGCCCTCCCCCGGGGGGGGGCGGCCCCCCCCCGCTTCCCCATGATTTTCGGCGCGCCCGAGTGGCTGTTTTTCCTGCCCGCGCTGGCCGTGATGGGCTGGCGGTGGCGCGGCTTGCGGCTGCACGAACCATTGCGCGCAGTCGCGCTTGCGCTCCTCGTGTTCGCGCTGGCCGAGCCGCGGCTGCGGCGCGCCGGCAGCGGCCTCGATCTTTGGGTGCTCGCCGATCGATCGGAGTCGGCGGCGGGGATGATGGCGGCGCAGTCGCGCGAAATCGAAACCATCCTCGAGCGCTCGCGCGGGGGCGACGATCGGATTTTTTATGTCGATTACGCGGGCGACGTCGGCCGGCGCGAACGCGGCGATCCGGTGTTCGAGGGCCGGCTTTTTCAGACGCGCACGGGTGCCGCGCTGGAATTCACGCTGGCGGAAATGGCGGTGGAGCACGCGGCGCGTTTGCTGGTCGTGACCGATGGGTTTGCGACGGAGCCGTTCGGGACGGCGGCGGAGAAAGTGCTGCGGAGCGGGGTGCCGCTCGATTTCCGGCTACTGACGGAATCCGCGGCGGTGGACTGGCGCGTCGCCGGGCTGGGCGTGCCGTCGCGCGTGCTCGCGGGCGAATCGTTCCTCGTCGAGTTCGCGATCGTGGGCCAGGGCGAGGCGGAGATCCCGTGGGAAATTTTTCGCGGCGGAAAGCCCGCGGCGAGCGGCACGGCCAGCGTGCGCGGCGGGGTGGCGCACGTGCGGCTGACCGATCGGCTCAACGCCGGTGGTGCGGTGCGCTACGAGGCGCGCATCCGCCCGAAGGTCGATGCGCATCCGGAAAACAATACCGGCGGCGCCTGGGTCGAGGTGGCCGGCGGGCCGCGCGTGATTCTCGTCACGAATTATCCCGACGATCCGCTGGCGACGTTGCTCGGCGCGCAGGGCCTGACGGTCGAGCGGGTGACGGAGCCGGCGACGCTCAGCGCGGCGCGGCTCACGGGCGCGAAGGCGGTCGTGATCAACAATGTGCCGGCGTTTCGGCTGTCCCGGGAATTTCTCGGCGCGCTGGATTTTTTTGTGCGCGAGCAAGGCGGCGGACTGCTGATGGCGGGGGGAGAAAATAGTTTCGGCTCGGGCGGATATTTTGCGTCGCCGATCGACGAGTTACTGCCGGTGTCGATGGAGTTGCGGAAAGAGCAGCGCAAACTCGCGACCGCCCTCGCCATCGTGATGGATCGATCGGGCAGCATGAGCCGGAGCGCGGGCGCGGGTTTGACGAAGATGGATCTCGCGAACTCGGGCGCGGCGCGCGCGGTGGAGTTGCTCGGCGTGATGGATGCGGTGTCGATCCACGCGGTCGACACGGAGGCGCACGAAGTCGTCGGGCTCTCCGAGGTCGGGCCGAATCGCAACGCGATCATCGAGTCGGTGCGGCGCGTGATCAGCGCGGGCGGCGGGATTGTCGTGCCGGTGGGATTGCGCGCGGGGAAGACGGAACTCGAGAAGGCGCAGACGGGCACGCGGCATTTGATTCTGTTCGCGGACGCGAACGACTCGCGCCAGCAGCTCGGTGACTATCTCGACGCGGTGGCGGAGCTGCGGAAAATCGATGCGACGGTGAGCGTGATCGGACTGGGCGTCGACACGGACAGCGATGCCGACATTTTGAAGGAAGTCGCGGAGAAGGGTGGCGGGCGGATGTTTTTCAGCGCGGATCCGGCGGAGCTGCCGGCGATTTTCGCGCAGGAGACGGTGTCGATCGCGCGCTCGGCGTTTATCAAGGAGGCGACGGGGACGTCGGGCACGGCCGGCTGGGCCGAGATTGCGGCGCGGGCGCCGTCGTGGCTGCCGCAGGTGGATGGCTACAATCTGAGTTATCTGCGTCCGGGTGCGACGGCGGCGTTGATCTCGACGGACGAATATGCGGCGCCGCTGATCGCGGCCTGGCAGCGCGGCGCGGGGCGGGTGGGCGCGGTGTCGTTTCCGCTGGGTGGCGAATTTTCGACAAAGATTCGCGGGTGGGCGGGCTACGGCGATTTTGTGCAGACGCTGTCGCGCTGGCTGGCGGGCGAGGACGCGCCGCCGGGTCTCGCGCTGCGCACCGACCTCGACGGTGAGCGGCTCACGCTCGAATTGCTTTACGACGAAAGCTGGAACGCGCGGGTCGCGCAGACGCCGCCGACCGCCACGCTCGCGGAGAACGGCGGCGTGTCGGCCGCCGTGACGACGCGTCCGCTCATCTGGGAAAAGATCGAGCCGGGCCGGTTTCGCGCGACGGTCGAACTCGCGCCGGGCAAGATGGCGCGCGGCGCCGTGCGCGTCGGCGCGCTGGCGCTGCCGTTTGGGCCGGTCGCGGTGGCGGGCTCGGCGGAGTGGAGCTTCGATCGCGCGCGGCTGGTGGAGCTGCGGCAGTTGAGCGAGCGCAGCGGTGGTCAGGAGCGGCTCGATCTCGCGCAGGTGTGGAACGCGCCGCGGCCGGTGACGTGGCGGCCGATTCGCGCGTGGGTGCTGGCGCTGTGGGCGGCGGTGTTCCTCGCCGATGCCGCGCTCACCCGGTTGGGAATTTCCCTGCTGCCAAAACGCAAGCGCGCGGCAGCCGCGGCTTGAAAGGTAGGAACGGCTCTCCGAGGCGTCCGCTCCTCAGCGGGCGGCGGGCCACCACTGGTAGAGGAAAAAATAGACGAGCACGCCCGTCACGCTGACGTAATACCAGATGGGAAAAGTGAACTTCGCCCAGGCCTTGTGGCGTTCGAAGTCGCCGCGGATCGCAAACAGAAACGTGCGCGGCACGAGGTAGGCGATGCTGATCGCGAGGAGGATGTGTGAGATCAGCATCGTGTAGTAAACTTTCGCAATGAGGCCCGCGCCGCCGAACGGCGTGTGCACGCCGCGGATCAAAATCTTGTGCGTGACGTAGCCAACCAGAAACACCGCCGACACGACCATCGCGGTCATCATGACTTTGCGGTGCGCTTCCTTTTTTCCGAATTTGATCAGGAGGAAACCCGCCGTGATCAGGACAGTCGCGATCGCGTTGAGGGAGGCGTTGAGTGCGGGAATATCGCGGAGGGTCATGCGAATTTAGAAATGCACCACGCGGTCCGCGACCAGCGCACCGAGCACGAGGGGCAGGTAGCCGAGGGTGGCGTAGAAAAGTTTCCGGGCGGAAACATCCCGGTCCGCGGCCCGCAGAAATCGCGCCGCCCGCCAGAGAAACCACGCGCCGCACCCCGCGGCGGGCCCGCCATACCACACGGTCGCGAGGCCGAACGACCACGGCAGCAGGCTGACGACGATCAAGGCGAGCGCGGTGATGAACGACCAGCCGGCGACCCACGCGCCACTCTCATCGCGCACGGGCAGCATGGGGAAATGCACCGCCGAATAATCGCGCCGGTAGGTCCACGCGATCGCCATGAAGTGCGGGATCTGCCAAAAAAAGAGGATGCCGAAGAGAATCCAGCCGAGCGTGGTCACCCGGCCTTCGCCCGCCGCCCAGCCGATCAGCGGCGGAAATGCACCGGCGATCGCGCCGATTTCCGTGGACCACCGCGACCAGCGTTTCGCCGGCGTATACCACCCGAGATACGACACGATGGTGAGCAGCGTGAACAGCGCGGCGAAGGAATTGACCTTCGCGAAGAGCAGGAACAGCGCGGCGATGCACATCAGCGTGCCGAGCACGAAGGCCGACCCGCCCGCGATTTTTCCGGTCGGGATCGGCCGATCGGCGGTGCGCTGCATGCGTGCGTCGGTGTCGGACTCGAGCCACTGGTTGAGCGCGGCGACGCCGCCGGCCGCGAGCGACGTGCCGATGACCAGGCAGGTGAACTTCACCGCGTCGAACACCGGGCGCGCGGCAAAGTAGCCGACCAGCGCGGTGAGCACCGAGAGCAAGCTGAGCCGCGGCTTCGTGAGCGCGAGATAGTCACCGAACTTCGCCGGGGAGGGGGCGGGCGAGTTGGTGGCGGAAGCGTCGGCGGTCATGCGGCGTGACGGGTTTCGAGGGCGTCGCGATGCGCGACCCAGGTGATCCAAAACGTCGTTGCGAGGGTCATCGCGCCGACGAGGACGTGACCGGTGGTCATCGTCGCGGTGCGCTGCGTCCAGATGATTTGCGCGCCGAGAAAAATTTGAAGCCCGAGCAGGCTGATGAGCGCGGAGGCAGCGGTGCGCATCGCCAGCGTCGCGCCGCGATCGCGCGTCACGAGAAACGCGAACGCCGGCAACGCCACGCAAAGCACGGCCGCCATCACGCGGTGGGCGAAATGAATCGCGACCCGGAAATCCCAGTGCGCCGGCAGCAGTGCGCCCGCGGGCGTCGAAGAGGGGAAGGTCGGAATCGCGAGGCCCGCGAAGCTGTGGCGCAGCACGGCGGCGATGGCGAGCTGCAGGAAGAGCAGCGCGCAGCAGACGACGCCGAAGCGCCGCACGGTCGCGCTCACCGGCACGCTCCGGTCGATCCATTGGCGTGAGCACGCGACGGCGAGGGCGATGAGCGTGCAGACGAAAAGTTGCGCGAGACACGCGTGGAGCATCGCGAAGAGCCGGCCGACGCTCGTCTCGAGCGTGGGCAGCGCCCGGGGATCGAGCAGCACGCGCAACCCGCCGACGACGGCCTGCGCGAGCACGAGACCGACGGCGAACCAGCCGAGCTGGCGGACCCAGGCGCGTTCCTCGGCGCGTTGGAGCCAGACCGCGAGCAGGATGGTGATGATGCTCATCAGGCCGGCGCTGAGCCGATGCGAGTGCTCGGCGAACAGCGAGAGGTTGTCGAGCCAGCCGATGGGGTTGAGCGAGCCGTTGGAGAGCGGCCAGTCGGGAAACGCCATGCCCGCGCCGATGCTGGTCGTGAAGGCCCCGAGCACCACGAGCACAAACACCCAGGCCGCGCCGATCCCCGCGAAGATCGCGAGGGCGGGCTTGTGTGCGGCCGTGCGCCGCGAGGGTGCGATGGTGGGCGGCAGTTGAGTGGCGGTGTCCATGAGCAGAGTGAATGAGCAGCAGAAACTCCCGGCGCTTCCACCGCAAACCCTTTGACAATTTTTTCCGCCGGCGAATCCGTAGTGACATGAAATCTTATGCCCTCGCGGCTTTGGCCGGATGCACGGCGCTCGTGCTGGCGGGGTGTTCACGTGCCACGCCGGTGGCCGCAGCCGCGGCGGTGGCGGCCAAAGCCCCGGCGGTGCAACGCTATCCGCTGCGCGGCGAGGTCGTCTCGATCGATGTCGCGCGGCATGTGCTGGTCGTGAAACACGAGGCGATTCCCGACTATATGCCGGCGATGACGATGGAGTTTGTCGTGTCGGCGGGCGACGCCGCGGTGGCCAAACCTGGTCAGCGCATCCGCGCCCAGATGGTCACGAGCAAGACGGAGGACTTTCGCTTGGAGCAAATCTGGCCGGATGACCAAGTCGCGGCCAATACCGTCGCGAGCGTGGCGAACGCGCTGCGGCAGGACACGCACAACCGCGGCAAGGAAGCCTATCGCGAAATTGGCGAAACGATCCCGGACTTCGCGCTCTACGATCAGGAGGGGCGCGTGGTGCAAAGTGCGCGGTTTCGCGGCAAGCAGATCATGCTCAATTTTATTTATTCGCGCTGCCCGGTGGCGACGATGTGCCCGGCAGCGACCGCGAAGATGATGCGGGCGCAAAAACTCGCGGCCGAAGCGGGCGTGACGAATCTTGAGCTGGTGTCGATCACGCTCGAGCCGGCCTACGACACCCCGGGCGTGTTGAAGGACTACGCCACGGTGCGCGGCATCGACACGAAGAATTTCTCGTTCCTCACCGGCCCGGACAACGCGATCAAGGATTTGCTCACGCAGTTCGGCGTGATCGCGGAATTCAAGGGCGAGGTGGTCCAGCATTCGCTCGCGACGCTGCTGATCAACGAAGGCGGGAAGATTATTCATCGCGCGGACGGCAGCGCGTGGGAGCCGCAGGAGTTTGTGGCGAAGATGAAGCGCTGATTTTTCACACCGAATGAACAAAATAACGGGAAGGGAAAAACGGCGCTGCGTCCTTCCGGGATTTTGTCGATGCTGTCTAAAATGACGCTGGCGAATACCGAGAAGCGGCAGCTCGCGTGGATCTCCGTCGGCGCGATCGCGGTGTTTTTGTTTCTGCGGTTTTTGCCGACGGGCACGAACCTGAATCACATGGATTTTCGCGTGAACGCGAAAAACTCGATCGATTTCTGCGATCCATTGAATCCGCAGTTCATCCCGGTGGTCGCGGTGGCGTCGCCGGTGACGCTGGCGCTGACCAGCGCCGGTGCCGCCCCGGCGCCGGGCGCGGAGGCGCGATTCACGCTCACGCTGAAAACCGCCAGCGGCAAAACGATCGCCCCGGAGGATTTACTCGTCGCCCACACCAAGTTGCTCCACCTGCTCATCATCGATCCGTGGCTCGACGACTATCAGCACGTGCATCCGGAGCCGGGGCGCACCAAGGGCGAATGGACCTTTGCCTTCACGCCGAAGGGCGAGGGACGGTATCGCGTGTTTGCGGATTTCACGCCGGTCGCCACCGGGCGCGGGCTCTATGCGTCGGTTGACGTCCCGGTCGGGCGGGCCGCGCCCGAGGGGCTCACGCTGACGATGCAGCACGCCGACAACGGGACGTTTGAGCGCGACGGGTTTCGGTTTGAACTCACGTCCGCCGCCCAGCCGATGAAGGCGCGGCGTCCCGCGGATTTGAAGTTGCGCGTCACGCAAGCGGCCGGCGGCGCGGTGCCGCTGGAGCCGGTGATGGGCGCCTTCGCGCATCTCGTGGCGTTTGACGAGGCGCGGAGCGGCTTCGCGCACCTGCATCCGCTGGAGGTGGATTTGGAGAAACGGCCAGACGCGACGCACCCGGAATTGAATTTCAAAATCACGATCCCGCGCGCCGGGCGCTATGTGATCTGGGCGCAGGTCAAGCTCGGCGGACGTGAGACCTTCGTGCCGTTTTGGTTCGAGGTGGTGGAGTGACGCTGGCGCGGCTGATCCCGCTCGGCACGCGGCGAGGCGTTTTCGTTTGGGCCGCTCAGCGCTCGAGGTTCGCGGTGAGCTGGTAGTCGACGTAGATTTCGACGTTGAGGTCGTCGACTTGGCGGACGGTCACGGAATTTTGCAGGCCGTCGATGATGACGAGGCGCGCGCCGAAATTCTGGTGCATCGCGCGCGCCTGATCAGAAATCAGCGAGAGGAGGCGATCGCGGTATTGGTCGGGCGAGGCCACGGCGAGCGTGAGCGCGGTGACGTTCATCTCGACATCGGGCGTCGCGGGCAGGGTGGTGATGAAGCGCCGGAGTTGTTTTGTGGCCTCAAAAATATCTGTGAGGCCTTGGAGCGGGTAGAGCACGCGCAAGGTGGTCTGCAGCGTCGTCGGCCCGGCGCCGGACAGGCTGCTGTAGGCGCCGTTGCCCACGCCCGCGAGTCGCACCGCACCCTGATGGAGCTGGAATCGCGGCGACTTCACGACGGTGTCGGTGAGCCGCTGCATCGCCTCGTGCATCGCCGTCGACTGGCGATCGGCGTCCTTGGTCGTGGAGCGCAACGTGACCACGGCGCACAGGTAGTCGGCGGGCTGCACGAGACTGACGGAAGGCGCGGGCCGGCCGGTCTCGGA
>JBBRLB010000198.1:0-7853 GCA_038231575.1 Opitutales bacterium | reverse complement strand
GCCGCGAACGGTCTCGCTCCTGCCGCGGTCACCCGCCTGTCCCCAATGCACGGTGTGCTCGCCCTTGTTCTCCCACGTCTCCCAATACTCGAGGCCGTCAGAATTCTTGCGGTAGAGTTTGATCATGGTCTTTTGGCCAACAGTGTTATTCGCCGGAACTGAGTGCTGGTATTCGCGGAGGGCGCATCGGGGTGGCGGAACTGAAACGGAGTCTGGGTAAATTGTTGAGCGCAAACTGCCTTGACCTGCCACCCCCAAATTTCGGGAGGCGGAAAGGTTTACTTTTGATGCCGGCGAAAGCTTCACCCAAGTGATGGCTTCGACCACTCCTTTTTCCGCCGAACGCTCCGCTCGTTCGTTTCCGGATTGGAAGGCCGCACTGGCGGGGAGCCGGAGCAAGGGCGCGGTGGCGACCCGGATTCGGTGACGTTCTGCCACAAGCTCGGCCGAGCGATCGGTGGAGTTCACTTGGCAGACAAACCGGGCTTGCAAGGAGCGGCTCCCCTGCGCTGAACGATTCCTTCGATGCATGAACCCTGCGGAATAGGGAGCCGCCCGGCCGTTCTTATTCCGATGACAAAACGCCACCGCTTCACGCCTCCGGGCGTCGCTTTCACCTTCGCGGGTGGCATCACCCTCGTCGCGTGGGGCACGCTCGCCTGGTGGTCGCAGAGCGGAGGCGCGTCACTGGGCTGGATGCTCACGACGATGACGGTGGCGTGGACGGCGTTGGCCTGGGCGCTGGCGCACGCCTCGGGGCGTGATTCGCCGGGCATACTCGTTTTCGGAATCGCCTTTCGGCTTGTCGCCCTCACGGCGCAACCCGTGATGGAGGACGACCATTATCGCTTCCTCTGGGACGGCTATCGCTTCGCCGCGACCGGCAATCCCTATACGGCGGCACCCAGCGAGCATTTCGCCGATGCGGCCATCCCGCCGGAGTTTCATCGCGTCCTCGATCGGATCAACCATCCCGACGTGCCGACGATCTATGGGCCGCTGACGGAATGGATGTTTCGGCTCTGCCACGCGATCGCGCCCGCGCAACTCTGGCCGTGGAAACTCGGGTTGCTCGGCGCGGAGCTGACCATCCTCGCGTTGCTTTGGCCGGGACTGAGCACCCGCGGCCGGCTGTTACTGGCGTGGTGTCCGCTCGCGATTTTCGAGACGGGCTTTAACGCGCATCCCGATGCGCTCGCGCTCGCGCTGCTCGTGGCGGCGTGGTGGCTGGGGCGGCGCGCGTGGTCGGGCGCCGCAGCGGTCGCCCTCGGGCTTGCGGTGGCCGCCAAGGTGTTCGCGGTGCTGCTTGCGCCCTTTATTTTGTGGCGGCTGCGACGACGCGCGTGGCTGGTCGCGGCGGCGACGGTAATTCTGCTCTATGCGCCGTTTTGGTTGCGAGGAAGTCTGGCGGACTTCGCCGGGCTACGCGCGATGGCGGCGGAGTGGGAATTTAATTCCAGCATCTACGCAATCGTGGCGTGGTTCGCATCGCCGACCGTGGCGCGCGCCGCGGGTGGACTTGCGTTCGGTGCGATCTGGCTGGCGTTCTTCGCCCGCTGGCGCGCGCCGTCGCCGGCAACGGAGCGGTTGCCGCCGGGAGAGTGGATCTACGGCGCGTTTCTCCTGCTCTCGGCCGTCGCGAATCCGTGGTATTGCCTCTGGCTGTGGCCGTTTGTGGCGGGGCGAATTTCAGCCACCGGTCTCTGCGCGCTGGCGGCGGTGAGCCTCGCTTACGTCACCGGGATGAATCTTGGCGATGCCTCGCTCGGGAATTTTGGCCATCCGTGGTGGCTGAGGCCGGTGGAGTTCGGCGCCATCGGGATCGCGGCGATCTTCGATTGGCGAAAAAGAAAACCCGTTCGCGAACCGCAGTGAGCGGTCGCGAACGGGGTGAGGATGAAACGGGCGGGCCGGCGACGCGGCGGCCCGGTCAGAGTTTGAACGGCAGGCTGATGCTGAACGTGTAAACCGTCGCGACGCCGGTGTTGCGCACCTTGCCGAAGCACTTCGCGGCGCCGAACTGGTAGCTGCGCCCGCCGCCGTCGGTGAAGGACACGCCGCCCTCGTAGAACTGTGCGACTTCCTTCACGCCGGGAAATCCGAACTTCGTGCCGAAACCCGGCCCGCCGATGTCGCCGCCGCTCAGGCTCTGTGTGCGACGGTAGCCGAGGTTGAGATTCACCGGGCCGAATTGTTTCGCGACGCCGACGTTACCGAAGAAATCGTCCGGCACGCCGTGGTTGCGGTTGCGGTAGCCCGCCTCGCCGTAAACCGCAAAACCTTCGCCGAGGTTTTTGCCGGCGGCGAGCGACGTTTCGAAACCGCTCGCGCCATCGCCCGGATTGATCGGCGGGAGGGTCGTGGGCACATCGTAGCCGCCGGCGAAAATCGCGCCGACGCGAAGCGTGACGGCGGGCGCCTCCGCGCTCTCGGCGAGCAGCGCGGAGGTGAGGCCGAGATGCGAGTCGTCGCGACCGCGGCGCTTAAAGCTGGCGCCCGGCGGCGCGAACTTCACGTCGGTGTAGCCGATGGCGGCGTCGAGTGCGAGTTGCGGCGTGAGGCCGTAGTCGAGGCGCAGCGCGGAGGTGCGCTGCGTGATGTCGGCGGGCAGCTTCATCTTGGCCGTGCCGGCGTAAAACTCGTCGAAGGACTGGTAGGTGTAGTTCGGCGTGACGGTGAGCGCGCCCGGTTCGGGGAGCCACACGTTTTGCGCGGACGCGGTGCGGATCGTGGCGAGGGTTGCGGCGCCGACGAGTGCGAGTTTGAGCAGGGAAACAAGTTTCATGAGTTTGGAAAAAGGAAAAATCGAATCGAGTGGGATGCGGCGCGGGTTACTTCTTCATCGCGAAACGCTGGCTCACGAAATATTCGAGCGCGTCGAGTTCGGCGGCGGAGAGTTTGCCGGCGAGTGCGGGAAGGTCCTTCATCTTCATCGCGTCGGAGGGAAGTTTGGCCTGCGCCATTTTGAGCCGCTCCAGCTGCGCGCCGGCGTCGCCGCCGCCCATGAGTTTCATCTGGCCCTCGTAAACTTTCTGGCCGAGGCCGTATTTCTCGCGATCCATTTTCATCTCGCCTCCCGCCGCAGGCGGCTTGGGCGGACGGCCGGCATAACTGCCCGACGCGAACGCCGGGACGGTGGCAGCGGCTCCGAAGAGCACGGCGAACAATAAGACGCGTGACGATGACTTGATCATGGTTGGGTTGGTTTTGGTTGAGAATCACCCGTGGGTGCGCCGATGTGACGGCCGGCCCGATCGCTTATTCCATCGCCCTCGCGAATAATTTTCCGCCTGGCTTGGAATAGAACCACTCCCCGGCGGTCTAATGGACGTGGACGAAATGGACTACGAACAAGCCGTGGCGCTGTATCACGAGGACCTGCATCGGTTCGCGCTCAGCCTCACCCGCAACCCCGACGATGCGCGCGACCTGACCCAGGAGTCCTATTGCCGTCTGCTGACCAAGAGCGGCCAGGTGCGCGACAAGGCCAAGATCAAGTCCTGGCTGTTCACGACCCTCTATCGCGTCTTTCTTGGCCGGAAACGGCATGAGCAACGCTTCCCCCACCTCGAACTCACCGGGGTAGAACACGAAATCCCCATGCTCACTCCCGAAACAGTCGAAAAAATGGATGCGGAGGTAGTGTTGGAAGCGTTGCAGGAAATCGACGAACACCATCGGACGCCGCTCGTCCTGTTTTATCTCCAAAGTCTCTCCTACCGTCAAATGGCGGAGATGCTCGACGTCCCGGTCGGCACCGTCATGTCCCGCCTTTCGCGCGCCAAAGCCGCGTTGCGCGCCATCGTCACGGCCCGTGCTGCCAGCGTCGGCGCTTCCAACGTGATCCCCATCCAAGCCCTTCGCACCAACCTTTCCAAAAGCTCATGAATAGAGAAGAAGCCCAATTCATCCTCCAAGCCTACCGGCCCAACAGCGAGGACGCTCGCGATCCTCAGTTCGCGGAAGCGCTGGTCCTTGCCGGCAAAGATCCCGTCCTCGCGCAGTGGTTCATCGAAGAGCAGGCGCTGGATGCCGCTTTCGCCGCCAAGCTTCGGGCTAGTCCGATGCCCTCCGATTTGAAATCGCAGCTCCTCCTCGCGCGCGCGACCATCGCGCATCGCGCGTGGTGGCGCCAGCCGATCTGGTTGGCCGTGGCCGCATCGGTCGCGTTCCTGCTCGCGCTTGGCGGCTGGCGGCTTCGCGCCGGCCGCGCCGAGGTGCAACTCGGTGAGTTTCGCGTCGCAATGGCCAAGGCCGCGCTCGACATGACAGAGCATGTCGAGGCGTTTGGCATGGATGCCCCCGAGCTCAAACAGTGGCTCACGGAAAACCGCGGCCATCCTGACTTCGTTTTGCCGCCCAAGCTCGCCGAACACGGCGTGATGGGCTGTAAAATCGTGGAATGGCAGGGTCATCGCGTCACGCTGCTGTGCTTTAAGTTCGACGGCGGGCACGCCGACATCTTCGTCGCCGACGCCGCAGATTTGCCCGGAGTGAAG
This sequence comes from Opitutales bacterium, assembly GCA_038231575.1. Classification (GTDB taxonomy): domain Bacteria; phylum Verrucomicrobiota; class Verrucomicrobiia; order Opitutales; family Opitutaceae; genus CAITWF01. The sequence goes on along the minus strand of JBBRLB010000198.1, from coordinate 3,354 downwards.
CTGGGCGAAGCGCCGCGGTTTGCGGTCGACGGGTCGCTCATCACGGCGACGTGGCAACACGACGGAAAAATCTACCACTTGGCGGGAAATTTTTCGGCCGACCGGCTGAAGAGCCTGCTGTGAGGCCCAGGCGGCAACGATGATCCGCGCCACGCTGCTCGGTCTGGCGCTGTGCGGCGCGCTCGCCGCCCCGGGCTTCGCGGAGCCGGCCGTGGCGCTACCCGATTTCTTCCAACTCCTCGACCGCGACGCGGCGAAACAAAGCCAGGCGTTCAAACTCATCGAGGCGCGCTGGGACCCCGCCTTGGTCGCGCCGCTCATCGAGATCGCGAGCCTGAACTACGACGAGCGCATCTTCCCGTTGCTCCGCCGCCGCACCGGCGAGAAATCGCGCGACGACATCCATCCGTGGTTCGACTACCTCTGGGCCCACGACTACCGCGTGCCGGAATTCTACGCCGAGTTTAAAGCGCAACTCTACGGCCTGATCGATCCGCGATTCCGCGAGTATTTCGCCAGCGACCGGCCAGCGACGATCCGGCTCGACGAAATTCGCTGGGGCGGCGTGAAGCGCGACGGCATCCCGCCGCTGAAAAATCCCGCGATGATCCCCGCGGCGGAGGCCAAATATCTGCGCGACTCGAACATCGTCTTCGGTGTGACGATCAACGGCGACAGCCGCGCCTATCCCAAACGCATCCTTGCGTGGCATGAGATGGTGAAAGACCGGATCGGGGGCGAAGAACTCAACGGCGTTTACTGCACCCTCTGCGGCTCGATGATCGTCTATCGCACCGACATCGCCGGCCAGCACTACGAACTCGGCACGAGCGGATTTCTCTACCGCTCCAACAAGCTCATGTATGACCACGCCACGAAATCACTGTGGTCCACGCTCACCGGCGAGCCGGTCGTCGGGCCGCTCGTCGGCCGCGGGCTCAAGCTTGAGCCGCTCCACGTCGTCACGACGACCTGGGGCGAGTGGCGCCGGCGGCACCCCGACACGCAGGTGCTCTCGCTCCAAACCGGCCACCACCGCGACTACGGCGAAGGCGTGGCCTACCAAAATTATTTCGCCACCGACGAACTCATGTTCTCCGTGCCACAACTCGACCGGCGCTTGAAAAACAAAGCCGAGGTGCTCGCACTCCGCTTCGGCGGCCCGACGGCAAAACCCGCCGCGATCGCCGCCGAGTTTCTGCGGAAAAATCCCGTCTTCCATGGCCGCGTCGGCGCGCAGGACTACGTGGTCCTCACCGATGCGAGCGGCGCGAACCGGGTGTTCGAGACCGGCGGGCGAAAATTTTCGACTGCGCCCGGCGACACCGTGCGCGACGAGCGCGGCGCGCTCTGGCGCATGACAGAACCGGCGCTTACGACCGCAGCCGGCGAAACGCTGGCGCGCCTGCCCGCGCATCGCGCCTTCTGGTTCGGCTGGTTCTCCGCGTTTCCCGAGACGGATCTGATCAAATAACCGATGCGCCCACGAAGTTGCGGGCAGTGTGGGTTTGCGCCCGCGACATCGTTGGCGGAGGCTGCGGCGTTTTCTCCGCCATCGTGACCGCCCGCCTCATCCTCATGCTCAAATTCCCGCGCCCCGGCGCGGTGAAGACGCGGCTGATCCCGGCGCTGGGTGCGGAGCGCGCCTGCGAACTCTACTGCGCGCTGGTGCGGCACACGCTCGCCACCGCCGCCGAACTGGCGGAGCACACTGACATCGCGATCGAAGTGCGCTTGGCCGGCGCGTCCGATGAAACGGCCGCGCGCGCCTGGCTCGGCGACGCGGTGGCGATCCGCGAGCAGGGCGGCGGCGATCTCGGCGCGCGGATGGAGCGCGCCACAAGCGCGGCCCTCGCTGAGGGCGCGGTGGCGGTCGTCGTGATCGGGGCCGATTGTCCGCAGCTCACCGCGGCGCACCTCAGCGCAGCGTTCGCCGCGCTGCGCGATCACGACCTCGTCCTCGGTCCCGCCGAGGATGGCGGTTACTATTTGATCGGACTGCGCCGCCCGCAACCGGCGCTGTTCAGCGGCATCGCGTGGAGCACTGCGACTGTGCTCGCGGAGACGCTGGCCGCCGCGCAGCGCGCCGCGCTATCTTGTCACCTGCTCGAACGCCTCGGCGATGTGGATGAGCCCGACGATCTCGCGGTTTGGGCTGAGACGTCCGCCGCACAGGCGACCGGACGCGATCGCGTTTCGGTCATCATTCCCGTCCTCAACGAAGCCGCGCATCTGCCCGCGACGCTCGCCTCCATCCGGCGCGGCGATCCGCACGAGGTCATCGTGGTCGATGGCGGCAGCGCCGATGGCACGCCCGAACTCGCCCGCACGCACGGCGCGATCGTGCTGGCCGCGCCGCCGGGCCGCGCCGCGCAGATGAACCGCGGCGCGGCCAGCGCGACGGGCGAGCGGCTGTTGTTCCTCCACGCCGACACGCTGCTACCCGACGGCTATGCGGCGCACGTGCGGGCGACGCTCGCGCAACCGGGCGTCGTGGCCGGCGCCTTCGGCTTTGCCATCGCGGAGAACTTTTTTGGCCGCGCCTGGATCGAGCGCACGACCAACGCGCGCGCGCGGCGCTGGCAGTTGCCCTACGGCGATCAGGCGCTGTTTCTCCGGCGGGAAACGTTCCGGCAGGCGGGCGGCTTTCGCGAATGGCCGATCATGGAAGACTACGAATTCGTGCGCCGGCTCCGCGGGCAGGGAAAAATCGCGATCGCCCCGGCCGTCGTGCTCACCTCCGGCCGGCGCTGGCGCGAGCTCGGCGCGGCGCGCACGACGCTGCTGAACCAGGCGATCATCCTCGGCTTTCACCTCGGCGTGCCGCCCGCGCGGCTGGCGGCCTGGTATCGCGCGGGTCGGCCGGCGGCGTCGATTCTCGCGCCACCGTTTGACGGCACGGTGTCGCTGCGTTCCCTCTCCTCTTCCCCCTCCACCCATGATCATACCACGTAGTTTCTTCCTCCTCGTCGCGCTTTTCAGCGCTGCTCTCCTGCACGCCGCCGACCTGGCGATGCCCGGCTTGAAAGTCGGCGACCAGGCCGCCGCCTTCACGCTCAAGAACTCAAGCGGCGCCGATGTCGCGCTCGCCGGTCTCCTGAAGCAAGGCCCCGTGGCCTTGGTATTTTACCGCTCGGCCGACTGGTGTCCCTTCTGCAAAAAGCAGCTCCAGGATTTGGAGAAGAACCGCGCGGACATCGAGGCAGCCGGCGTCCAGCTCATTGCCATCAGCTACGATTCGCCCGCGATCAACGCCGCCGCCGCCGCGAAACTCGGCGTCACGTTTCCCCTGCTCTCCGATACCGGCAGCAAAATCATCGACGCCTACGGCATCCGCAACACCGAGGCCAAGGG
>JBBRLB010000197.1:0-8016 GCA_038231575.1 Opitutales bacterium | reverse complement strand
TTACAGATTGGCGATGATCGCGTCGGCCATGGCCACGGTGCCCACGGCGGGCTTGCCGAAGGCGATGTCACCGGTGCGCGTGCCGCCGGTGACGGCTTTTTTCACGGCGGCCTCGATGCGCGTCGCGATCGCCTCGAGGCCAAAGCTGTAGCGGAGCATGAGCGCGACGGAGAGGATTTGCGCGCACGGATTCGCGATGCCTTTGCCGGCAATATCGGGCGCGGTGCCGCCGGCGGGCTCGAAGAGCCCGAAGGGCAGGCCGAGGGAATTCTTCCCCGCGCCGAGTGACGCGGACGACAACATGCCCAGCGAGCCGCAGATGACGGCCATCTCGTCGGAGAGGATGTCACCAAACATGTTCTCGGTCACGAACACGTCGAACTGGTTCGGATCGCGCGCGAGCTGCATCGCGGCGTTGTCGACATACATGTGGCTGAGCGCGAGGTCGGGCGCGTGCTTCGCGACATATTCGGTGGCAGTCTTGCGCCAGAGGACGGAGGTTTCGAGGACGTTGGCCTTGTCGACGGAGCAGAGTTTTTTCTTCCGCGCGCGCGCGGTGGCAATGCCGACATCGAGGATGCGTTCGATCTCGGATTTTTTGTAGACCATCGTGTCGATGGCCTGCACGTCGCCGTCGGCGAGCGTGGTGGTTTGCTTCGTGAGACCGAAGTAAAGGCCGCCGGTGAGTTCGCGGATGCAGACAATGTCGATGCCGTTGGGGATGCGTTCGCTCTTGAGTGGCGAGGCGTCGGTGAGTTCGCGGTAGAGCAGGCCGGGGCGGATGTTGGCGAACAGCGTGAAGTGCTTGCGCAAGGGGAGCAGCGCGGCGCGCTCGGGCTGTTCCTTGGGCGGAAGTTTTTCCCACTTCGGGCCGCCGACGGAGCCGAAGAGAATGGCGTCGGATTGTTCGCACAGTTTCACCGTGGAGTCGGGAAGCGCCTTGCCGTGGTGGTCGATGCCGGCGCCGCCGACGTCGGCCGCGGTGTAGGCGAGCGTGAGATGCTCCTGTTTCGCGACGTGCTCCAGCACGCGCAGCGCCTCGGTCATCACCTCGGGCCCGATGTAGTCTCCAGCAAGAACGGCAAACGTGAGTGTCGGCATGGGAAAACCGCCAGCGTGGCAAGCGGGAGCGCCGACTGGCAAGCTGCCTTTGCAAAAAGCTGCGGCGGCCCGGGCGCGCGTTTTCGCGGTTGCGCGTCATCGCAAACCGCGTGGATTGGAAGCGTGAATCTCCACGTGCGGCCCGCGGGTCCGATCCAAACGAATGCTTATCTGCTGACCGAGCCCGCACGCGGCGAGGCCGTGCTCATCGACGCCCCCGGAAATGTCTGGCCCGAGGTGGAAAAAATCCTCGCCGCCGAAAAGTGCCGGCTCACCGAGTTATGGCTGACGCACGGCCACTGGGACCACATGCAGGGCGCCGCCGAGGTGGTGCGCGCGACTGGCGTGAAGACGCGCGGCCACGCCGCCGATCGCGCGATGTTTGAGACGCCGGAGATGATGGAGCGCTTCATGGGCGCGCGGCTCGGCCTCGAGCCCGTGAAGATCGACGCGTGGATCGCGCAGGGCGACCGGCTCGCCGTGTTCGGCACCGAGGCCGAGGTGCGGCACGTGCCGGGGCACTGTCCGGGCAACGTGCTCTTTTATTTTTCCGGAGCGGGAGCGGTGTTTGTCGGCGATGCGCTGTTCAACGGGGGCATCGGGCGCACGGATTTGCCCGGCGGAGATTTTGCGGAGCTCGAACGTTCGATTCGGACGCAAATCTACTCGCTGCCCGGCGAGACGGTGGTATACCCGGGGCACGGTCCGGCCACCACGGTTGCGGACGAAATGGCAGGAAATCCCTATGTTAGCGGTTGAACACGAAACTTTCATGCGGCGGGCGCTGGAGCTCGCTCGCTCGGTTTGGGGCACCACGCATCCGAATCCGATGGTGGGGGCGGTCATCGTCGAGGAAGGCCACATCGTCGGTGAAGGCGCGACGGCGCCCGACGGCGGCGCGCATGCGGAAAGGCTCGCCCTGCTCGCGCGCGGCAAAGTGCCGCGGCCGGGCGCGACCCTCTATGTCACGCTCGAGCCGTGCTCGACGCCTGGCCGCACCGGCGCTTGCACCGATGCGATCATCGCGGCGGGGATTAAACGCGTGGTAGTCGGTGCGACCGATCCGAATCCGGCGCATGCCGGCGGCGGTTTCGCGGTGCTGCGCGCCGCCGGTGTCGAAGTAATCACCGGGGTGCTCGAGCGCGAGTGCGCCGATCTCAATTTGGTTTTCAACCATTGGATCACGACCGACGGTCCGCTGTTCGCGGCGAAGGCGGCGGCGACGCTGGATGGAAAAATCGCGTGCCGCACGGGCGAGTCCCGCTGGATCACCAATGAAGCCTCGCGCGCGGACGTGCACCGCTGGCGGCGGCTGTTTCCCGGCATTGCGGTGGGCGCGATGACGATTTTGAAGGACAACCCCCGGCTGACCGCGCGGCGCGCAGGCGAGGCGGAGTGGTCGCCCTTGCGTTTCGTGTTCGACGGCCTGCTGCGCACCGTGGTCGACAAGAATCTCCCGCAGGTCTTCACCGACGAGTTTCGCGAGCGCACCATCATGGTGACGACGCCGCATGGTGGAATGGGCTACGTGCGGAAGCTGCGTGATCTGGGCATCACGGTGTGGTGCTTTGAGTCGGGCACGCAGCGCGTGCCGTTTGCGGATTTTCGGCGGAAATGCGCGGAAGAGAAAATCTCGGGCGTCTTCTTCGAGGGCGGCGCGCAGCTGGTCAGCGAGTTGGTGCGGGCACGGCAGCTGGATTACCTGTTCGCGTATCGCGCGCCGGTGCTGTTCGCCGATGACAAGGCGAAGAGCATCTTCAGCGGCCTTCGCCCCGAGCGGCTCGATCAGGCGGTGCGGCTCGAGGATGTGCGGCACGAATCGTTTGGCGACGACACCCTGATGCGCGGACGGGTCGTCTATCCGGAGAAGATGCTGATCGATGAAACTGTTTTTGGCCTCCGGTAACGGGCACAAAGCGGCGGAGCTGCAGGGACTGGCGAACGCGGCCGCGTTGCCGATCGAAATCGTGTCGGCGCGAGCGGTCGGCGGGATGCCGGACGTCGCGGAAGACACCGGGACGTTTGTGGGCAACGCGCGGAAGAAAGCGCTCGCGCTCCGCGCCAAGTTACCGCCGGACGCGTGGGTGCTGGCGGACGATTCCGGAGTATGCGTCGATGCGCTCGATGGTGCGCCAGGGGTTGAGTCTGCTTACTATGCGGGCCCGCAGCACGACAGCGCGGCGAATCTCGCCAAGCTGGCGGCGGTGATGCGGGAGGTGCCCGCAGGAAAGCGCGGCGCGCATTTTCTCTGCGTGTTGCTGGTCGCGGGGCCGGCGGGAGCCGAGCACATTTTCGAAGGCGTGTGCGGTGGAGAGTTGCTGCGTGCGCCGCGCGGCGATGCGGGTTTCGGTTATGATCCGCTGTTCGTGCCGACGGGCTATACGGAGAGTTACGCCGAGCTCGGCGACGCCGTGAAAAGCACGCTGAGCCATCGCGCGCGCGCGTGGACGAAGCTGGCGGCGTGGGCGCGAGACGCGTTTCCTGGCCGGGCGCGTCACTCTTGACACGCCGCACCCGATTTCCGTGCGCACGGCGGCGGTGGGTGAGGGATAGCCCGCCTCTCCGTTTACTTCCTCTGCTGCGCGTAAATCACCGCCGCCTCGGCGCGGCGCGAGACGTGCAGCTTCTCGAAGACCGTGCTCAGATAATTCTTCACCGTCTTCTCGCTGAGGTTGAGTTTCACGGCGACCTCCTTGTTCGTGCAACCCTCGGCGATGAGCGCGAGCACGCGCTTCTCCTGCGGCGACAAGGCGGCCAGCGCATCCGCGGCCGGCCCGCCGCTCCGCATGAACTCCATCACCCGCGCGGTGACCGCGGGATCGAGAATGGATTTACCGGCGGCGACATCGCGGATCGCCTGCACGAGGGCGCGACCGTCGATTTCCTTGAGCAGGTAGCCATGCGCGCCGGCGCGGATGGCATCGTCGACGAGCGTGTCGTCGGCGACCGAGGTGAGAATCAACACGCGCGTGGCGGTGGAGCGCAGGAGGATTTGCCGGCACGCGTCGAACCCGGTGCCATCGGGCAACCGGATGTCGAGCAGCACGACGTCGGGCTTGGTGCGGGTGCAGAGTTCGACACCGCCGGCGACGTTGCCGGCCTCGCCGACAATCTCGAGCGAGCGGTCGGCGCTCAACAAGGAGCGGAGGCCCATGCGAACGACTTCGCTGTCGTCGACGAGGGCGACGCGGAGTTTTTTGGGGTCGGGGGCAGGGGCAGGTTTCATCAGACCGCGGCGGGTTGAAGAATCGGAATGTTGGCCAGCACGCGAGCACCTTCGCCGGGCCGACTCGTGATGGCGAGCGTGGCGCCGATCTGGCTGGCGCGCGCCTGCATGTTGCCGAGCCCATAGCCGCCGTCGCGGCGGCTCGCCGCGTCGAAACCCACGCCATTGTCCTGCACCAGCAGGCAAACCTGGCGATCGCCCTTGTGCACGCGCACGGTGACCACGGTCGCGCCGCCATGACGCAACGCGTTGCTCACGGCTTCGCGCGCGACCTGCAGCGCCTCGATCGTTTGCTCGGGGGTCAAGAGGGCGGTGGCTTCGTCGTCGACCTTGATTTCAAAACGCGCCTCGCGCCCGGAACGGAGCTCGGCGAGCAACGTCTCCAGCGCCCGCGCAAAACCGGTGCGGCGCAGATTCTCAGGCGCGAGGCCCGTGATGTAGGAGCGCGCATCGCGAATCGAGGCGTTGAGCGCGGTCCGGCACTGCTCGAGCCGGCGATCGACCTCCGACGGATCGTCGCGGAGGAGCCCGCGCACCGACTCGAGCGTGAGGCCGACGGCGTAGAGTGATTGGATGATGCCGTCGTGGAGATCGCGGCCGAGGCGGATTTTTTCCTCGAGCGCCTGCGTGAGCAACTGCTGCTTGAGTTGCACGTCTTCCTCCGCGCGGCGGCGGACGTCGCGTTCGCGGGTGAGTTCCTGGTGTTGGGCGACGGAGGATTCGGCGAGCCGCGAGAGCGCGCCGCGCTCGGTGCGGGTGGCGTCGAACGGCGATTGGGTGTCACTGCGCCGCCCGGGGCGCGACGCGAGACTGACGACGAGCGCGCCGGCGAGCACGACACCGGCAAACGCCAGCACGAGGGCGAACCGCGCGGGAAGTTGCGCCATCCGAGCAGCCGGCGTGGCCGGCGCGCTTGCCGTCGTCGCGCGCGAGGGAGCGTCGAGCGCGGCCGTCGCATCCGTCCGCATCGCCCGCCACGCCGGCGCGACCAGCAGCGTGGTGAGCGCCGCCAGCACGACGAAAAGTCCGGTGGCGAGCAGGCGCGGCAGTGGGTTCATGCGGGATGGACGGGAGGCTGCCGCGCGCGGACGGGCGCGTCAAAACTTTCGACATTTCCCCCGGGGCGGGTTTTCGTGTCCGACTTCACATGAAGTCCTTCTACATCACGACCGCCATTGACTACGTGAACGGGTCTCCGCACCTCGGCCACGCCTACGAAAAGGTGCTGACCGACGTCATCGCGCGTTTCCGGCGGCAGATGGGCGACCAGGTGCATTTCCTGACGGGCGTCGATGAACACGGTCAAAAAGTGCAGGCGAGCGCGAAGAAGCGGGGGATACCGCCCCAGCAATTTTGTGACGAAGTGAGTGCGGAATTCCGCGCCCTGCTGCCCCGGCTCAACATCTCCAACGACGATTTTATCCGCACGACGGAGGAGCGGCACAAGAAAATCGTCCGGCAGGTCCTCCAGCAACTCTTCGACAAGGGTGAGATCTACCAGGCCGAATACCGCGGCTTCTACTCGACCCGCCAGGAGCAGTTCCTCCAGGACAAGGATCGCAATCCCGACGGCACGTGGCCGGAGTTGTTCGGCGAGGTCACCGAGATCGTGGAGGCGAATTATTTCTTCAAGCTGAAGCAGTATCAAGCGTGGCTCGTCGATTTTCTGACGCAGAATGAAAACTTCATCTTCCCGGCGTTTCGCCAGAAACAGGTCGTCGAGTTTTTGAAGGAGCCGCTGAACGATCTCTGCATTTCGCGGCCGCGCGAACGGCTGGAGTGGGGCATTCCGCTGCCGTTCGACGATGGCTACGTGACCTACGTGTGGTTCGATGCGTTGATTAATTACTACTCCGGCGTCGCTGATTTGCCCGGCGTGTGGCCGGCGACGTGGCATGTGATCGGCAAGGACATCCTCGTGCCGCCCCATGCCGTTTACTGGCCGATCATGCTGCACGCGTTGGGTCTTCCACTGCCGCAGGGCATCATCGCGCACGGCTGGTGGATGCAGCGCGGATCCAAAATGTCCAAGAGCACGGGTAACGCGCTCAACCCGCTCGATCTCGTCGACGAGTTCGGCGTGGATGCGTTTCGCTATTTCCTGATTCGCGAGATGAATGTCGGCCAGGACAGTGATTTCACCCGCGAGCAATTTCTCGTCCGCTACAACAGCGAACTCGCCAACAATCTCGGCAATCTCGTCAACCGCACGCTCAACATGACCACGCGGTTCGCCTCCGGCGTGCTGCCCGCGGCGGAGGTCGCCGAGGACCCCGAACGCGAAGTCCACACGCTGTGGACCAAGACGCGCGATGAAGTCGTGCCGCTCTGCGAGGGCTTTCAGTTTCACGTCGCGCTGGAGCGGACGATGCAGTTCGTCACTGCGACCAACGCCTACATCGAGAAGCGTGCGCCGTGGAAACTCGGCAAATCCACCGAGGCGAAAGACCAGGCGCTCTTGCGCACGTCGCTCGCGACGATGGCCGAGGCGCTGCGCCTTGCGGTCGCGCTGCTCCAGCATGTGATGCCTGCGACCACCGCGAAAATTGACGGCGTGCTGGGCTACACACCGGGCGCCGATTGGCGGGCGGAACTCGAGTGGGGCACGAAACTGAACGGCGCGAAAGTCGCCGAGGCGCTCGTGCTGTTCCCGCGTCCCGCCCCGCCGGAGAAGGCGCCCGCGAAATCCGTTTAATCTTCCTCCTTCGTCCTGCTCTTTATTTTTTCCGCTTCGTGCGCCTCGCGAAAGCGAAAGATTAAGCGGAAAACGAAAGCGCTGAAATGACGATCCTCCCGCTCAATCCGGCCCAAAACGCCACGCCCGATGCCCTGCGCGCGTTTCTCGCCCAGTGCCGCGAGGCGGCGGTGCGCGCGGGCCGGCCGAAGTTGGTGAGCATCTCGCTGGCCGTCGATGCCCTCGATCCACTCGCCGTGCTCGAATCGATTTTCGAGCCGGCCGAGCCGCACTTCTACACGGAGCGTCCGGGCATCGAGAGCGCGGTGGCCGGAGCGGAAGTCGCCGTGGCCCACGAAGCGACCGGCCGGGATCGCTTTGCCAGCGTGCAACGCTTCATCGATGAAACCCTGGCCGAGACGATCGCGGTCGGTGACGTGGCGGCGCCATTCGGCGGGCCGCACTTTTTTGCGAGCTTCACGTTTCGTGACGACACGGAGCCGGGCGAACCGTTTCCGGCCGCGAGCGTGTTCGTGCCGCGCTGGCAGGTGGCACGCGCCGGGGCCACCACCACGGCCGTGGCGAATCTCCTGGTGACCGCGGATTCGGATCTCGTCGCGCTGAGCGAACGAGTCTGGCGGGCGCACGGGAAGTTTCGAAATTTCAGTTATATGGACGCTGCCAATGGCGACGCGATGCCGTCACCGCGCAACGTCAGCACGCGCGGTGACGGCATCGCGCCTCCCATTCAAACCCGCGAAACCGGTGACTACCGCGCGGCGGTGGCGCGTGGACTTGAGCGCATCGCGGCCGGCGAGTTTCGAAAGATCGTCCTCGCCCGCGCCATCGAACTCACGGCGGGTGAGCCCCTGCATCCGCTGCGCGTGCTCAATGGCCTCCGCCAGCGTTTCCCGGACTGCTACGCTTTCTCCCGTGCTAATGGCCGCGGGCAAAGTTTTATCGGCGCGAGTCCCGAGCGCCTGGTGCGCGTGAGCAAGGGCATGCTTGAAACCGA
>JBBRLB010000196.1:0-8021 GCA_038231575.1 Opitutales bacterium | reverse complement strand
TCAATCGTGATGCTGGCGTCACGCAGGCCTTCGCTCTTTACCTTCACGGTAATTTTTCCGGCGGTGCGCGTGGCGCGCACGGCGACGCGGTTAATGCCCGCTTCGAGATCGAGGAAGAGGTTGTTCGTGGAATTGATTTTGCCGCTGTTGTAGCCGCCGCGCCACACCGCCGGGCCGGTCGTCTCGAAGTCCGCGCGCTGCTGCACGGTCGGACAGCGGTTGCCATTCGCATCGACCGCCTCGACATCGATCAACGCGATGTCGTCACCGTCGGCACGCAGGCCGCCGGGCGCGGTAATGGTCGAGACCTTCAACGCGACGGGCGCTCCTGCCGTGCGCAGCAGATGCGTGGCGACGATGCGCCCGCCGCTCGTGGCGACGGCCTTGATCTCGCCCGGCGCGAAGACGACGTCCTTGAACGTATAAAGATATTTGTCGGAGACGGTGCCGTGGCCGAGCGACTGGCCGTTGACGAAGATTCCGATGCTCTCGGCGTTCGACGCGACGAAAACATTTTTCTTCGTGCCCGCAGGATAGGTCCAGTGCCCGATGATGTGCACCTGCGGATCGTCGCGCCACATCGCGGCGCAGACATAGTAGGCTTCCTTCGGCAGACGCACTCCGTCGACTTCGCCGCCGGCGCGCGCGACTTCGGCGGGCACGCGGCCGCCGCTCGTCGAGTCGGAGAAAATCCAGTTCGCGCCGCCGCTGTGCTCGGGCGCGCCGAGTTTCTTCATGTATTGGTTCACCTGGTTGGCGGCGTATTGCTCGGAGGTGAGCTGATAGGTCATGCCCTTCGCCTCGGGGTAGCCGAAGTTGGGCGGCGACTTGTCGTCCCACACGCGGCGCGGCGATTCCTCGCGATCGTATTCGCCCTCGACGACGGGCAGGCGCGCGATCTCGCGGCCGCCCTCGGTGCCGACGCCCACATGCATGAACTCCGCCGTGATCGCATCCGCGCGGCGGTGCGCGTAGGCGCGGCCGCCATGCGGATCGTATTTGTCCATGTAACCGCGCAACTCGGCGGCATGCTCGCGCGAGACTTTCTGATTGCCGCCCTCCCAGATCAGAATCGAGGGGTTGTTGCGGAAATAAATCACCAGATCGCGAAACGCCATCGCGCGCAGTTTCCATGCGGCTTTTACCGTGTCGGACTCACCGTCGGTGCCAGGCTGGAGCGCGATAATGCCGAGGCGATCGCCGGCGGCGATGCTCGCCGGGCCGGTCGCCGCGTGGCCCCAGCGCACGAAATTTCCGCCAGCCTCTTTCATGAGATTGAGCGTATAGAAATGCAGCCAGTCGGGTTGAGCGTTGCCGAGGCCGGCCCATTCATCGGTTGGCTTCTGACCCCAGCCGTGGAGTTTCAGGTGCGAGCCGTTGAGGAAAAATCCGGCGGCGTCCCAGCGCACCGCGCGGATGCCGAGCGGAATTTCGGTGGTGTCGATCGTTTCGCCGCCGGCGCGTAGCGTGCAGACCACCCGATAGAGGTGCGGGTAGGCCGGCTCCCACAGGCGCGGCGAAGGCAGCGAGCCGGAAAGCTTGAACGCGGCCTTGGCGCCCGCGGCGACCGGCTGGGACTGCGTGAGCGTGAGGACGGATTTGCCGGCAGCGTCGAAGACCTCGGCGCGCAGTTCGACGTGTTCGCTTTTCGTGCGTTCGTTTTGCACCGGCACTTCGACGCCAATCTGCGCCGACGCGGGGGTAATCTCGGTCGCGTAGACGTAAGGCCCGGCGGTCTGGAGAAACGAATAGAGCGGCAGCGAAATGTGCAGCGGGTCGGTGACGATGAGGCGGACGTTGCGGTAGAGTCCGCCGTGCGCGGGATGCCAGTGTGGATTATTCCACGGGATCTGGTCGGCCTGGAGATCGTCGAGGTTTTCCGGGATCGTCTCATTCACTTTTTTCGAGAGCTCGCCCAGATTGGGATTGGCGATCGAGCTGAGGGGGGCGGCCGTGGTGCCGTTGCGCTTCGCGATCTCGGCCTCTGTGGCCGGATCGAGCGGATCTTTCATGAAGCGGTTGTCGACCATCACGGCGAGGACGTTGGGCGCGCCGATTTTGAGATGCGGCGTGAGATCGAAGCCGAACGGCGTGAAGCCGGTCTTCGCGACGTCGAGCTTTTCGCCGTTGAGATAAACTTCCGCGATTTGGCGCGCGGCCTCGAATTCGATGAAGATTTTTTTCCCGTTCCACGCCGCGGGCGCGTGGAACGTTTTCCGATACCAGGTGCGGCCGCTCCACTGGAGTTGTTCGCCGCGGTGGCCGGGCGTGGACCAGTTGTCGAAGGTGTCGACGTCGTTGTAGGTGTGGGGCGCGGAGACCATGGCCCACGCCTTGTCGTCGAAGCCGGGAGCCTGCGCGCCGGCGGGGTCCTCCTTGAGGAAGCGCCAGTCGGGATTGAAATTCAGCGTAAGCCGGGCCCCTTCGGCCGCGTTCAGGGCCGGGGCGGTGAGGGCGGGAAAGACGGTCGCAAGGGAGAGGGCGAGAACGCGAAGAACACGCGCGAGGTTGAGGCGATTCATGCCGCGACACTGCTTCGACGGAGGGGTGGGCAGCCAGAGGTTTTGCGCTTATGCCGTTAAGCCGCGCAGAATTTTATCCATGTAAGTGCGGTGGCGATTGTGCGCGAGGCGCCGAACCGATCTGCTCGGCCCAACCCCATGAACCTGTTTCGTCGTCTTTCTGCCGCGAGTGTCTGCGGCTTGGCCGTGGCCCTGCATGCGGCGCCGAGCGAGGCCGAACGGCGCGCGCTGATCTCGCGCGCGGACCTCGATTACCCGGCGCCGGTCGAGCGCAGCGAGGACGGGTTGCCCGTTGGCAACGGCCGGATGGGCTCGCTGGTGTGGACAACGCCGACGGCGTTGAAACTCCAAATCAACCGCGTCGACGTGCAGCCGATCAGCGCCGCGTCGAACAGTTTTCCCGAGCGCAACTCCGACTACATGGGTGGTTGTGGTTTTGTTGATGTCGAATTCGGCGGGACGGGGGAGGACGTGTTCACCGCGGAGCACGGTCCGCAGCACCTCTCCGTCTACCGACGCGATCGCGACGCTCGCGGGCCGGGGCGTAACCGCGCGCGTGGTGGCGACGCCGCTGGACGACGTGATGGCCGTCGAACTCGACGACCAGCGGGCGCAGCCGGAGCCGCTCTCGATCAATTTGCGGATGCTTCGTTCCGCGCCTGCCGGCGAGCCGGTGCTTCGCGTCTTTCCCGCCTGGCCACCCGAATGGGATGCAACCTTCACGCGGCGCGCCCGCGGCGCCTTCGTGATCACCGCGTGCCGGCTGAAAAATCCGTGGGGCGACGCTTCCGGCGCCATCGCGCGCGAGGGTGCCGCCCCCGAGCGCATGCGCGGCGCGCTGCTCGAGATGCCAACGAAAAAAGGCGAACGCATCCGGCTTGTCTCTGAGCGACGTGCATTGACGTTCGCGACGGAAGCGCAACGTTGCGGGTGTTGCTCCGTCTTTTCCTGTCGTGAAACTGCTTCCTCTTTTGGTGCGTGGTGCGTGCGTGGTGCACGCGATGTCGCTGGCGTCGTTCGCGGTTACCGCGACGGGACTCAGCAGCTTCGAGGCGATCGAGGAGCCGCTGGTGAAGTATTTTCCGGCGACTGAAAAATTCCTGCTGGATGGCTTCGTGAACATCACCGACGTCGGCGGCGGGACCTTTCGGATGACCAACCGTTTCACTGCCGAGTGGTGGGATGGAGACCGCGACACGCAGAACAAGGATCGCCAGCGCGCGGAAGTGAAGGGGCTCGGGCCGCACCAACGGGACGGCGACATTTTTTTCTATCGCACCACGTGGCGCACGAACCCGGAGTTTCGCGGCACGGCGGGTTTCTGCCATGTGTTTCAACTGAAGGCGACGAACGGCGACAGCGGCGCGCCGCTCGTGACCCTTTCGATCCACGGTGACAGGGCGACGGTCGAGGCCAACCCGGTCGGCGCGAAGATCGTCGCGCGCGAATTTTCGTGGAAGCCGGGCGCGTGGCAGACGGTGCGGCTCATCATCAAGACGTCGCGCACGGCAAACGGCGCGTTGCTGGCTTCGGTCAACGGCGACCCGTTTCAAGGCCGGACTGGCATCGAACTTTCCCGGCCCGACGCCGACGAGTATCGACCGAAGTGGGGGCTGTATCGCAAGGCGGTCGTCGGCGCGCCGATGGGCGACGATTACGTGGAGCACAAAGAAGTGACGGCGCAGAAGCTCGACGCCGGGTTCGATCTCGCGACGGCGAAGCCGCTGCTCATCACCGCCGCCGACGACAACGTCGCGCTCGAGCGCGAGGCGCGCACGAAGCTGCGGGCTACGTCGCCGGCAGCGACGCTGGCGTGGCTGCAGACGCTGCCCGACGCGGAGTCGCCCAATTTCACGCTGGCCTCGATCGCGGCGCTCTGGGCGGAAACCGATCCCGCGGCGGCGATGGCGTGGGCGGAAAAATTCCCGCGGCGTGGCGTGCGGCTTGACGCGATCACACGGATTTTTTCCCGCTGGACAGATCGCGATGTGGAGGCGGCGGCCGGCTGGCTGCAGCAACACGCGCCGAACGCCGACTTCGATCAAATCGCGTGGCTCTTCGCGACGGACACGACTTACCGCTATGTGAACCGCCGTTTCGCACTTGAGGGCGCGGCGCTGATTCAGGATGCGGCGCTGCGGGCGGCGGCGTTCGAGCACGTCGTGCTGATTTGGGCGCGGGAAAAGCCGGACGAGGCGATCGCGTTCGTGAAGAAATGCCCGGCACTAACCGCGGCGCAGCGGGAAAAAATTTTGGACAAGCTACCGACGCGGCACGCGCTGTGATGGAGACCCGGGCGTCGACTGAGATGCCCGGCCAACGGCCGGGCCTACAACGAAATCGGCTTACTTCCACTCCTCGTCAAAGAAACCGGCGTCGACGATCTTGCCGGGCCATTTGGGGCCGGGCGGCGTGTTGAGATCGACGATGGCGTAGTCGGGGAGTTTCGGAATCTGGAGCGCATTGGTGCCGTAGGCATCATCGCGAAAGTCCATGCCGCTATTGAGCACGATGTAGTTCTCTGGTGAGAGTGGATTTGGAAAAATGAAGATTGGTGCGTGATGCGCGGCGTCGTAGGCTTGGCCTCGGAAGATAATTTTGTCTGCCGTCCAAGTGATCGGGAGCCGATCAATAATTTCAGAGATGACCTTGTTTGAAGATGGGTCACCCCAGAGAATGAGATTCTTCCGTAAGCGGTCGCTTTTTGAGAGAGCGATGTCATCGACTGCGGGTGCAACACCACGAAAAATATCCCGCCACATTTTGGATGCGTGTTCGAGCTCGGCGTTCGTCCACGCGCCAACCTTTTCATTGAGCGGCTTTCCGGTGGGACGAACGAAAATGAATTCACGCATGAAAGCATCGTCAATCGGTCCATTGAGCTGGGGTCCCTTGTGCGGTTGAATAAAACGCGCAGACGGCGAGGCCGTCCATTTCCCTGCAACCTTAAACACTCCGATGAAATCAGTTTGATTGGGGCCAGTCGTGACCTTCTGGCCATCGATAAAAACGGGGCGATATCCCTGCCGACCCGGCAGCACCTCGCCAAGCGCCAGCGCCGTGACGTTCTTCGTCGTGATGGTTCCAGTTCCGTCGGTGCTTAAAATCGCGTGAACGTCCGCTCGCTCCCATTGCTTTTCCATTGCAAGGATCCGCACCCAACTATCGCCGGGATATTGCAGGCTGTAAGTGGTCAGACTCACTTCGCGCGCCTTTGGTGGGCGCCCGCTCGCATTTATTGTTTCGAGGCGCGCGACAAGTTTTTCCTTCGTGGCCGGCTCGTATTTGTGGGCTGTCTGCGGGCCGATGAAGCGCTCAAGCTTCAGTCCCTCCTTCGCCATCGCCTCCTCCATGAGGTCGGCGGACTGTTTCTGCGGATCGATTTCGCCGCTGTAGGCGATGGTGGGGACGTTGAACAAATTTCCGGCGACGTCGGTCGCGTTATACCAATGCCAGAGTTTCTGCTCCCACCACGTCGGCGGGATTTTGCCGGGCGCAAACGCCTTCGTGTAGATGGCGGCCTCGGCGAAGCCGGCGCCGGGCGACGCGGAACTCCAGAGCCCCGAGTGGTGGACCGCGAGATGCCACACGCTCGCGCCACCCATCGAGAAGCCGGCAACGCTCGTGCGCAGCGGATCGATGGCGTAGTGCGCGCGGACGTCGTCCATCGCCTCGAATACGTCGACCTCGCCGGCGAACTTCGTGGCGTTGCAATAGCGGCCATACGGAATCAGCACGAGCGTGTCCTTCGGCACAACCTCCGGCGGCTTCGCTTCGCGTTCGGCAAGGAAGGCGAGCTCGGTGCGCTTCTCGCCGCGGCCGAGCAGCCACACTTCAAGCCGGCCCGGCTGATCCCGCTTCCAATTCTTCGGCACCACGAGGCCGTAAGGTTGGACGGAGCCGTCGAGCTTCGAGCGGTAGCCGCGCACGATGAGCCCGGTTGCGACGAGCCACGGTTTTTCCGCGTCGCGAAAATGCTGCGCGCGGTCGTGTCCTTCCGCGAGGAGGTGGCGCGCAAAGTCGACTTCCTTGGCGGCAAAAAACTCGTCGTAGCGCAGCGCCCAATCGACGGCCTTGTGGAAAATTTCCACGTCGGGCAGCAGGGTGAGTTCGCGCGCGTTGTCGGCCGGAATGGAGCGACGCAGCGCCTCGATCTCCTGGCGCAGGGCGGCGGCGCCCGCCGTGAGTTCTATGCGGTCTTTTTCCGGGATGGCGATCCCGGCGGGTGGGAGGCGTTTCGCGGGTGGCGGTGGGGTTTGCGCGAGGGCGGTGCCGGTCAGCGCGAGCAGCGCGAGAGCGAGGGTGGGGAGGCGCATCGCGGTGAAAGACGAAACGTCGGGAGGAATGTTACCGCACTACGCGCACGCGGTAGGCGTCGGTGTCGCCGATGTAGAGCGCGCCGTCGGTGTCGACGAAGACGCCGTGCGGGCGGTTGAGCGCGCACTTAAGCGGATCGGTTTCGGCGCCGTCGCCTTTCGTGCCGGTGCCGGCGGCGGTCGCGAGGATGCCGCGCTTCACGTCGATCATGCGGATGACGTGATTCTCGGTGTCGGCGACGTAGACATTTCCGTTCGGCGCGACCGCGATGCCTTTCGGGCCGTTGAAGGTCGCGAGCTTTGCGTCGCCGCCATCGCCGGTAAAACCCTTCGCACCGGTGCCGGCGACGAGGTGGATCGTGCCCTTGGCGAGATCGAGTTGGTAGACGGCGTTGCCTTCGCGGAGGGCGAGCCAGAGCGCGCCGTCGCGATCGAAGTCGAGGGCGCGCGGGCCGGCAACGGGCGTGTCGGGGCTGAGCTTGGCGCCATCGGGGGTGGCGTCGCGTTTGCCGTTGCCGATGAGCGTCGTGATGATGCCGGTCCTCATCGCGACTTTACGCACGCGGTGGTTTGAGACGTCGGCGATGTAGAGATCGCCCGCGCGATCAAAGCCGATGCTGTGAGGTTGATTGAGCTGCGCGGCGGTGGCGGGACCGCCGTCACCGGAGAAGCCGCCGGTGGCGTTGCCGGTGCCGGCGACGGTCGTGATGATGCCGGTTTTCGGGTCGACGCGGCGGACGCTGTGGCTGAGGCGCTCGACCCAATAAATATTTCCCGCGCGATCGAAGCGGACTTCGTAGGGCTCGGAGAGTTTCGCGGAAGTGGCGGGACCGCCGTCACCGGAAAAACCTTTTTCACCGGTGCCCGCGACGAGGGAGATTTTTCCGTCGGGCGTGACTTTGCGGATGCGATGATTCGCGGTGTCGCAAATGTAGAGTGCACCGTCGGGCCCGCGCGCAATGCCGCCAGGGTCGGCGAGCTGGGCGGCGGTGGCGGCGCCGCCATCACCCGCGGAACCCTTGGTGCCGTTGCCGGCGAAGTGGTGGATCGTGGCGGCGTGGAGCGAGGCAGTCAGAGCGAAGATGCCGAGGCACAGCGGGGGTAGGCGCATAAAAAGAGGAGGGCGGGTCTTCGAAGCGGGCTCGAACATTTTTTCGCATTCGCGGGGGCGGGTTATAGGCCT
>JBBRLB010000195.1:0-8428 GCA_038231575.1 Opitutales bacterium | reverse complement strand
CGCGATCTTCGTGGCATAGACGAAGGTCTCCGCGCCGTCGCGCTTCGTGTAGTAGACGTCGCCGGTCTTGTGTCCCGCCATGATGATGCGGACGTCGCCGGCGACGACCTGCTCAATCGCGTGCGTCGCGAGATCGATGGTCGAGATGCCGCCGGGCGTCGTGACGATCAGTTTTTTTCCGTCGGGCGTGTAGGCGTTTTGATTGAAGTAGAGGCTGGCGGTCCCCGCCTCGCGCGAGAGGCGGACGACGCGGTGCCCGGTGTCCGCATCGATCCAGTCCGTGGCCGGCTCCCTCGCCGCGACGGGCGAGTCGGCGGCGCCGGCAAGCGACGTGGCAAAAAGTGCGGACAGGCAAAGCAGCGAGCGGCGGCGGGGTGTCATGGAGAAGAAAGGGGTTTGGGGGTAAAAGAGAATCCGAGGTCGCCGATGCGAATCGAGAAAGGCGTGTGGGGCAGGGCGATGATGGAGGGCGTGCTGAGTTTTTCCACTTTTCCGTCCGGTCCGGTTTGCTCAAAAAAAGCGCGATACAGGATGTTGCCGTCGGGGCGGAGGCTGGGTGTGACGCGACAGACGAGCCCCTCGCTCAAGGGGAAAATATTTTCCTGATCGAACACCAGGGTGCCGCGGATGACCTCCGTGTTTTCGGTGGGCCCGAGCGAGAACGTGCCGGCGATTTCGACGCGAGCGGTTTTCACTTTGGCATCCTTAAGTCGCAACCGCAGCGTCGTGCCGTCTTGCCGCAACGTCAGCGTGTCGCCCTTGGCATCGTAGTCCGTGATTTCGGCGCCGCCAAAACTCTGGCCGATTTTGCGCCAGACGGTTTCGCCCGACGATTTTTCGGTGAGCGCAAACTGGCTTTGCTTCGACGTCACGAAAATGCCCGTGAACTCGATCTCGGCGCGGAGTGGCGCGAGCAGCAGGGCGCCGAGGAGAACGAGACGGAAACTAATGGGAGGCATCGTGCTTGGCGATTTCCACGGCGTAGGTGTGCGTGAGGGCGCGTTTGCCCCCACCGGGATTCGTATGGAAATTGCCGGCGAAAATGAGCCACTTACCGTCGGGGGTGAAGGTCAGATTCGGCTCCACGCCGGTTTCCTTGCTGTAGCTGTGATTCGACATGTCGACGAGTCGCTCGGATTTGAAGTAACCGGTGTCGATGAGATCCTTTTTGTCGCGGAACGAATTGCCGCGGACCATCACAGGCCGGAAGAGATACATCCATTGGCCGTTGCCTTTGAGATCCTCGCCGTCGGGTCCGCGCGCGCCCACGCTGCCGGGACCGCCGCCGTCGCCGGCGAAGAGTTTGCCGTCGGGCGACTGGTTGTAGTGCACCGACCATTCCTCCCGCTTCAAGTTATACCACGTGCGATGGCCGGTCGTGAGATCGATGCCGGCGAGCCAGAAGACCGCGCTGCGCGGGGTCTGGAGATCATACCAGATGGATTTGCCGTCCGGGCTGAAAAACTCGTGGCCCTCGATCTCCATGTTCATCGTGCGCTCGTGGAGCAGGCGGGCGGGCGTGCCGTCGGCGCGGACCGTCCACGTGCGATCGTTGAAGTGCCACGGGCCTTCATGGCAGAAAAGAATCTGCAACGGATCGGTCGGCGAGCACTGCAAGTGATTCGTCCAGTCGTTCTCGCGGTGCACGACTTTGAACTCACCGCTCTTGAGGTTGACCGTGTAGATCATCTTGGGCGTGCCGCTGGCCCAATTGGCCTCGAGCGTGCCGCCGTTGCCATTGGGCGGCGGCGTGCGCGGGATCGTTTTGCCGTCGGGGTCGGCGGCGATGCCGACAAGGAGGGATTCATCGCAATTCACCGCGTAGGCGGTGCCGCGACCCGCGGCCTGCGGCGGGAGTTTGATGACGAGGCGCGTGGCCTTCGTGTCCAGATGCACCGCCATGATCGAGCCGGTGGCGCGATCCACGTAGTAGGCCTCGCGGGTTTTCCACGCTGTCGCGATCGGGGCCTGGCCGGCGAGGACGACTTCGAACTTCGGTGGGGATTTTCCGAGCGTGGAGAGATCGACGGTCGCGATGCCGCCCGCACCGCGGAGGATGAGCTTGTCGCCTTCCGGCGTGTAGGCGTGCTGGTGGAAATAGAGACTCGATCCCCCGGTGTCGGGCGAGAGGCGGATGACGCGGTGACCCGTTTGCGGATCGATCCAATCGGAGGGGAGGGTGTCAGCCTTCGCGAGGGAGGCGGGCTCAGGCCCTGCGATGAGGCCGCGAACCGAGACGGCAGCCAGCAGAACCAACAGACCAAGGCGTTTAGTCATGGAGAAGATGTAACCCGCATGACGGGCCGACGGGAGCCGGGATACGCGAGCCCGGCGCGGACAGTCCGACTTGGCGATGGCTCGATGCCGCGTGACGTCGCGCGGGCATTCGGCCCGCGCTTGGCTCGGACGCCCGGTCCGGATGACCGGGCTACGATTTGGGTGTGGGCGCGAGATGACCCGCGGCGACGGCGTCGTGCAGCATCTCTTCGATGTTTTCCCAGAGCACAGTCGAGCCGTCGGCGACGGGTGCTGCGCGACGCTGGGCATTGTCGTGCGTGATGCCGTGGGCGCGCCAACTGCCACCCTCGCTGCGGGCGTTGAGCAGCATCGGCTGGAACCGATCGCAGGCGTGGGCGAATTTCGCCTCGGGCGTCGCGCGCGCTTCAAACTCGTCCCACAGCGCGCGAAATTCACTCGCTTGATCGGCGGGCAGGAGGCCGAAGATGCGATCGGCCGCGCGGGCTTCGCGGTCGTGTTGGCCGACGACGGCGGCGGTGTCGTAGGCGAACGTGTCGCCGGCATCGATTTCCACGAGGTCGTGGATGAGACCCATCTTCAAAACGCGCAGGACATCGATCGGTTCGTTGGCGTGCTCGGCGAGAACCATGACGCAGAGGCAGAACGCCCACGAGTGCTCGGCGTCGTTCTCAGCGCGGCGACTCTTGGAGTTGATCGTCTGGCGGAAAATTTCTTTCAGCTTGTCGCACTCGGCTATGAAGGCGATTTGCTGGACGAGGCGTTGCGTGGGCGGTGCGGAGGGAGGAACCACGAAACACACGAAAGCCACGAATACGCTGTGGGCAATCCCGCAGACTGGAGATCGTTTTTTCTCGCAACCCGACGAGCCCGTCCCGGACATTGAGTTCCCGCCTGTTCGCGCATGAAATTCCACCTTACGCCCGCGAAGTTTTTTTCTGACGCGGGCGGTTCGAGGAGTTATGCGACCCTGGGGCTGGTCGTGGTGGCGTTGGGCGCGGGCGTGATTGCGAGCATTCGCCGCCCACCACCGGCGACGTTTTTGCCGACGGGTCGCGCGGCGATGGGCGCGATATCGCCGCCAGCGACGATGATGCCAGTGGCGGGTGCCTCGCACGATTTGCGCAGCGACTTCGTTTCGACCCGACTGTTCGTCCACACTCACGCGGCTTCGCTGATCGAACTCGGCGGAGACAAAATCCGCGCGTTTTGGTATGCGGGCTCTGACGAAGGCACGCAGGACGTGACGATTCAGACGGCGGTTTATGATCCGGGCGCAGAGAAATGGAGTCCGGAAAGAACGGTGGCGAGTCGCGAGACCACGCAACGCGATCTGTTTCGCTACGTGAAGAAACTGGGCAATCCCGTCGCGGCGCGCGCGGCTGACGGATCGCTGCGATTATTTTATGTGACGGTTTCCCTCGGTGGGTGGGCTGGCAGCTCGATCACGACGATGACTTCGAGCGATGACGGCGAGACGTGGAGCCGGGCGCGGCGGATCATCACGTCGCCGTTTTTCAACCTGAGCACGCTCGTGAAAAGTCCGGCGTTTGCCTACGCGGATGGCACGATGGGGTTGCCAGTGCATGCTGAGTTCGTCGGGAAATTCGGCGAACTGTTGCGGCTGGACGAAGCGGTGTCGGTAATCGACAGCGTGCGGCTGAGTTCCGGCCGCGATTGCCTGCAACCGGTCGTCATGATCGAGGACGAGCGTCGCGCGGTCGTGCTGATGCGCTATGCGGGGAAGACGCGGCCCAATCGCGTGATGCTTACGGCGACGGAAAACGCGGGGCAGAGTTGGACGCCGCCGGTGAAGTCGCCGCTCGCGAACTCGAATGCGGCGCTGACCGGTCTCTCGATGCCGGACGGCCGGCTGCTGGTCGCCCTCAACAACAGCGAGGACGATCGCAACGCGCTGACGCTCGCGGTCTCGAGCGACGGCGGCACGAGTTGGAAAACGATCTACCGCGTGGAGGATCAGTCAGCGGTTGAGGCGGAGGGTTTGAATATCGCGCGCTACACCGCCGCGATCGAAAACTTGGCGCGCGCGACGGATGCAACGGTGACGGACACCGCGAAAATGGCGGAGTCGGTCACGCGCCAGATGTTTTCGAAGCACGGCTACTCGTTTGAGTTTTCTTATCCGAGTCTCATCCGGACAAAGAGCGGCGACTACCATCTCGTCTACACGTGGAACGAGGCCTTCATCAAACATGTCCGCTTCGATCAAGCGCAGCTCGATCGGTGGTTGAAATAAATCCCGATGCCGCGCTTCACTGACTTCACTGGACTCACGGGAATCGCGCTCGCACTCGGAGCGATCGTCGTCGCGTTGCCCGGCGGGCGGCGGCTTTCGCGGGCGCGGTTGAGCGGATTGTTTTTTGTGGTGATGATTTTATCTCTCACGCCGTTCGGCGCGCTGTCGGCCGCGGCGGGGGTGCGGGGAGCGTTCGGTGACTTGAGTATCACTACGCTCGTCCTTCTGGGCGGCGCGACGTTCCGCCGTCTCACCGGCGGGGCGCCGGCCGAGAGCCGCGCGCGGTTCAAGGCGCTCGTGTTTGTGGCGGTGGCGGCAATCGTGCTTTATCCAATGGCTCTCGGGATCGGGCGATTTGATCCCTATCGCTTGGGCTACGGATCGCTGTGGTTTGTGAGCGGGATTTTCGCGGTGGCGCTGGCGGCGTGGTTCGCGCGAATCAACTTGCTTGCGGTCTGCCTCGCGCTCGCGACCGTCGCTTGGTCCGTGCGGTGGTATGAGTCCACCAATCTTTGGGACTACCTGCTCGATCCGTTGGTATCGTTTTATGCGCTGGGCGCACTCGTGCCCTGCGGCGTGCGGACGCTTCGTGCAACGCGTGCGGTTGCCACTGGCGATTCGGCTCCGGTCTCCTTGCAGTGAATTCCTTCGCGAGCAGCGCAGACTATTTATTTCTCAGCCGCGCTTCTTTTATTATTCAAGAGCAGGTAGCGCGAGGTTTCGAAAAGCGCGTTGGCGATCTGCTGATAATCTTCGGGCGGTGGGGTGATCGTCGCGGGGACAGGTGCGGTGAAGTCGGCCCAGACCAATTCTGGCTGCGTCTCGTCGAGGCGGTGACGCGCGAAGTGCTGCTGCTTCACCACGCCGATCAGATTTTCGTGCCGGTCGATGATGAAGGCGGCGTTGTCGCGGCCGCCGTCGCGGCGCTGTTGCGCGAGCAGGTCGCGGCCGAGGGCGTTGTTGCGGTAGGGGATGTTCACGAGGCCGGCGAGCGTCGGCAGGATGTCCACCATCGAGGCGACGGCGTGCAGGCGCTGCGCGGGAATCAACTTCGGTCCGTAGAATAACAGCGGGCAGTGGAAAGAGGTCAGCGCTTGGTCGGTCCACGCGGGCGGAAACATCGTGCCGGCGTTGCCGTCGATGCCGTGGTCGCCGGTGAAAATAAAAATCGTGTTGGCGTAATACGGCGACTGGCGGGCGAGCTCGAAGAATTTCTTGAAGCAATAATCCGTGTAGCGAAACGCGTTCATCTCCTCGAGTGAATCGAAGCCGCACTGTTTCAATTTCTCGGCGGAAACATCGAGGAGCGAAAACTCATTCATGTCCTCCTTCGGAATCGTGTAGGGCCGGTGGTTGTCGGCCGTCTGGATGACGGCGAAGAATGGTGGCGTTTGCGCGGCGAGCACGGCGTTCGCTTCGCGGAAAAGATTCTTGTCACTGATGCCCCACACGTCGGCGCGCGGCGATTTATAGCTGTCCTCCTCGTAGAGGTGGAGACCTTTGATGTTGTTGGTCAGCAGGCCGCGGATGTTCGCCCAGCTCGAACTGCCACCGATGAAGTAGAATTTTTCGTAACCGGTGAAATCGTTGATGATGGTGTGCTGGTCGACGAGCGCAGGATTGCGGCTGGCGGTTTCGACCGGTTCCACGTCGGGGATGCCGGTGATGGTGGCCCATACACCGCGCGCGGTGCCATAGGTCGGCGTGTAGTAGTTGTCGAAAAACAATCCGTCCTGGCACAGGCCTTTGAAAAACGGCGTCGTGTCGAGCGGGTTGCCCCACATCGAACTTTTGTAGGCGCTGAACGACTCGCAGATCACGAGCACGACGTTGGGTCGGCTCGTGGGCTCGCCCGGGCGGGCGGGAATCCGACGCTCGAAGGAGAGTGTCTCCGCGTTTGGCGCATCGACGCCAAGGTAGGAACTCATGAACGCATAGTGTTCGCGCACCTTCGCGACCTCGAAGCCAGACGCGCGGAAGTCCAGTGAACTGAGAAACGACTGCACGGGATTCAGCGCGAGGTTCGCGAGCGCGTCGTTGCGGAGATTGAAGGCGTCGCTCCACCGCAGCGGATATTGCCCCGCGCGGCCGAAGATGCCCAGCAGACAGACGAACACCGTGACCACATACCATGTCACGCGCGCGGCCCGACGCAGGGTTACCGGATCGGCTGCGGCACGGCGGTGCAAACATCTCACGAGCGACATGAACCCGACCAACGCGACGACGATGAACAAAACCAATCGCACGACGGGATAAGTTTGCCAGACCATGCCACCGGAGATCTTCGCGTCCTGCAAATAACCGAGCACCGACGCGTTTAACCGCTGGCTCAGGTAGCGATAGTGTAGCCAATCGCTGACGTAGAAAACCAATAGCGCTCCCGTGAACCCACCGAGCAGTGTCAGCCAAAATCGACGTCCAAAGGTGGAGCGGAAAACGTCGAGGAACGACATACCGCCGAACACCAACAACGGCAGCATCGCGCTGGCCACGATGCGAAAGTCGAATCGAAGCCCGAGCCAGAAACCCGCCCAGCTTTGCCCCAGCGGCACACGATCGTGCACGAATACGACATATGTGCCGACGCGGGCGAGCGTCATGATGACCAGGAAGGAAACCGTGAGAGCGCTAATCCATCTAATCAAACGAGGAGCCGGCAGCATCGGTGCAGGGAGCTTTTGTGCCGCGAAGGTTTGAGAGCTGTTCGCGGGCGTGCGAGCTATTCCTTGAGCAGCGGCGCGAGCAGCGGAGTCCAGAGCGCGTAGCCGGCCGGGTTCATGTGCAACAGGTCGGTGACGAAAAATTCGGAGCGCGGTTCGCCCTTGGCATCGAGCATCGGTTTCCACACGTCGAGGAACGCGCGCCGCTTGTCCTTCGCGCAGTAGGCGGCGATCAGCGCGTTGGTCTGCTCCATTTTCTCGTGGATCTTCCAGCGGGACGGACTCGGCTTGATGCCGATGAAAACAATGCGCGTCGCCGGCAGGGCGGGGTGGATCTTGGTGCAGAACGCCTCGAAATCGCCTGCGACGGTCTCGGCGGATTTGCCCGCCCAGAGATCGTTGTCGCCGGCGTAGACGACGATGATGCGCGGGCGGTAGGGAATCGCGATGCGGTCGAGATAGAATACGCTGTCGGCGAGTTCGGAGCCGCCGAAGCCGCGGTTGATCGTGGCGACCTTGGGGAAATCCTGCGCGATCGTTTTCCATTTCACGATCGTCGAGCTGCCGATGAACAGCACCGCGTTCTGCGGCGGCGGCCGGCCGAGATCGGCGGTGGTGAAGGCATCGATGTCCTTCGTCCATTTGTCGGGGGTGGCGAGCGCGCTGCTGACGAGCGCGAGGGCGAGGAGGAGTTTTCTCACGCCGCGAGTGAAGCGTTGGGGGCGGGCGAGGCAATCCGCGAACGCGGCGCGGGCTCAAACCGGAGCGGGCGCGGCTGAAAGAAAGCCGATCGGTCGATTCCGGCGCATCACCTGAAGGATTCGCAACCTGACCCTCTGGGATTGGCCTGTAGGGCAGGCTTTACGCCTGCCACTCCGAGGTCGGCCGCGTTCTCCCCAACGCACCGCTCGACGCGCGCGATATCCCGCGCCGCCGCGGATTAAGGATAATCCGGCCCACCTCCGTCCTCCGCGGCCCGCCCACCGCCGTCACAAGTTACAGGTCACTATCATCCATCCCACAGCGCATCACCCATCCAGCGGACTGCGCACGCCCAGCCCCGGCTTCTGCATCACGTGCGTGTATATCTGCGTGGTCTCGACGCTCTCGTGCCCGAGCAATTCCTGCACGGTCCTGATGTCCGCCCCGCTCTCCAGCAGATGCGTCGCAAACGAATGCCGCAGCACGTGCGGCGTCACGCGCTTGTCGAGTTTCGCGCGCTCCGCCGCCCAGCGGATGTTGTTCTGAAAGG